>JABWBM010000125.1 GCA_013360495.1 Planctomycetaceae bacterium
ACCGCCTGCAGCGCGAGTTCCCGCGTCGGAGTCAGGATCAAGGCGCGAAGCTGGCGCCCGCCACCCGATGGCTGGTGATGCAGGCGATGCAGCATCGGCAGCGAAAACGCTGCCGTCTTGCCTGTTCCGGTTTGCGCGATGGCAAGCAGATCCCTTCCCTTGAGGACTTCAGGTATGGCGCGAGACTGGATGTCCGTCGCGTGCTGATAGCCTTCTTCGGTAAGAGCTTTGAGGATTGCGGGGTGGAGCGATAACGCCGAAAACGATCTTTGTTCCATAGAATTCACGAGGCCTCAGTTACCCGAGATAAACGGCGGCCATGTCTCGGTGAGGCGATCGGAAGAATCCCGGGGCCGAGCAGTGACGCAGGAAATCGTCGGAAGCATTTTGCGCCGCCCTCCTGCGAGCCGCGCGCGTTCAGGAATGATCATAGCGCCTTTTGGCAGTATGCACAAGCGCAACAAATTCATGAAGTTATGAGAGATGTTTTCTGCGTGTAATCGTCGAAGTGATAAAATTCTCTTCGCGGCTCGTTTTCGATCAAGACTCCGTGGCGGCTTACCGATGAACCAACAGGATAGGAAAATTCCCACCATGCCGTCCGAAACCATAGGCAAGTTTCTTCGCGAACCCGGGGCAACCGGCTTACACATCGCTGGTGGCGAAAGCCTCCTTCGCTTCAATGTCAGATTGACGATCCTTGGTCTTATCGGCGCAATGATGTGGGGTGCCGCAGTCGGGTCATATGTTGGCGGCGAGCATGCCATCCGCACGCTCGTCAAGATGCCTGTCTTTTTCGCGATCACCCTGTTCATCTGTTTCGCGCTGATGCACATCGTTCTCGTTGTTTCGCGAATCGTGGAACGGCCGCGCCAGACACTCGCCATCTCGCTTGCGACGTTGTGCGTCACGACCGCATCGCTCGGGGCGCTCTCGCCGGTCATCTTGCTCTTCTGCGTCAGCTCACCGATCCCAAACTACACGGCTTACCTCAATCTCTATCTCGCCTGCGCGTTGTGTGGCGCCCTCGCCGGTGTCTTCGGCGTGCGCTATCTCGCGCATATGCTACGGGCGATCGCCGGGCCGGGCGTTCCGGTTCTTTGGCCTCTGATCTGGTGTGTGCTGATCTACCAGTTCGTCGGGGCGCAAGTGGCCTACATCCTGCGTCCGTGGATCGGGAATTCGCTCAACCTCGAAGGCTTTTACAACCTTGAGCATGGGCTTAAGGGCAACTTCTATACCGGAGTGTTTGCGGTCTTTCGCCGCTGGCTGATGGAAACGGGGATCATCACATGAATGAGCAGAACGACAGTTACGAGGAACGGCTGAAAGCGCTGAACGAACGCGTGATCGAGCGCGCGAGCAGGGTGCCGGGGTGGATGACGCGCTGGGATGAGGACGGGGCAAAACGCGAAGCACAGCCCATCGGCGCGCGACTCTTGAAAGCACAGGGGACGTTGGCGCGCGATCTGCTTGACGGCGGCGATCTGCACCGAATCATACGCAATCTTGCTATATTGGCATTACTCACAGCGGCACTTTATGGCGCGGTAATCGGTTCATTCTCCGGGCCGCAACAAGCATTGTACGCCGCGCTCAAGTTCCCTCTGGTGATGCTCGGCAGCGCGTTGATCTGCCTGCCGTCATTCTATGTCTTTCAGTGCCTGGTGGGAGCAAGACCGAGCCTGCTCCAGGCATGCGCCGCCGTGCTCCTGATGACCACGGCGTCGGGATTGATCCTCTTCGGTTGCGCGCCAATCGCGTGGTTCTTCACCATCAGTTCCGAGGCCGATGCGGGGCGGTTTCTCGTCGCGTTGCACGTGATCGTGGTGGCGGCAGCTTTGATCTTCGGCATGAACCTGCTCTCGCGTATGCGGCGTTTCTTCGACTGGAAGCAGGCCAATATGTTCTCGGGCCGCGTGCTCATGCTCTGGAATGTGCTCTTCGTCGTGGTGGTTTTGCAGATGGCGTATTTCCTTGGTCCCTTGATGGTTTCCGAAGACATCTTTCTGCGTGGAGAACGCGGCCTCTTCATCAAAGCCATCGGCGAGTTCTTTACCGGATCGAACTGACACGCCCCTCGCATATGAATCGTTGTGCGCCCAGAGCAATGCACAAGCGAAACGGTTGTTCGCGACTCAGTACGCTCCGGCTTCCGCGGAACCAGCGATTTCTCCGAGCCATGCGACGAGGATATGCTTTTCTCCCGCATACACCTCGCTTGCCGCATGAATAACATGGGATGGGAAGAGAATCGCGTGGCCTTTCTTCGGCTGTACCGCGAGGCTTGCGTCAGGAAAGAGCGTATGGCCGCCGAGCAGGTCGTCGTTAAGGTAGCAAACGAGGCTGAAACGCCGGATTCGGGCCAGTTCCGTGCCGGGTTCGGCATCGGGGTGCATGCCGAAGAGACACCCCTTGCGATAGTGATAAAGTCGAACCTCATTGACATGCGGGGCGTGCTCGCTGAATTGCTCGAGAACGAGTTTCTTGAGGGTGCCGCGACGAGGTTCGTCGAAGGTTGCGAACGCCTCCGGGGCGTGTTCGAAAAGAAGCGCTCTGCGCGGCGGCCGGCCCATCTTTTGAGCCTTGGCGTCGCCCGTAAACTCGATCCACCGCTGTGACTCTCTGCCCGCACGTAGCAATTCGTCACACGCCAGATCATCGAAAAGGCGGAACATCACCACATCGTCGCTAAGCCGCGCAACGTCCATCGGATGAGTATAGCCTCGACCAAGCCACCGTTTCCAAGGCCGGACGAATCTTGATATGGTGGGGATTATCCCGGGAGCCTTTCATGGGTGATGCAATCGAATCTGTGCAGCGCGAAGTCCGCGTGTTCAGGCCGCCCGCGTCGTTCAGCGCACGCGCCCGTGTCAAATCCCTGGACGATTACTGCAAGCTCTTTCGCGACGCCGCCGACAATCCCGAAAGTTTTTGGGGGGACGTAGCGAAAGAATTCCACTGGTTCACGCCATGGTCGAAGGTTCGCGAGTGGAACCCGCCAAACGCCCGCTGGTTCATCGGCGGCAAGACCAACATTTCCCACAACTGTCTCGACCGTCACGTCGCGGGTGGGCGGCGCAACAAAGCGGCCATCATCACCGAGCTTGAGAGCGGCGAAGTTCAAACGCTCACCTACGACCAGCTCCTGCGCGAGGTCTGCCGTCTTGCCCATGTCCTCAAATCTCGCGGCATCAATGCCGGCGATCGCGTGGGCATCTATATGCCCAATTGCGCCGAGGCCGCCATCGCCATGCTCGCCTGCGCCCGCATTGGCGCTCCGCACACCGTCATTTTTGGCGGATTCTCCGCGCAGGCAATCGCCGACAGACTCAACGACTGCAAGGCCAAGGCGGTGATCACGGCCGACGGACTGCGTCGCCGCGGAAGGACCGTTGATCTCAAGAACAACGTGGATCAGGCGCTCACGAACGTGCCGAGTGTTGAGGCTGTCATCGTTCATCGTAATACCGGTGACAATACGCCGATGAAGGCCGGCCGTGATCTCTGGTGGCACGAAGCCGTCGAAGGCAAGCCGCGATTCATCGAGACCGAAGCTTTTGATGCCGAACATCCGCTTTTTTTGCTCTACACGTCGGGAACCACCGGCAAGCCTAAGGGGATACTTCACACTACCGGCGGCTACATGGTCTGGGCTGCCTATACCGCGCGCAGTGTCTTCGACCTGCGCGAGGACGACGTCTATTTCTGCACCGCCGATGTCGGCTGGATCACCGGACACAGCTATGTGGTCTACGGCATTCTTGCCAATGGCGCGACTTCGCTGATCTATGAGGGCGCGCCCACGTGGCCGGACGCGGGACGCCTCTGGTCCATCGTCGAGCGCCACGGCGTCAATATCTTCTACACCGCGCCGACCGCGATCCGAACTTTTATGCGCCTCGGCGATGAGTGGGTGAAGCGCCATGATCGCTCGAGCTTGCGCCTCCTCGGCTCCGTCGGCGAGCCGATCAACCCCGAGGCATGGATGTGGTATCACCGCGTCGTTGGTGACGAGCGCTGTCCGATTGTCGATACCTGGTGGCAGACGGAGACTGGCGGGATCATGATCTCACCACTCCCCGGCGGGACGCCCACCAAGCCCGGCTCGGCAACGCTCCCGCTGCCCGGTGTTGCCGCTGACGTCGTGGACGAGCACAACAGGCCCGTTCCTCCCGGCAAGGGCGGACGGCTGGTGATTCGCGAGCCATGGCCCGGCATGTTGCGCGGCATCTATGGCGATCCCGAACGCTTCAAGAACACCTACTTCCCGTCGGGCGGAATCTATGTCACCGGCGACGCAGCCCATCGCGATGCGGACGGCTACATCTGGGTGCTCGGGCGCATGGACGACGTGGTGAATGTATCGGGCCATCGTCTCGGCACCGCCGAAATCGAGTCGGCACTGGTGAGTCACCCGTCAGTGGCGGAAGCCGCCGTGGTCGCCCGTCCCGATGCATTGACCGGGCAGGCGTTGGTGGCCTTCGTCACGCCACGGGGCAACGCTACAGCGGGCGAAGAATTGCGGCGTGAGCTTGGCAAGCATGTGACGCGCGAGATCGGCAAGCTCGCTGTGCCTGCCGACATTCGTTTCACCAACGCTCTCCCCAAGACGCGCTCGGGCAAAATCATGCGCCGGTTGCTACGCGACATCGCCTGCGGCAACGCATCAGTCGGCGACACGACGACGCTCGAAGATTATTCGGTTCTGCAAAAGCTGCGCGAAAGCGAAGAGTAGCGTTTGCCAGACATCAAGACTATTTGTTCTCAGCCGGCTTGTCGGCAGGCTTTGATTCTTCCGGCTTGTCTGCCGGCTTTTCTTCGGGCTTGTCCGCAGGTTTTTCTTCTGCCGCCTGCGATGGCGGTTTGCCATCATACTTGAGTGCCTGTTCGAGCCACCCCTCGGGCTGTTCCGAAACTTTCGAATAGAGCGGCCCGGCCTGGTCGCCGTCGATCAACACGAACACCACGATCGCGTCGTTGTTGATGTTGGTTGGAATACCCACACACACGAGCGCTTTCAGGTTGTTGAATTCATCGCGCTCCATGCGCGTGATGATAAACGCCTGATAGGGATCATCGCCCTCGTCATCGCCCCAGTATTGGTTCTCCAGCCATGATTTGTTTGAGTTGTCGAGGAAGTGCTTACCGTTGGAAAGCACGATATTGCCACACGGGAAGGCGACTTCCGGCCCAACCTTTCCCTTATACTCCATGGCTTCGCGGAACAGATTCTGAAGCGGATATGTAAAGCGATAATGACGCCAGTCCTCGCCGGAAAGCACCCCTGCCTCTTTGGCTTCAGTTGGCGAATAGAGCGTTACAGGAACGAGATCTGCCGGCCCGGTCATTACGTAGCGCTTGGGTTCTGGTTGCGCGGGTTGAGCCGTTTCCGGACTTTCCTGCGCAAAGAGCGCCCGCACTATATCCGGCGAGAGGATCGCCGCGCAGAGAAGCGTCGCTCGTGAAGAAGCTGGACGGCAAGCTTCCTCGCCATCTTTGGCGTCTGATTCTTCCCGGCCGTCGCCTTCACCATTTTGGTCATCCGGCTCAGCGGGTTTGTCTTCAGGTACAGCTTCTTCTTCGCTTTCCGCATCAGAGGTATTTTCAGCGTCTTCGTTTGTTTCGTCCTTCGCCTCTTCTTTGTTCTCTTCTTTCTGCTCGTTCTTCTTTTCCCCCTGATTCTTCTTATTCACCGCGTCCCTCAACGCCTTTTCGATCTCCCTGCGCTGCTCTTCCGTAAGGCCCTCTGGAAGCGGGAACTCTCCATGCTCGTCTTTGGATTGATCTTCGGCTGATCCATAGCGATCAAGAATCGCCTTTTTCAGCTCGCCGTAGATACCCTCGTGAATCTCCGCTTCGTTGAACCATTGGTTTGCGCCTCCTGCCTCGGCGTTGAGCACGTTGCGTGGGCCGTAAAAAATCCCGTCCATGTTGGCGTTCCGTCCGCCGGGGAGTTTGTCCGCGCCGCAGGTAATGATGACAAACGTCGTCTCTTCGGCGAGAGTAAGGTAGTATAGGCCGTTACTCTGCGTCTGGCGTGCGAGCCAATAATTGCTCGTCGCAGCGATGATTTCGCGCATCGTAAGCGGCAGCCGCCCACGCGTCTGCATGAAGCGGAATACCTCTTCGACAAATTGCCGCCGCTGCCAGTCATTGTCCTCATTGCGCGCGAGGCGAGCCTTGAGATAGTGGACGAATTCCGACTCCGTCAGGGAAATAGCCGGGGCGGTCTCTTTCAATTCTTGCGCCATCACCGCGCGCACGCCGCGAACGTCCTTGAACTCGAAACGCCTGCCGAAAATATCGACCGGCTCGCTGCCCGAAAAGACATCCGCCGGAAGCGTCAACGACTTGAGACTTGTCACCGTTGTCGCGGTCCGTGTTTCATACTCGGCAATCGTCACCCAAAGACGGTACGCCTGCTCCCATGCCCACGCGTGACGCGAAATGGTGTAGTTCACGCCCCCGTCGGCGAGGATGTCAACCTTTTGCTGCTCGGAAAGTGTCAGACGCAAACCATCTTTTGTGTAGCGTATATCGTCGATCGTGTTGAGCGACTTGTCCGGCCCGGCCATGCGTAGCTCGAAGGTCTTCGGAGGCGCGCCGTCCTTTTTACTTTTCTTTTTCGCTCCGCTGGCCCCGGCGCCTTCGTCTTCCTTCAACTCATATTGAACCGGCGTTCCCCAAGGGTCGGATGGTTCCTCTTTGAGCATTCCACGCTCGACAAGCTCCTTGAGCTTGTCCGGGTAGCGGTCATACCGCACGCGGTGCGAGCGCAAAACAGCAGCAAGGTGAAGCAGCGTGCGCTTGGCTTCCGCCATCTGCTGTTCTTCCGGGGATTCCGCGGCGTCCTCCGCGGGAACAGGAGCCGGCGCCACGCCCCCCACGGCCTGCCCCTGCAAGCCGGAAACACCCGCGACGAAGACAGCGATCAACGACGCGCAAAAAAAGTGAAGATTCGTCCGCATAGCTCCCCCACGAACGTGGAAATGACCGCAAGTCCTTTGCTTTTACGATCTTGGGGCGTCTAAAAGCGAGAAAATCCCGCCTCGGCTGGCCCACTCAACCCCCTACCGGACCGCTTGGGGATTGCGTTTGAATTCACGCTTGAGTTCGTCGATTTGAGGGCGGATTTCCTGCAGTTGTTCCGGCCGCAGATAGTCGACGAACACCTTGCCGTCGAGGTGGTCAAGTTCATGCTGGAAGGCGCGGGCGAGCAATCCCTCCCCCACCGCTTCATGCCAGTTCCCCTTGACATCCTGATATTTGATTCGGATGACATTGGCCCGGGTTACGTCGGCGAAAATCTGCGGGAAAGAGAGGCACCCCTCTTTGCCGGTCTGTTCGTCTCGAGCTTCCACGATGACCGGATTGATCAACGCGATTTCGGCCTCCGCGCCCTTTTCCTCGAAAGCGCAATTGACGACGAAAATACGCTTGTTCACTCCCACCTGCGGGGCGGCGAGTCCAACCCCTTCTTCGATATACATCGTCTCGAACATGTCCTCGACGAAGCGGACAAGCGCCGGGTCGAACTCTGTGACCGGCGCCGATGGCCGCATCAGCACGGGGTCGGGATAATGTCGGATCTGCAACTGCACGGGGTTTCCTCTGCCCGCCAAAAAGTCCTCTCTCAGAACCGTCATTCTACATCCATTATTCCCTGTGGCATATGGCGAGCCTTCGCGGATCTCAATCTTCCGAGCGACTTTCTTTTCGTCGCGAACCTGCGCAGATGGTATCGTATCGCCGGAGGTAGAAATGCCCGATCTGCATGTCGCCATCAAGCAATACACCGGCCCCCTTGACCTGCTCCTCTTCCTCGTTCGTCGCGCCGAAGTGGACATCCATAACCTGCCCGTGGCCGACGTCGCCGAACGCTACGTCGCCGAACTTCAAAAGATGGAGCGCGTCGACCTCGAATTCGCAGGCGAATACCTCGTGCTCGCGGCGCAACTCATCAAGCTCAAATCCGAGATGGTGCTGCACCAGGCCCAACGCGGCGGCAAAGGGCAGGACCCGCGCGAATCGCTTGTCGCCCAACTCCTCGAATACAAGCGTTTCCGCGACATGGCACTGCAGCTTGGCGAACGGCAGATGGATGAGGCGCGCTATCACGGCCGCCCGTCCGGATTGATCCCCGACGCCGAGGCCGATGACATCTTCCTCGACGACATCTCGGTCTATCACCTCTACCGCGAACAGGCGCGGCTGATGCGCGAGATCACCTCGTCGCAGCCCTACCGTATCAACCTCGACGACCGGCCGATCGAGGAATTCATCCGCCTGATATTGTTGCAGCTCGAAGCGAGCGGGAAGGTCGATTTCGATGCGCTGGGCGGCAGACAGGCTGACCGGCAAACGGTGATTGGAAACTTTCTCGCCATTCTCGAACTGGTCAAGCAACAGAAGATCGAGGTCGAGCAGGAGGGCGGGAGCATCCGCATCCGCACTGCCAACCCCGACGCGCCTCAGAAACCCTTACCGCAGGAATTGGAGGAAGCTCCACAACCTCGCAAGCGAACGTTCCCTTTGAAGCATAGAGGTCAGGGAGCCGGGGATGAGCCTGCAACGAGCCGAGACTCCGATGAACTCGGTTGAGACGCCGGGCCGATTGAGGAAAATAATCCCCCCTCGAAGAGACTTCGGCTTTACGGACGTCATGCCCGCGTAGAGCCTGCCCCCGCGAAGGCCTGGGACGGGCATCCAGAACCGACCAAGCACACAAGAGTCAAGATAGTCGATTTGAAAGGTGACTACTTTGAAAGCCCTATTTCGCGTCGGAGTTCATTGGCTGTTTCCGCAAACATATTCCTTCTCAATGTCTATGGGAGTTTTCAAAGAAGTCTGACGAGCGAACGCGTGGGTATGCTTTGTTATCCAGCGCATCTTCGTTACTGTGCCCTGTTGGATGCTCGTCATTATCCATTGACACACGCTACTGCTGCCGCATGCGCGCGAGAATGTTCGCGGCGGCCATGAAGGCCTCTTCCTTTGAAGGGTATTCACCAACGTCGCGGCCACCGGTGCGTACATACCACATCCAGATTTTGCGCACGATTTTCACGCGGTGGTCGGTCGATACCAACGCCACCGCCTGACCCATGGTCAATGCGGGAGGATGCTGATGCGGACGGTCGCCGCCACGGTGACGTCCCCCACCACCACCGCCGCCACCTCGGCGCGGCCTTCCCCCACGACGGGGCCGATCCCCATTGCGTGGTTGACGGTCGCCCTCACGGGGTTGGCGGTCGCCGTCCCGTGGTTGGCGATCCCCTTGGCGAGGCTGCCTACCCCCTTGGTTGGGTTGCCGCCGTTCCCCTTGGCGAGGCTGGCGGTCTCCATTGTTTGGCTGCCGGTCGTCCATAGGGGTCATTATCGTCATAGACAGCGCCAATGAGCAAGCCCTTGGGTGCAACCACCCATAACTTCGCACAAAGCCGCAAGAATTTGATGATTTTGAGGCGGACGTCTCCCTTGCGCGATAAACACACCATTGAACACGTTTTTACATTTCCGCAAAAAAATGTTCGCAATTACACTTGTTTTCTTATACAGCATCGGATACTGTATATCCGTCGCCGGTGAGAATTGGGCTGTTGCGGCCCCCGATCCGGTAAACGAAGAGCGTCCAACAGAAGTGGGCGCTCGAAAATTTGAAAGGCTTGACTCATGGCTTCCAAGACCGAACACGAAACCGAAAAGAAACCCCGGAGCAAGAACCCCGCCGATCAAAAGCTCGTGGCGATTCAAAATGCTATCGCTGCCATTGAGAAAAGTTGCGGGAAAGGCGCGGTCATGCGCCTGACTGAAAGGCCAGTCCGCGATATCGACGTGATCCCGAGCGGGTCCCTCGCTCTCGACATGGCCATCGGCATCGCGCTGCTCATGGGCATCCGCTTTCCGCAGAACTTCGACCGGCCGTACGCGGCCGAGTCGATCGCCGACTTCTGGCGGCGCTGGCACATGACGCTGTCGCGCTGGCTGCGCGACTACCTGTACATCCCGCTCGGCGGCAGTCGGCACGGCGCGGCGCGCACCTACCGCAACCTGGTGTTGACCATGACGCTCGGGGGGTTGTGGCACGGCGCCGCGGCCACGTTCGTGGCGTGGGGCGTGTTCCACGGGCTCGGGCTGGCGGTGGAGCGTTGGTGGCGCGGCCGCGGGCGGGACACGGACGGTGGTCCGACCCTCGCCC
>JABWBM010000004.1 GCA_013360495.1 Planctomycetaceae bacterium
AGCGCGCGCTGGCTTGGTTCCGGCGTCTGGTCGACAATGGCTATCAGGGTTTTAGGCGCTACGTCCAACCGGCAACGATACGGGCGTAACTCCCTGAAATATCGCGCGTTACGCTTTCCTCGGCACTTTCTGCTCGCGGTGAACCATCACGTCCTTGTGTACCCAAACCGTAATCTACACGCGGACGTGATGCGACTTGTTCGCCGCTGGATGTACTTTCTCCTAAGTCCGGTATTCTTTCTCCCGTAGACCCGGAAAATATCCGGCCAAGACGGGAGACAATCATGAACGCTCGCCACCTTACAATTCCCAGTGCGCTCGCCGTTGCCGCCACCTGCGCGGGCATCATCAGCGCGGAAAGTTTCGGCGGTGACTTAAGTGATAGCGAAACGTCCGGAAACGCGTCAGCGCCAATCCTGATGCGATCAGGGGAAACGGCCGGCGCGGACGCGCCATCGGGCAGACTCATGCTGCGCGTGCCGGCGAAGGATGGGGCGGATTCAGAAAGCTCTCGCCCGCCGGTTGAAACCGGCAACCCGTCCGTCGAACCATCGGATCCTATGGACGAGGACGGCGAGGGTCCCTTCATTTTTGGAATCGAAATAGTGGGACACAAGGTCGTCTTCAACCTGGACTTTTCCCTTTCGATGGGCGCTTCTCACGGAAGTTACGAGGATGCCGATGGCAATATCATTTCCAACGCATCCCGCCTCGACATCGTCAAGGCCGAAGCCATCAAGGCCATTAAAGCTTTCGATGACACCTTCTCTTTCGACCTTGTCTATCTTGCCGGCGGTGAACCGGCGGATATCTGTCAGCTTCCAAACAGCGATGCATGGCAGGGCGCACTGGTGCAATGCACAGGGGAAGCGCAAGCAGCCGCGATCGAGGAAATCAAAACACGGACAACCTGGCTTGGTACGCCGACCTATCGTTCGCTTGAAAGAGCCTGCCACGACTACAGCGATATCGACACACTCTTTGTGTTGAGCGATGGCGCGCCCTACCCCGCGACGCCGAAATTTCTTGGCGGCCGCAAGCACATGGCTGCATGCCTCGAAGATTTTCCGGGCTGGTTCAGCAGGTTTGAAGATGCCAAGTTCATCTGCATCTTCATCGGCGACCCGAATGCAAAAACGGTTGGCGCGATGGGGGGCGGCGCGGAAGCCGTTGAATTCATGGCCACGCTGGCCGCGAGCGTGTCACGCTCTGAATTCTTGGTGCGCTAGCGGCTCGAGCCGTCTTTATTGGTGGCCAGGCGCTTTGACGTTTCCGTTGGCAGCGAGGGAATCAACCCTGAAAGATAGCCGTCAACGACCACGTGTCGCATTCACGTATCGACAGGTGATCGAACGTTGTCCCGTACCAGGGCGCAGCGGTTCGCGTATTGCGCGAATCAAGGAGAATCCATGTATCGATTTATCAACAGTGCTTCAAGGCTGGTATTGACAGTACTGCTCGCCACACCGCTCTTGGCCGATAACCCAATACGCATCACACCCAATCCACTGCCAAATGGGAAAGAGAGCGCCGCATACGACCAGGAGTTAAGGTTCAGTCAGCCTGTCATCGAAGAGCCGTATTTCTCGCAGGGATACACATTCAAAAGTTTTTCGAACGCATCCATTGCCGACATAACCGCATACGATCCGGCGAATACGAGCGGCGTGCCATTCTCGGCTTCAGCCCTCGGACTTACCATCACGCTCGAACCGGGAACGACGGGACGGGGGATAATTTCCGGCACACCCGCCGAGGGATGCGCCAATGCGCTTGGCGACGGTCCGACAACCTATGTTGTGTTCGTGTCGGTAAAATACGTCATTAATAAGCCCGGGGATTTGGTTGGACTGACGCTCTCAAACGTAAGCGATATCACGACCACCATCGAAGGTGGCGCCGCCTCCGAAAAGACGTGGCTTGAAGCAGCCGTCGAAGGCGAACCGTACAGCGCCGTGAATCTTCCCTATATCCCATCGTCGGGTGTCATCGCCGACAGCGCGGGGGGATTGCCCGATGGACTTGCGCTCAACACCGACGGCAGCATCGGTGGCACACCGCAGACCGGTTCCGCCGGCGAATAC
The DNA here is from genome assembly GCA_013360495.1 of Planctomycetaceae bacterium. Taxonomy (GTDB): domain Bacteria; phylum Planctomycetota; class UBA8742; order UBA2392; family JABWBM01; genus JABWBM01. The sequence goes on from JABWBM010000004.1 coordinate 2,085, forward strand.
GTCATCACCATCCATTATCACGAAACGATTCTGAGCGGTTTTGTACCGACAACCTATTACTACCCATCACTGACGCTCGCATTAAACGTTGTCAAGCCGCATGAGTTCGATACCGTCAATATTCCTGATGCAACAGAGCACCTAACCTATGAGCCGCTATCGCTCCAGCTCTCAGGCGGCACTGCGCCATACACCTTCGGCAACATTGACGGTCTCCCGCCGGGAATGATGATCGCCGCTGATGGAACCTTGAGCGGCACGCCATTCTGCGGCGGCGCAGAACATGGCGCTTACACCGCGACCTTCGATGTCACTGACTCGACGACTCCCAGCCCGCTGACCACAATCTTCGTGTTCACGCTGAATGTCAGCGGGCCGGAGGTGACCATCGAAACGTCCGCGCTCCCCGTCGCCACAGAGGGCGTCGCGTATATCACGCCACTGAAAATCTCCGGCGTCATCGCATCGTTGAGCATGGCCGCAACCGGCTTGCCCGCGGGCCTTCTCATCGGCAAGCATGGCGGGGTCTGGGCTATCATGGGCACCCCGAAATTGGGAACCGCCGGAGGATACGCGCTGGAAGTCACGGCCAACGAAACAGATCAGTATGCGTCTCATTCCGTGAGTCGGACGTTCGCGTTCAACGTCGAAGGCGGCGCTTCCGGCGACTTGCGAATCCTGAACAATTATCTTCCCGACGGTCAGGAGGGCGAGGTTTACGGTCCCGTGACATTGAGCGCGACCGGTGGAGAATCGCCCTACAGGTTCGACGCGTCGGGTCTCCCCGAAGGCCTGAGACTCTTCGCATCCAGCGGCGTGATTGCCGGTAAACCTGCCGCGGGGAGCGCGGGCAACTCCGTAGTCGTGATCGCGACCACAGATGCCGCTGGTGATACTGCCTCCATCGCGCTGATGTTGTACGTCGCTCCGGCAGCCGCGACGGACGGCTCTTCAGAGACTTCGCTGGACGTTTTGAGCGCGGAACTCGTCGCCGACGCGCCCGCATCGTGCATGCTGACAGGAACGTCGGGTGTGCCGGCTCTGATGTTGCTCACAGTCTTGCTTTGGATCGGCGCAGGGCTCCATCGGGTCCGATGTGACGGCCCGCGTGTTGCGGCGCCGGGGAGTCGGGGCATGTTCGCGAAATATCGTAACCGACGGAGGTTTTACAGCTCAAGCATCGCCACGCGATGCGGACCCCAGGGCGGCAGTTCGAACTCCGGGCCGTGGGCGATGAAACCCAAGCGTTCGTAGAAGCCAAGCGCGCTCATGCGCGCGTTGCACCAGATGAGCTTCGCGCCGCGCTTTTTCTGGTCAGCGACCGTGAACTCGACGACGAGACGGCCGACACCTTTGCCCTGCACCTTCGGATCGGTGCCCATGGCGCGAAGCTGGCGCGCGGGAGCTATCGCGCTGTTCGGCGCGGCCTTGTCGATCATGGTGAGCGTGCAGACGACGCGGCCAGTTTCGTCAACTCCACCATAGTGAAGCGTCGAAGGATGCTCATCGCCCGGCAGAAAGCATTCCTCACGCGTCTTGCCGGCGCGGACGGTGAGCAAGCGGACGCTGATGGCTTCGTCGAGCGTGATCAAGCGGCAGATGATGGGCGATTCGCGGCTCATAGGCGGCAGAAGATTCACCACAGAGGCACAGAGTTCATAGAGGGAAAGACGAAATCCAAGGAACTTTTTACCACGGGGACCACGGGGATTCACGGGGAAAGAAAAGAGAAGATTGTCCGAAGATTTCGCAGACTTTGAGGCGAGAGCCGCCATCCAGTGAATGGTGGCGAAGCCGAAAAGCCACGCCGATGGGAAGATGAAAGAGCGAAACGCACTTGCTCGCACATAATCTGCGAACATCTGCGTTATCTGTAGATGGCTTTCTTTTCTTTCTCTGCTTGCTCTGTGCCTCTGTGGTGAATTCTTCAAGGTAGGACAAGCGTGAAGACCGCGCCGCCTTCGGGGTGGTTAGCGGCTTTGAGTTCGCCGCCGTGGGCTTCGGCGATGCGCTGACAGAGGGCCAGACCGAGGCCGGTACCGCCCTTCTTGGTAGTGAAGAAGGGAGTAAAAATCTTGTCGCGGTTCTCGGGCGCGATGCCCGGGCCGCCGTCGCGCACTTCAATCACAGCCTTGCTGAGCGGTTGGCCCGGTTTCTCCGCGGTGCAGGGAATCGTGTACGCCCTTAGTAGCACTTCCTTGCCATCGGCCGAGGCTTCGACGGCGTTGCGAAGAAGATTCAGTACGAGGTGATGCAGAAGCTCCGGATCGGCGCGAAGGTTGTTCAAAGCGGGTGACACATCTGCCGCAATGGAGACCTTGCGTTGCGTTGCCAATGGCTTGGCCATCTCGGCTGCTTCCGCCGTGAGCGCGCGGACATTCACGTCCTGCAATTTTGGTTCGACGGGGCGCGTGAAGCCGAGGATCGCCTCGACGATATGGTTGAGCCGCGCCACCGCGCCGCCGATTTTCTCGCATATCGCGAGCGAGCCTTCATTTCCGTGCACGTCTTTGCGTAGGAGATCGACATAGAGGGCGATCCCGCCAAGTGGATTGCGGATCTCGTGGGCGACTCCAGCGGCCATTTCGCCAAGGGCAGCGAGGCGTTCCTGCCGCGCGAGCAGGCGGTTCTTGTGCTCGATTTCTGCGGTGAGGTCGGCGACCTTTTTGAGCAAAGAGTCGTGACTAGCGGAGATGCGCGCGATGGCGCGGTCGTATTCGGCGAGTAGCGCGGTGAACGCCTCGCGATCTTCGAGCCCGATGGGAGCGTTGCCTGCGCGCTGCGCCGGGGGCAGATCAGAGTCCGCTGCGTGAGGCGCATTGCTCGTGGTGGCGCGTTGCATGTTATGACTTCGAGCGCCGGTCAACGAAGCGTGGTTGGACCGTGTTACCCGCATAGGCGGCGTAGGCGCGGTTCACCTGCGATTTCTGTTGAATGCGCTGCAGGCTTTCCTTGGTTTTGGCCATGGCGGCTTCGAGGGATTTGTGGGCTTCGTCCTCGAGGGAGATCAGTGTCTTGATGGTTTCCGAGAGCCGCGCGATCAGGGCGTCGACCTCGCTGCGGGCGTTCTCGGCAAGTTCCGCGCGCTCGTTGGGCCAGCGGTCTTTGAGCGGGCGTGCGCGCTCCTCGACGCGCATAACGTCGGCCATCAGGTTCTGCTTGCGGCCAACGAGGGCGAGGAGGTCGTCGGGGTCGCGGCTTTCATCACCGGTAAGCAGCGCGCGCTGCTCCTCGTTGATGGCGATCATGTCCTCGTACAGCTTGAGCTGTACTTGAAGATCGGCGCGAAAGTCGCTGATGTCTTGGTCGGTCACCGAGGCTCCACAGAAACCACCGCTCAATCGTCATTCCCGCGGAGGCGGGAATCCAGTCCTTGTTTGACTATCCCAAACCCTTGGAGGTGCGGGAGTATAACATTAGGGGCGCACTTTCGAGCCTGATTTTCGGCGAAGAATTTTCACCGCAAAGGCTCAGAGAACGCAAAGAAGAAAGATTTTTAGCCGCGGATGAACGCAAATAAACCCGCCTTCGCTAAAGCTACGGCGGGCAAGCGCGGATAAGAAAATTCATCACGAAATTTCGAAAAAATGAAAGCACGAAAGGAGCCATGATGATGCAACTTCAGCATTATCCTGCCTTTTTCGTGGTTTCCCCATTTCGCGTTTTCATAGTTCTCTTTATCCGCGTTCTTTGCGCTTTTGCGGTGAAAATCACAAAGGACGAAAGGATTTATCGCGCGCCGGCTTTGGTGTCGCCGGTGACAGTTTCGGAGATCGTCACGGATCCGGCGATCGCCGCGGAAGTGACGCCGGTGACTGAGATGTTGGCGAGCGCAGCATCAGCTTCCTTGGGCTTGCGGCGGTGGCGTACATAAACAATGAGAGCCACTACGCCGATCACCACGGCCGCGAGAAATCCCACCGAGGTATTGGCGATCCAGTTCTTGAGTTCGTCTTGATAGTTGCTGCCGATGGCGCCAAGCGTGAGCCAAACTGGAACGCTGACCAGCGCGCCGAGAAAATCCCAAAACAGAAAGCGCAGGAGCGGCATACGCACAGTGCCGGCGGTAAAGAACGTGACGAAGCGCACGCCTGCCACCTGACGCCCGAGGAAGACGGTGCCGCCGCCAAAGCGCTGGAACCAGCCCTGAACTTTTTCGAGGCGTTTGTCGGTCAGCAGCCGCTTGAAGAGTTTGACGCGCTCGCGGATTGGGAGGCCGAACTTCTTGCCGAGCCACCAGCAGCAGGCATCGCCGATCAGGATGGCGGAGGTGACATAAAGGAAGGCGTAGAGAAAGTCGCCAAGAATGAACGTCATGTGGTTGGGGTGGCTGCCAAAGAAGCCCGACTGGAAGGTGAGGAATCCGGTGAGTGTGAGCGGGATATCCTCGGGGAGCGGTGCGCCAATGCCCGACGCGAAAAGCACGACCCAGATCAACGACCAGACGGGAGTCGAACCATCGGCGCCGGCCCACTGAACGGCCTGTTCGAAATAGGTGAATGCATCAAGCAGGGGCACGCTCTATCCCGCATTAAGGTGTTGTCGGTCGCACGGAGTCCCCGCGAGTTTAGAGGCTCGGGAGTCATTGGCAACGGAGAAATGGAGAATCGTGGCTGTTACGCCGTTTCGGGGGCGTTGAGTTGGCGCGAAAGGCGGTTGACCGTCGCCTTCAACTCAGGGTCTTCTTCGATGGCGCTCGTAATTTTTTGTTCGGCGAAGACGACCGTCGTGTGATTCTTGCCGCCGAAAAAGCGGCCGATTTCCTTCAATGAATGCTGGGTAAGCTGCCGCGCGAGATACATGCAGACCTGGCGCGCGATGGCGATATTGCGCTTGCGCACACGGCCATGAAGTTGTTCCGACGTGACGCCGAAGTGCGCGATCACCACGTTTTCGATGTCGCTCAGTTCGACAAGCCGCCGGCGGTGGGCGAGGAAGTCGGTGAGCGCCTGCTGCACCAGCGGGAGCGAAAGTTTGTCGCCGGTCATGGCGGCGAGCGCCGAAAGTTGGGTCAGGTAGCCTTCCAGTTCGCGAATGTTGCAGTCGAGCTTCTCGGCGAGGAAGGAGACCACGCCGTCGGGGAAACGTTCCCGGTGGGGGCCGAGTTTCGACTTGATCAGCGCGAGTCGCGTGTCGAACTGCGGTGTGTTGAGTTGCGCTACCATGCCTTGGACGAAGCGCGATTGCAGCGATTGCTTAAACTCCTCGAGCTCCTTCGGATGCAGGTCGGAGGCAAGCACGATCTGCTTGCCTTGTGTTTCGAGGGCGGCGAGCGTGTGCAGCAGTTCTTCCTGCGACTTCTCCTTGCCGCGCAGGAAGTGGATGTCGTCGACGATCAGCACGTCGAGGTTGCGAAAGCGCGCGCGGAACTGTTCGATGGCGTTGCTGGTGAGCGCCTGCACGTACTGATTGACGAAGTATTCCGCCGACACATAGAGTGTGTGCAGGTTCTCGTGGCGCTGGAGCAGCGCGTTGGCGATACCCTGCAGCAGGTGAGTCTTGCCGAGGCCGCAGCCGCCGTAGATGAACATCGGGTTGTAGGTGCGTCCGGGGCGCGTCGCGACTTCGACCGCGCAGTTGAAGGCGAGCTTGTTGCTCGGGCCGACGACAAAATTGTCGAGGCGGTAGCGCGGATTGAGATTGAAGACTTGCGCGTTCAAGCGGCGGCGTGGTATCGGCTCGCGGCGCGGAGTGGTGCGTGGCGCTTCCGGCGCGGGATCAACCGGGCGTTCGTCGCGGTTCGCGCGCTCGCGCTCGCGAAGGCGGCGGAAGAGGTGGCCGTTGATGCTGAACTTGAGCGTCGCAGGCCGGTAACCCTGCACGCGCTCGATGCTCGCCATGATGTCGTTCGCGAAACGATCCTCGACGAAGTCGGCGATGGTGAGGTTCGGCACGCCGATCTCGGCGATGTCAGGGTTGAGCTGAACGATCAGCGTGTTCTTGAGATAGAGGTGGAAGTTCTGCTCGCCAATGGTGCGCTCAAGCTCCGCTTGAACCTTCTCCCAGGCTTCCTTGACGACTGCGTGAGTCACGCCCACCCCTGTTATCTCGTAGCCCCCGCAAGGAGGCGTTGGTTCCCGGCACGTTTCGCGCGATGACAAACGCGACGGTTTTGCCGTCGCCGATGATCCTTCCTCACGCGTGAAGGGGCGCATCCTAACAGTGGTGTTCGGCGAGGTCAAAGACGGAACCGGAGAGTGTCAAAAATTTTGTACCACTAGGGGTTGTGGGTCTTGTGAAGGCGGATACCAGCTTGGTACTTCGTCGCGTTTCGCTTGTGATGCAGCCCATTTTGGAGCACACTCTCCATATGAAGACAGCCGCGAGAGAATCGTCCGGCAAGATCAAGCGAATCGTCGCGCCGCGCTTCGGGGAGGAGCGCTATGAAACGACATTGCCCTGCGGCCTCTTTGTCAGTGTGGCGCCGCGGCGCGGCTTCGCGGGCAAGTTTGCTATGTTGGGATTTAAATTCGGTGCGATCGACCAGATGTTCGAATTGCCGGGGAATAAATCCGTGCGGCTCCCCGAAGGCACGGCGCATTTCCTCGAGCATCAGTTGTTCAAGAAGAAGGACGGCGACCTGAGCGATGCGTTCGGCGCGCGCGGGGCAGTCTCCAACGCGCAGACAACACATACCACCACGTCGTTTCATTTCGAGGGCGTGGGCGCTTTCGAGGATAATCTGGAGACGCTCTTTCGCCTCGGCTTCGAGCCGTGGTTCGACAAGGCGCTCGTCGATGTCGAGCGCGGCATCATCGTGCAGGAGTTGGTGAGCTACCGCGACCACCCGCACTGGATGAGCTACCAAAGCCTGATGTCGTGCATGTACCACCGCCATCCGGTACGCGTGGATATCGTCGGCACCGAAGAATCGCTCGCGCGTATGACGCCCGCTGCCCTCTCGACGGCGCATAGTTTGTTCTATCACCCAGCCAACGCGGGGCTTTTCGTTTCGGGGGACGTCGATCCGCACGACACCGTGGAGCTTGCCCATGAACTTGCCACGCGATTCGCGCGCCGCCAATTGCCCGGAACAATCAAACGCATCCGCGTCGACGAGCCTGCATCCATACGTCGTGCGAAAGATGGGCGTATGATGCAGACGGCGCTGCCGCACGTGTTGGTTGGCTACAAGGATGCGGTTTCAGAGTCCATGGGCGGCGAGGAACGGTTGCGCAGGGAGACTGAGGTCGGGCTCGTCCTCGATCTCATGTATGGGCGGGGGACGGCGTTTTTCGATGCGCTCTATGGCGACGGTGTCGTCACGGGCGACTTCTCTGCGAGCTACCACACCGAGGCTGATTTCGGTTATGCGATGGTGGGGGGCGAGACGACGAATCCGGACGAACTCGTGCGCAGGCTTGAGCAGCGATTAGCGGAGTTCCTGCGCCGGCCGGTGACGGGCGCGGACCTTGAGCGCAAAAAGCGCAAAATCTTCGGGCGCTTCTTGCGGAACTTCGAATCGGCGGAGGCGACGGCTTTTGCCCACCACGACGCATGGCTTTCTGGAGTCGATGTCTTCGATTTCCCGCGCATGGCGGAGTCGATAACGGCGGCTGAGCTGTTAGCCGCCGCCAAAAAACTCTTCGCGCCAAAGCAGCGCTGTGTGAGCCTTGTTAGCCCGCGCGGAAAGCGTTCACGGGCCAAGTACAAGTAAAGGATACGAATTTGCGCGGTTTCTTGGGCCAGTTCACATCTTCTGGTGAGATTCCCTTTTCCGTGCTGCCAAAGCGGCAGCCGCGACTTCGCCTTTCCATGATTCCTGCCACTGCGGCAGCGGGGCAGATCGCCCATAAGCCCATATAGCCAATTATATTGCTGCTGTTTCCTAGATGTCTCGGAATAGGTGGACTGGAACGGGAGTTGCTAACCCGTCCGGCAGCATTTACGCCAATACGCAACCGGAGGATGAAGCATGGGTGCCAAGCAGTTGACCTTTGACGTTGAAGCTCGGGAAAAGATTCGCGGCGGTGTGGACAAGCTTGTCCGCGCTGTCGCCTCAACCATGGGGCCCAAGGGCCGCACCGCCCTGCTCGACAAGGGCTGGGGCGCGCCGAATGTGACCAAGGACGGCGTCACCGTCGCCGAGGAAATCGACCTCAAGTGCAAATACGAAAATTGCGGCGCTCAGATGGTGCGCGAAGTCGCATCCAAGACCTCCGATGTCGCGGGTGACGGTACGACTACCGCCACCGTGCTCGCGGGTGCCATCTTCAACGAAGGCCTGCGCTATGAAACCGCCGGTCATAATCCGGCCGCCATCAATCGCGGCATTCACTTCGCCGTGTCGGAGATCATCAAGGCGCTTGAGAAACAGGCCCGCCCCGTGGACGGCCAAAAGGATATTCAGTTTGTCGCAGCCGTCGCAGCCAACAACGACAAGAGCGTCGGTAAAATTATTGCGGAAGCTCAGGAAAAGGTCGGCAAAGACGGCGTGATCACCGTCGATGAAGGCAAGTCCGCCGAGACCGAAATCAAGGTTGTCGAGGGCATGCAGTTCGACCGCGGCTATCTCTCCGCCCAGTTCATCACCGATCAAAAGGCGATGAAGGCCGAGCTTGAAAACTGCTACGTCCTCATTCACGAAGACAAGATCACCAACGTGCAGAAGCTCGTGCCGATCCTCGAGAAGGTCAGCAAGAGCGGGAAACCCCTGTTGATCATCGCGGAAACCATCGAGGGCGAAGCGCTCGCGACGCTGGTCGTCAACAAGTTGCGCGGCATCCTCCCCTGCTGCGCTGTGAAGGCGCCGGGCTACGGTGACCGCCGCAAGGCGATGCTCGAAGACTTGGCGATACTTACGGGTGCCAAGGCGATCATGACCGATCTCGGCATCGACCTCGCGCAGATCGATCTCAAGGACCTTGGCCGCGCGAAGAAGGTGATCATCGATAACGACAACACCACGGTTATTGAAGGCGCCGGCTCGAAGGATCAACTCAAGGGCCGCATCGCGCAGATTCGCAAGGAAATCGAAACCACGACCTCCGATTACGATCGTGAAAAATTGCAGGAACGCCTCGCGAAGCTTGCGGGCGGAATCGCCGAGGTTCGCGTCGGCGCGCCGACCGAAACGGAAATGAAGGAGTTAAAGGCTCGCGTCGAGGACGCACTTCACGCCACTCGCGCTGCCATGGAAGGTGGAATCCTTCCGGGCGGTGGCGTCGCCCTGCTGCGCGCGTCGGAGAAGATCGCAAAACTCAAGACCAAGAATGAGGACGAGCAGATCGGCGTGGACATCGTGCGCGCCGCCATCTCCCGTCCCATCAAGCAGATCGCCGAGAACGCCGGCAAGCACGGCGCGGTGATTGCGGCAAAGGTGCTGGAGAACAAGTCCGAGAGCTACGGCTGGGACGCGCTCAACGACAAGTACGGCGATATGTTTGACGCCGGCATCGTCGATCCCGCCAAGGTGACGATCTCGGCGCTGCAGAACGCGGCGTCCGTGGCGAGCATGTTGCTCACCACCGATTGCATCATCACCGCGAAGCAGGACGAGAGCGACGACGACCACGAAGACTAAACATGTAGCGCCATGCGCCCCCGCATGGCGGACTTGAGAAGACGTCACGCGAGGGCGCGTGACGCTAAGACCAAAAACAAGGCAGGCGTTGAAATTCAGAGGAGATACGAGCCATGTCAAAGGGTGCAGTTGCAACGAAGGTGAAGATCGTCCCGCTCGATGACCGCGTGGTCGTCAAGCCCGAGGACGCCGAGACCGTCACATCCGGCGGGATCGTCCTGCCCGACTCCGCGCAGGACAAGCCGACGCGCGGCAAGGTGATCGCCATCGGACCCGGCAAGCTCACCAAGACCGGCGAGCGCGTGAAACCCGACGTGAAGGTCGGCGACTTGGTGCTCTATGGCAAATACTCCGGCTCAGACGTCAAGATCAACGGCGAAGAGCACAAGATCATTCAGGAAGGCGAACTGCTGGCGAAATTGGACTAAGGATGTAGCGCCATGCGCCCCCGCATGGCGGCTTTGAGAAGACGTCACGCGAGGGCGCGTGACGCTACGAACACAGACAGGACAAAGCATCATGAGCAAGCAAATCGTGTATGAAACCGAAGCGCGTCAGAAGATTCTCAAGGGAATCGCAACGCTTGCGCGCACCGTCAAGTCCACCCTTGGTCCCGCGGGCCGCAGCGTGATCCTCAATAAATCCTTCGGCGCGCCGCAGGTGGTGAACGACGGCGTTACCGTCGCCAAGGACATCGAACTGCCCGACCCCTTCGAGAACATGGGCGCCAAGCTCATGCAGCAAGTGGCGTCGAAGACCAACGACCAGGCGGGCGACGGAACTACGTCGGCCACTGTGATCGCCGAAGCCATGCTCGAGGGCGGCATGAAGGCCGTCGCAGCAGGCGTTAACCCCGTGGACATCAAGGCCGGCGTTGACAAGGCTGTCGACGCGGTGCTGGCTGAACTCGACAAGCTCTCGCGTCCGGTGAAAAGCCGCGACGATCTCGAAGCCGTTGCCACCGTGTCCGCCAACCACGACAAGGAAATCGGCAAGCTGATCGCCGACGCCATCGAGAAAGTCGGTAAGGAAGGCGTCGTCACCGTCGAAGAGGGCAATGGCCTCGAAACCACCCTCGACTATGTGGACGGCCTGCGCTTCGACAAGGGCTATCTCTCGCCTTACTTCATCACGGACGTCAAGGCCATGACGGCGGTGATCGAGGACGCGTACATTCTTTTCTTCGACAAGAAACTTTCCAACGTGCGTGAGATCATCCCCGTATTGGAGAAGGTCGCCGCCACCGGCAAGCCATTGCTCCTTATCTGTGAAGATGTCGAGGGCGAAGCGCTCGCGACACTCGTCGTCAACCGCCTGCGCGGGACGCTCAACGTCTGCGCCGTGAAGGCGCCAGGTTTTGGCGACCGTCGTAAAGAAAACTTGGAAGACATGGCCGTCGTTACCGGCGGCTCCGTCGTTGCCGAGGACCTCGGCATCAAGCTCGAAAATCTCGACGTCAAGCAGCTTGGCCGCGCGAAGAAGGTGGTGATCTCCAAAGATGACACCATCATCATCGAAGGCGCGGGCAAGCCCGCCGATATCAAGGCTCGCGCTGATTCTCTGCGCGCGCGCATTGAGACGACGACGTCAACCTACGACAAGGAAAAGCTTCAGGAGCGCCTCGCCAAGATTCAGGGGGGCGTCGCCGTTATCAAAGTCGGTGGAACCACCGAATCGGAAATGAAAGAGCGCAAGCTGCGCGTCGATGACGCTATCAACGCCACCAAGGCAGCCTATGCTGATGGCATCGTTCCGGGCGGCGGTGTGGCTTATCTGCGTTGTGCCTCGGCCATTCAGGGGCTGAAGGTCAAGGGCGATGAGCAGTTCGGCGTGGACATCCTTGCCGGCGCGCTCGAAGCGCCGACGCGCCAGATCGCCGATAACGCGGGCTTCGATGGCCGCGTCGTGGTCGAAACCCTCAAGGAAAAGGGCGGCGTGACGGGCTTTGACGCTATCTCCGGCGAATACGTCGACATGATCAAGGCCAAATTCATCGACCCAACCCGTGTGGCCCGCTGCGCCATTCGCAACGCCGCGTCCATCGCTGCCACGGTGTTGACGACGAATGTGATGGTGACCGAGTTGAAGTCGGACAAGGAGGCTTCCGCCGGGGCTATTGTCTAACCGGCAGATGGAGGCCCCATGCCGGTGAGCTTTTCCGGCGAATATCGAGATGCCGCCGGCTACTTGCACGCCCGCTTTGCGGTGGTGACAGGGGACGGCAAACGATACATGGGTGAAGCGATTTACGACGGCAAACTGGAACGGACAATACTCGATGACGATGTCTTGCGACTCCCGCGGGACATCGTCATTGAAGTTAAGCGAGGGATGAAGGAGTTCGCTGCGAAGAATGGCACGGGAATTGATACTTCAAAGTGACGCTTGACTGGAATGTCATTCCCGCGCAGGCGGGAATCCAGAGCCCATCAAAGGGTATTGCGGGGAACTGGATGCCCGCCTCCCGGCTACGCCGAGGCGAGTCGCGGGCATGACGCAAGTAGAGGTGAAGTCTCCCATGGCTGAGAAGCGCGACTATTACGAAGTCCTTGGCGTCGAGCGCAACGCCGACGTGGATGCCATTAAGAAGGCCTACCGCGTCTTGGCGATGAAATATCATCCTGACCGCAACCCCGGCAACGCCGAGGCCGAAGCGAAATTCAAAGAGGCCGCGGAAGCTTATGAAGTCCTCTCCGATGGCGAAAAGCGCAAGAAGTACGACACCTTCGGCCATGCCGGAGCGCAGGGCGGAACGCGCTTCCAGTCCACCGACGACATTTTCTCCGCCTTTGGCGACATCTTCGGCGACAGCAGTATCTTCGAGCAGTTCTTTGGCGGCGGGCGTGGCGGTGGGGAACGCAGGCGCGGCCGTCGAGGTTCATCGCTCAAGGTCGTGATCGAGCTCGATTTCAACGATCCGCTTCAGGTGCAGACGCGCACCGTACAGTTCAAGCGTCACGAGCGCTGCACAACATGCGCCGGCTCAGGCGCGAAGAAAGGCACCAGCCCGACCGCGTGTTCCCAGTGCGGCGGCGCCGGCCAAGTGGTGATGAATCAGGGGTTCTTTTCGGTTCGCACTACCTGTCCGGTGTGCAAGGGGCAGGGACAGATTATCCGCGATCCATGCGGGACGTGCGGCGGTTCGGGCTTTGAGAAGGTCTCGCGCGAGGTGGAGATCAAGATTCCCGCCGGCGTTGAAGACGGCATGACATTGCGTGTGGCGGGCGAGGGCGAGCCGGGCGACCCCGGCGAAGAGAACGGCGATCTGCTCGCGGAGATTCACGTTCATCCCCACGCGATTTTTAAACGCCGCGAGGCCGATGTCGCCATACAGCTTCCGGTTGGTTTCGCGCAGGCGGCACTCGGCGACAAGGTCGAGGTGCCGACGCCGCGCGGCACGGCATCGCTGAAAATCCCCGCCGGGACACAACCCTATACGGTTTTACGTATGCGCGGCGAAGGTTTTCCGGTCATCAACGGCCGTGGCAACGGCGATATGCTGGTGGAAGTGCTCGTTGAGGTGCCGCGCAAGCTGACGAATGAGCAGAAGGAACTCTTGAAGAAATACGCGCAGACGGAGGAGCAGAATCCCTCGGACGCGCGCAAGAATTTCTGGGATCGCGTCAAGGGAGTGTTTAATACCTAAGGGGGTGTAGTGCCCCGCGCCCTCGCGGGGCGGACATACCCAGAGGCAGGACGATTTCCCGGATACTGCAAAGTGAAACCTAACGATGTGTTATGGCTGACGAGGCAAACGAGACGAAACCATCCGATGCTGCCACAACGGCGGAGCAGCTTGTGCGCAAGCTCAACGACGGCGAGGTGACACTCGACGCCATCGACATCGCGCAGCTCCGCGGCTTGTCTGATGAAGAATTGCGCAAGCTATTAGGGTTGGCACAGGATGCGTCGCGCTATCTTGATCTCGCGCGCCGCACGCAGGCGGAGTTCGACAACTATCAAAAGCGCGCCGAAAAGCAGCGTCAGGACGAAGCGAAGTACGCGATTGTGCCGCTGGTACGCGAACTGGTCGGGAGCGTTGACAACCTCGCTCGCGCTCGGGCAAGCGCCGAAAAGAACAAGGATTTCGAGCCGCTGTTCAAGGGCGTCGAGATGACCCATCAGTCCCTGTTGCAAAGCCTCGCCAAATTCGGTGCGCAACCGATCGACGCGAAAGGCGAGGCGTTCAATCCTGAGTGCCATGAGGCGGTGATGACGGGAAGCGATCCATCGCAGGCCGACGGCGTCGTTCTCGACTGTTTCGAGCAGGGCTGGCGGCTGAAAGATCGCGTAATCCGCGCCGCCAAGGTGCGCGTCAACAAGCTTGAAGAAGCGGTGGGGGAGCCGAAGGCGAAGAGCAACGAAGACAATGCCGCCGAAAGCGGGAAGTAGGAAGCCATGCCGACATACGACTATCAATGCACCGCGTGCGAACACCAATGGGAAGAGTTCCAGTCCATGAACGACAAGCCCCTGCGCAAATGCCCGAAGTGCGCCAAGCTCAAGGCCAAGCGGCTGATTAGCGCTGGCGCCGGGCTCATTTTCAAAGGCAGCGGCTTCTACGTTACGGATTACAAGAAGTCCGGGCCATCGAAGGAAAGCGCGTCGAAGGACTCCGGTGGCGACAGTGCGAAACCTGCAAGCGATGCAACCAAGACGGATTCCAAACCGAAGGCTGCCTCCACTTCAAAGTCTGAATCCGCGCCGAAAGCGGAGCCTTCGAAGAAATCTTCAAGTATGTCATGTGGAATCGGTGGAGGCGGCTGTGGCGCCTGCTCTTAAGAAACGCCGTTGCCCGGAGTGCAAGAAGGCCTACACCTACGAGGACGTGGAGAAGCACCCGACTTATCCCTTTTGCTCGCCACGCTGCAGGCTGATCGATCTCGGCGCGTGGCTGACCGAGAAATACGCCGTCACCCAGAACATCGATCCCGAAATCGCGGCGCAACTGGCAGAGGGTTCGCCGGAAAGCGGCTCGCCGCCGGAAGAATGACCCTCCAGCGGCGAGCACGTTATAAAGATATTTATATGGACTTCTTCAAGTCCACTACGTAAGTCTTATGTATGGCTTACCGCGTTGTCATGGGCTTGAAGTCCCATGCGTTGGGCGGAAGCTTCTTGTCCTGAATCCACGCATTGTCCTTCGCGATGTCCGCGGCCTTGGCCTCGTCATGCTCCGACGGCATGTTATCGCGTAGGTATTGATCGTAAGCCGCTTTGTCCTTGATCTCGTTACCGTGGATATCGAATTGCCCGCCCGCCCAGTCGCCGATCTCGCGGCGGAACTTAAGGTGCGGCATCACGAGCTTTTCCTTGCGGCCGGTCTCTTCGATGTGAATGTTGAGCTTGCGGAGAATCTCGGCCACTTCATTGTGGTAGAGCGTGCGGTTGTGATCGTTGAGCGTCTTGCGATCGAAGTTGGTCTTGTCTTTCTGCTCGCGTTCGTCGAAGCGTCCTTTGAGACCCCAGACATAGCCCCATTCGGCGGTGGACGAACCGTCCTTGCCGAAGAGGTCGTGGGCCGTCGACACCCACTTGTTGACGTATTTCTGGAGCAGCGGGATCGGCAAACGATTGCCGAGGATGATGCGCTTCAAGCCATCTTGACCCGAGCCGAGGTGGAAGGCTTCCTCGCGCAGCATTGGGCCAGCGCTGCGGGCGAGAGGCGCGAAGGCAGAGGGCGCCAACATGCCAAGCTGATACTTGCCATCGCGGTCGACGAAGCATGTGTAGGAATAGAAATCCACCCAGTTGTTCACCGCCTGATTGAAGCTGCCGAGCAGGCGCTTGCCGCCCTTGCTGCCCGGGAAGGCTTCGGACGCACGGCGCTCGAGGAGTTTGCGCGCCTCGACCTTGCCGGAGTCGCCGAAGTAGCGCACTAGCACATCGCACATCTGCCAGCCGTGGCGCATTTCCTCGATCATGATGCGCACGAGCGCGTAACGGTCGTATTCGTGCGGGGCGTTGTTGACAAGCAGACGTTGCTGCTCGACGGATGCGAACTCGGTGTCGCCCTGCACATAGGTAAGCTGGAGTAGCGTGTCGCGGATATTCTGCGTCGGGACTTCGAGGACGCTGTTCCACTTTTTGTTGCCGGCGAAATCGCCGAATTCGATCTCTGTGCCGGTGGTGGCGTCGGTGTCGTACAGCTCAGTGAACTGGTACTTCTTCACCTCGGGCAGATCGAGGCCGATGTCCTCCTGCCACGAGTGAAACATGTCCACCCAGTCGTCCATGGTACGGATGCGTTTCGAGATCATCATGGTTGTCGTCTCCCTGGTCTGTGTAATCAGTCATGAATGCAATCAGGGCGCGAAAGGGTACGTGGAATCCTGCCCATTTCGTTGCCCTATAAAGTCCGGAATTTCGAATTCGAAGCGCTTGCCGCTCTTGAGCGCGCTTACGAAGATGTCGGCATAAGCCTTGCCAATGGCTTTCGCGTCATAGCTTCCGCCCGCGCGATACCACTTGGCGATCCAGTTGATCGCGCCAAGCAGCATGAACACGGCGAGCTTCGCGTCAACCGTGCGAAAGATGCCCTCGTCAGTGCCGCGCTTGATCAGCGATCTTAACCCTCGCTCAAAGCGGTCGCGCTTGGCGATGATCTTTTTCAAGAGAGGTTCGGAGAGCGCCGAGAAGTCCAGCGCCATGGCCGAACCTTGCAGCGCGTCGAGCATCACATCCACGTGCGCGGCCGTCAGGCAGGCGAGCTTCTCGTCGGTGGGGGCGTCCATCGCTTCCACCTGTTCGAGGTTGTCGAGCACGAGGTTCAGGGAATAATCGTGGCAGGCAAAGAGGATTTCCTCTTTGTCCTTGAAATAGTAGTAGAGCGAGCCTTTGGTCATCAGCAGCCGCTCGGCGATGTCCTCCATGGACGTGCCGTAATAGCCCTTTTGCGCGAAGGCGGCAGCCGCCGAACGCAGGATGGCCTCGCGCTTGCGCTCGGTCTTGAGCTTGCGACGAGTTTCGGCCTTGAGCTTGACACTGGGCTGAATCATGGGTTATCTCGCCGGACAATAATTGACTAATCGTTCAAAATAATATCATAGGGTATGTCTTTGTCAATGGCAGAAAGGCAAGGCGGGGGAGGAATCGCGTGTATCCGCTTGCTTTTGAGACGCGTCGGCATTGATATGGCCGCGTAGGTCCAACACGTGACGTGAACCATGACCAACGACACCGATTTTACCCTCGACGTGCTTTACGGCGCGAAACCTCCCGCTGCGGCGAGCCTTTATGGGGCGCTGGGCCAGAGCCAGAATCCGCGGCCAGGGGAGAGCCTCTACAAGAGCTTCAAGGAAACGGGCATCAAGGCCGAGGGGCTTGCCGTGGACGTCGGCTGTCGCGACGCGGCGTTCGCCTGCAACGTGGTGAAGTTTTTCAAGTGCCGGGTGATCGGTATCGACCCCGTGGACAACAACCTGCGCAACGCGCAGGCGAAGGTCAAACAGCAAGGGGTAGTCGGCCAGCTTGATCTGTTGCGCGGGGCGTTGCCATTGCTGCCGCTCAAGGGCGAATCGTGCGACGCCATCTGGTGCAGCGACGTGATGACCTATGCGCCTGACTTACGCGAATGCTTGGACGAGTGCGCGAGAGTTCTGAAGCCCGGTGGGGGGATGATGCTCTATCAGACGCTTGCGGGCGAATCGATGACGCCAGCCGAATCGGAGTGGCTCTTTACGCGCATGGGCGGTGTGCCGCGCAACCACGATCAAGCGTACTTCGAGGGCGCTATCAAGGAATCGCGCTTCGAAATTCAAAAGAAAGATGTGATATCGAGCGAGTTCCGTGAATACTTCGAAGAAACCGGCAACCGCATGACCTCGCTGCAACTCTTGCGCATGGCGCGCATGTTGCGCAAGCGGGACGCGCTTATCGCGGAATCAGGTCCGGTGAGGTACGAAGCGGAACTGGCCGAATGCTACTGGGGCGTGTGGCAGATGATGGGCAAGCTTTGCCCGGTGGTGTACGTGCTCAAGAAACCGGCATAATCTCCAAGAATACACTTTTTAAAATTTGATGGGCCACGAGTGCGCGGCCCATCGGATCGTTACCGCTGATTCACTATTTTTTGAAAACGCTCGCGTCAAATGTCTTCACGTTATGCCAGATAGGACTGTAGGCGATGTAGCCATCCGGGCTCATGAATCCCGGGCGTTCGACGTTGTAATAAACATGCACGGCGCGCTCGCTTCTCGGCAGGAGCATGATCGCGAAGGGGCGGCCATGCTGCACCGGGAGACCATCGCGTGCGTTCGGGTCTCCCCGTCTTGAAGGGCTCAGGCGCAGTTCCAGTTGTTCATTGTTTTTAACCGCCGGATATACGTCGAAGCCATTCTCAATCAGATCAGCTGGTTCGCCCACCGCCGCGATGACGTTGAATTTTTCGAAATCGACATCGCCAATGGCTTTTGAAACGTCTTTTGCTTTGAGCAGGAGGCCGAAATCGCGCTCGAAGTCCGATTTAGCTTGTTTAATATTATTCGACATCGTTTCGCTGCTTCCGGCAGACGGCGCCGAATAGAGGGAAATTTTGCTTTCAGTGAATTGTTTGGCGAAGGCATCCGAGCCCAGAATCATGCCAGCAAGGAAGGGATGTCCGGAACCATTACCACTCGGGAAATCTGTCTCGAATTCCGCATCCGGCTTGCGCGCTTCGCCGATGGAAACCTGTCCCAATTCAGTCCAGCCGTGAATCCATGAAACCGAAGAAGAACCGAACTGCGTGGTTATCGTAGTCACGTCGATTTTGACGGGCAGGAGAGGTTTATTCTCATCTCCTGGGCTGGTCCGTCCTTCTATTTCAATGATCACTTTGCCACGTTCTGGCGCATCCGCCGCCGGAACCACGAAGAATCCATAGGCCGTGAACCTGTCGGTGGAATTGATAACTTTGTTGGAGTAGCCATCCTCCACTGCACAACGCATAACAACGACATCGGATTCGCGTAGTGTCTCCTTGAGCGTGATTCCATTTACTGTTTTGCCAGCGACGGTCTTATACACCGCGACGACAACATTCTTGGCGAAATCCACCTCGGGTATCGTGCGTGAGTAGGTGACGGCGAACTCGTCCCATCGTTTTTTCCACTCTTTTTCGTTGGTAATGATCTCGTGAGTTGCCGAATGAGGCCCCGTACGTGCGCCGGGATAGCTTTCGAGAATCCTGAACCTGTCGGCCCACGATTTCATCGATTCGTCGACTTGATCTGGCGGGGCGGCCTTATCCGCCGAATAGGTTGCGCCATTGAAGACGAACGATCCTGAGAGCGCCAGCAATGAGACGCCGCCTGCGGTCAACCAGCGCTTTGTATCGCTTAACATGTCTTGTTCCTCCTGTGTCAGTGTTTCGCTTAACCACTCCGATGCATCGATTTCCACATCGCTTGGCGGATTTCCGGCCTTCACCAGCACCCGTCCCTGAATCGACTCGACGTGGCCATCGTCGGTTCGGATTGTGGCGGACGAATGGTCAAGCAAAAGCCACCCCTTTCTAATTTCATATTCCTGCCCATTTCGCTCATACAGCGCATCCGGCGAGGGGTTCCAAGCGGGCATGGGAGGCCCTGCAGTAGTTATGAAGTCATCTTCTTCCCACACACCCGACCCGAAGATCATGAGCAGCACACCCGCTATTGCCGCCGCTGCAGCAATGCCGATTCCAATTGACCTCCTGCGGTGAGTCGATTCGAGCGGCACATGTTCGCCTTCCGGTTCGAGAACCGTCGAAACTTCCACGTCGTCGGCGCTTGGTGGATGTTCAAGCCGTTCAAGTATCTGCGCCGAGAGGTCAGGGAGCTTGGCGCCGCCAAGCGTTTCATCGAGCGCGCGTTGGAGGACGACATCATTGGCGTCGTGATGGGCTTGGTCTGTCATATTCCTACCTTCTTTTCGATGCAGGCGCGCAGAGCAAGACGTGCGCGATAGAGCATGGTCTTGGCGTTGCCGATGCTCGTGCCGAGATGTTCTGCAATGTTCTTCATTGGCGCGTGGCCCGAGTGTTGCATTTCCAGCGACTCCTTCATGCGCGGCTCAATGGTCTCCATGCAAAGCCGCAGCGCATCGAGATAGGAGTCATAGCGCTCGTCATCTGCGCCAGCCACTCGCTCCCACGCCTGCGTCAGTTCATCTTCGCTCATGGCCGCGCGGCGTACTCTTTGCGCGCGTAACGCCATAAGAAAGCGGTTCTTGGCGACCGTACGCAGATAGGCCTTCATCTCTCCGGCGCTGCGATATTCGAAGGGCTTGCGCAAGATCGTCAGGAAGGTCTCCTGCGTCAGGTCGTCTGCCGTGGCCGGTTCGCAGCCGAGCACACGCAGATAACGCCACACATCCGCCTGATGGGCGGCGATAATGTCCTTCGCGCTTGGAGCTTCCTGTGTCACCATCTGCATCTTGAATGCCCAATGGGGCCGATGGTCACAAAAAAACGCAAATTCTTTATGGGTGGCGCAATACAGTAAATCTTGTCATATCATGCAGGTCGGTGTTGAACACGGTATGGAGCCTTATGGTACGCATCGTCCGAGAGAATGAGCCCATTACCATCGGCAATGTCACGGTGCAGCCCGGTGAGCGCGCATACATCGAAGTGCCGCTTGCCCGCCTTCCCACCAACACCTGGATGTCAATTCCTATCGCGGTCGTCAATGGCATTAACCCCGGTCCCAATCTTTGGCTCAACGCCGCGATTCACGGCGATGAGATCAATGGCGTGGATGTCATTCGCCGCGTTCTCAAACGCATCAAGCCGAAAGCGATGAGCGGCGTGTTAATCACGGTGCCTATCGTCAACATCATCGGGTTCCTGAATCAGTCCCGCTATCTTCCCGACCGCCGCGATCTGAATCGGCTTTTCCCCGGATCGGCCCGCGGTTCCCTTGGCTCGCGCATGGCGCACTTCTTCATGACTGAGGTGGTGGCGCGTTGCGATTACGGCGTTGACATGCATACGGGCGCATTTCATCGAAATAACTTGCCGCAGATTCGCGCCGACCTGTCTGATGAAGGCACTCGGGAATTGGCGTTTGCTTTCGGGACACCGATCGTCATTAACTCGAGCGTGCGCGACGGAAGCCTGCGCGCCGAGGCCACGGAGCTCGGCAAACGAGTGCTTCTCTATGAGGCTGGCGAGCCGAGCCGTTTCAGCGAGTCCGCGATCAAGATCGGTGTGCAGGGCGTTATGAACCTCATGCGTTTTCTCGGCATGCTTGAAGGCTCTATCCGAATGACGCGCAAGCTTCCGTGGGAGTCCGACGGTTCCACGTGGCTGCGGGCCAAACGCGGCGGCATCCTGCGCACCTACTGTGACGTTGGCGACATCGTCGAGGAAGGCGAACCGGTCGGCGTCATTTCCGACACATTCGATGAGGACGTTTACACACTGAAGGCGCCGGCGAGCGGAGTCGTTGTCGGGATTACGAAATTGCCACTTGTCAACCAAGGCGATGGCATCCTGCACGTGGCGAATATCAAGCAGCTTCCTTCGCGTCGTCGCATTCCAAGGCGCACGATCTTTCTGGAGAAGTAGCGATCGCACGAATGGTTCGTAGCGTCACGCGCCCTCGCGTGACGGACGCATCGAAGACGCCCTGCGAGGGCGTGAGGCAAGCGCGCGAAGCGTGCGTTACGCCGAACGCATCTTGGCGCTACGCCCCAGGTTATGCAGGGCTCAAAAAGCAACAATATGATTTTCGAGAGGCAAAGACGTCACCATACATCATGGCGCCACAAGACATTGCATCCGCGGCGTTCGCCATGTAAACGATAGCCGCCATGGAGAACGAATACCGCGAAATCCGCCTGCAGAAGGCCGCGCGTTTGCGCGAGCTTGGGGTTGATCCCTATGCGTTACGTACACCCGAGCGCCAGCCATGCGCAGCGTTGGTCAAAGCTTTCGAAGCGAATAACCCTGAAGGAACAACGGAGCCGAAGCCCGTTCCCGGCGCAACCGCTGGACGTGTGCTGAGCCTGCGTATGATGGGCAAGAAGGTGGCTTTCCTCGATGTCTGGGACGAGAGCGGGAAGATTCAGTTTTACATCAACCAGAAGGAAGTCTCCCCTCAAGAGTGGGAGGTCTTCACCAACCTCGACCTCGGCGACTGGCTTTGGGGCAAGGGCGACGTTACCCGCACCAAGACCGGGGAGATCACGCTCTTTGTCAAAACGCTCAAGCTGCTGACCAAATCGCTGGCAGTGCCGCCGCTGGAGAAATCGGGCGGTTTGCAGGAGAAGGAGTTGCGCTATCGCAAGCGCTACGCCGACTTGCTCGCTGATCCGGAGCGTCGCAAGACTTTCGCTACCCGCTCGCGCGTCATTTTCGAGATTCGCAAGTTTCTCGATGGGCGGGGTTTTATGGAGGTCGAGACGCCGGTGCTGCATGCAATCGCCGGCGGCGGAACCGCGCGTCCATTCGTCACCCATCACAACACGCTCGATCAGGACCTTTATCTCCGGATCGCCTTGGAGCTGCCGCTCAAACGCCTGTTGGTGGGGGGCTTCGAGAAGGTCTACGAGATCGGGCGGAATTTCCGGAACGAGGGCGTGGACGCCACCCACAATCCCGAGTTCACCATGCTCGAGCTCTATCAGGCCTATACCGACTACTACGGTATGATGGAGCTGATGGAATCCATGCTGGTTCACCTGCTCAAGACCATACGCGGCGCTGATACGGATCTTTCAAAAGTCGAGTGGGATGGGCAGGTGCTGAACTTCACGCCGCCGTTTCGGCGCGTAAGTTACGGTGAATTGTTTAAAGAGTGTACCGGCATCGACATGAATGATGAAGCAGCAGTGCGCGCAAAAGCCGCGTCGCTGGATATCCCGAAGACCTTTGGCCATTGGAAGCTGGTTGACGAGCTATTTGACCGCTTCGTGCAGGGCAAGCTCGACAACCCTACGTTCCTGACCGACTACCCGACGGCCATCTGCCCGCTGGCGAAGAAGAAGGTCGAGAATCCGCAGGTGGCGGAGCGATTCGAGATTTTCTGCAAGGGCATGGAGCTCGGCAATGCGTTCTCCGAACTTAATGACCCGGTGGACCAGCTCGCTCGCTTCGAGGAGCAGGTCAAAAAAGGCAAGGTGGAGAAGGACGAAGAGGTTCCAAAGGAAGTCGACTACGACTACGTGGAAGCCCTTGAATACGGCATGCCTCCCGCCGGGGGCATTGGCATCGGCATTGACCGCATAGTGATGCTTATGACCAACCAGCACTCGATTCGCGACATTCTGCTTTTCCCGCATATGCGCAAAGAAGAGTAGTGGGCACTTAGGTGCGACCCGTCCACGTCCGTCACCTGGCGGGTGTTTGCTATTTGGTGGTATTCACCACTCCCTTGATTTGGCTTAATCCTGCGCGCTGCCCGGTTCATGGAGATTCGGGTTGCCGACACGCCATGCTGATTATCCGCGCCATATTTTTCGCGCTCTTCATCGCTCTCGCCCTCGCCATGCTCGTATGGCAGGGAATCGTGGCGTGGGATTTCTATGGGCTGGCGGCAGGCACGCCAAACAAACGCGCGCTGATCCTTGCCGGCGCAATGACCGGGCTCTGCATTGTCGAATTCGCGCTTTTCCGGTTCTTTCCGGCCGGGATGAGGAGAGTTTCATCGATTGTGACCTTGCCGGTCAGGCTGGTGTTTCAGGGTTTGGTGCGTTCGTTGATGGGTAGAGGCGCCGGCGTCCGGACAAGCTGGCAATCGTTTCAGATCGTGCTCCTCGTGCTCGCGCTCAATGCGGGTCTTCCCTTGATATTCGCGATGGGCGGACTGGTCGCCACTTCGGATGCCATCGGCGCCATCATGGTGCAGTACTTTCTGTTCGTTGATGTTTATCTCGGGCGGGCGCTGATCCATTACTTCGGCAGCGGCGCAGTCGCCTTCATCTCCCTCCGCTATCTCCGTAAGCGTCCAGTATCGCTCGCCAGCGTGATCGGCATTTCGGTCGGTGTGGCGGTGCTGATCGTCGTCAACTCCATCATGAGCGGCTTCGTTAGCGACTACCGCAAGCTCGCCCGTGGCTCGTTGAGCGACGTATTGATCGACGTGCAGGGAAGTGCACTGGGGCCGATGGAGAGCGATATCGAGCGCGAGTTATGGGCGCAATATCTGAAACGAGTCGCCGAACATCCCGACGCCCCGGACCGCTGGGCGCACGCGCAAGCGCTCGCATTGCAGGGGATGCGCGCTAGCCGCGCCATTGAATTGGAGAACTCCCCCGAGTTTCCCAAAGGGTTGAAACCAGAACCCCGCGACGATGCGGAACGAACGATGCTCGACACGTTGAACAGTCCTTTCCATGCCGGCGGATCGGGGCGGCGTTGGCTGCCGGAACACCCCACCTTGGGCGTCGCGACGCCGGAGAACATCATCCTCTCCTACATCGTCAACACCAATGACAGGAAGGAGCAGGCGAGAAATGCCTATAGCCGCGCGCAGGACGAGTTGTTTCTTCCCCGGTTGCAGGCGGGAATGGCGCTCCTTTCTGACGCGGCCATGAAACACCAGGCTCCCAACGGCGGGCCGCCGGATGTGGTCGCCACGTCGCCGCGCTTGAGCAACTTCGCCCCGATTTCGGCCGAGCGCAAGGCGGACATCTTCGAGGAGATCACGAGCATCACAGCGGTCGATCCTGAACGCGAGCCGATGATCAGTGAATTCGGGGCATACGTCGCTGATGCCGAGTTCTCGGGTTTCGTGTCGGACTATGCGCGCTGGCCTCTGCTATCGTTGCTTGGCGCATGCCTCGTGTTTGAAGACCCGGAATACGCGCCGTCCCATCCGGAGTTGCGGGCGGTTGAAAATCGCGATGGAAAGCTCGTCGTCAAATATGGCGGCGGTCTCACGCTCTTGAGTAACCGGCAGATCATCACGCACGATGGCAAGGTGACATGGCCACGGCTGCACGCCGTCCGCTTCCGCGAGGACTCGCCGGGCGAGGAGGCGGTGGGGCTGATCGAGCGCGCCATCAAGAAGCTGGCAGGAGCTTCGGACGTGGGAGGGGTGCGCGTTGTACTCTCGGAACTGATGGAGCGTTGGAAGGAGCTGGTCGATGAACGGTTGAAAATGACCGGAAGTACGATCGATCAACATCGTGTAACGAGGAGCATTGGCAGTCGTGATTATCTCGGCGATGACCATGCCCTGGTTCGGCTTTGGGACGACTACTTCGATGGTATGGGAGAAGTGCGTGGCCGGATCACTTTTTCGTTGGTTACGAATTTTTCGGACGAGTTGAATCAACGTGTTGAGATTCTTGAAGAAGACTGGACGGACTTAACGCATCTTTCGAACGATTTGCGAGTACATGCATACCATTTTGTTCGTACCAAGTTACCACGAGCAAAGACATTGAACGAAGCCAACGAATTCGTGCGGCTTGAGCTTTTGGAACTTCGCAAAAAGACCGAACCATTCATCGCTAGTCATGAAGAAAGGCTTCAGGCGAAAGCTGCCCGTGTGCTTACGAAACTTGAAGAACTCCACGA
This sequence comes from Planctomycetaceae bacterium, assembly GCA_013360495.1. GTDB lineage: Bacteria > Planctomycetota > UBA8742 > UBA2392 > JABWBM01 > JABWBM01. The sequence continues at coordinate 27,095 of JABWBM010000004.1, forward strand.
CGAAACGCTCTTTCTCGTGTCCGACGAGGTGCGGCCCCGCTCCAGCGCCATCGGGCGGGTGCTCGATCATTGGACCAGCCTTGTGGGTGCCATGGAGCGTCGCCGTGAAGCCTATTCGCGAGTGCTCCCCCTGCGGACATTGATGCTTGAGGGCGAAACGGTGGAGGAATACCTGCACCGCGCGCGCAACATCTTACCGCTGATTCCGGAAGGGATGCTCGACAATCCGGAGGTGGTAGCGAAAGCTCGTGTTGCAGCGAAAGCGCGATTGACCTCGTGCTTTCTTCCGTATCGCATCGTTCCATTGGGTCTCGATTCGGCCTTGCACGCCGAAATCGGGAATCGCATCGGAGCAGCAGTCGCTCAGTTCGAGAGGGACTTTGAGCTCGGCGCATTCGCGAATATTGACGCCGTTCAAACCGCTCTGAATCAACACGTGGCTTCGCTGGGTGAGGATCTTCGGCAGCTTGCGACCGAACGTGGCACCGCCGGGAACACTGCCCTGCAGGCCTCGCTCGCGTTGCTCGACCCCGTTGCTTACGCCGAGTACTGGCGGCTGCGGGTGATGACGCCCGGCATTATCGTTGGTGAAGCGCTTGCGGACCGTTTGCGCAAGGGAGCTGGCGATACAGTCAAGTTGTGGGTCGTAAGGAAGGGGCGTTCGTCTGATGGCCGTCTTGAGCTGAGCCAGAGCAAGGAGATGGCGTTCACGATACAAGCTACCTACCGCTCGGGCATGTTCGACGACAGCCTGCGGACGATGTACGGAGACTTCGAGAGTTGGGCGGGGTTGCTTGGCGCGGATTCCGCCAATTACCTGCTCTGCGCGCGGCTTGCTTCCTATGCGCCCTACGAAGGCCGGGCGGTGCAGCTTATCGATGAAATCGAGGCGTTACTCGTTCGTCACGTCAGAGCAGTGCGTGTGGATGGGGCTGCCTCACGCGAGATGAAGGCGGCGGCATACGCGATCACGAACCCGCGGGTGTCGGTGTGGGAGTTGCAGCAGGCAAAGCTCTTGCAGGCCGTGGAACGAGAGAAAAATATCCTGGTGTTAATGGTTTCCTTCATCATGGTGCTTGCCGGTGTCGTGATCATGATCGTCGTTTATCTGACGGTTGTGGAGAAAGTGAAAGACATCGGGATCATGAAGGCGCTTGGCGCGTCGCCGTGGGGGGTGCGTAGCGTATTCATGTTCAACGCGCTCTTCATTGGACTCTTCGGAACGCTGCTTGGCGCAGGTCTTGGCATTGCGATCTCGGAGAATCTCAATGGCATCGAGGACTGGGTGGACGCGACATTCGGCGTCCGTCTTTTCCCGCCTGACGTCTATTATTTGACGTACATCCCGGCGGTCAAAGGCGCGGACCTGCTTATGCTGGCGGCAAACATCGCGGTGCCAACCGTGCTCTGGGCTTTCTTTTGTGGCATTGTCCCCGCAAGCATGGCCGCGCGGAAGAGCACCGTCGAAGCTCTGCATTATGAGTAGCAACAAGCATTCGCGCCGAGCGCTTCCCGGAAATCGCCCGCGAACATGCGGCTCGCTTTACATTGCGCGGATGACACCGACGCAGAGCCCTTCGATGGCGAACTCGTCTTTGTCGTTATCCACCGAGATAGGCTTGTAGCGCTTGTTGGCGGCCTCAAGCTCAACCTGTTTTCCCTTGCGCCGCAAGGTTTTGACCGTCACGTCGCCGTTGACGTTAGCGACAATCACGTCGCCGCTTCGCACTTCCTGTGTGCGATGCACCGCGATCAGGTCGCCTTCGTATATGCCGGCGTCGATCATGCTGTCCCCATGGACGCGTAAAAGATAGTCGGCGCGCTTTTTGAAGGCGTCGCTGTCAAGCGCGAGCTCTCCCTCGATATGCTGTTCGGCGAGAATAGGCGAGCCAGCCGACACCCGGCCTACGATGGGAATGCTCGGTGTGAGTGTGGAATGCTGGACAGCGCCGCCAGTGGTTTTGAGCACTTCTATACCCCGGCTGGCGCGCGGTTCGATACGTATGTACCCCTTTTTACGCAGAGCATTGAGGTGCGACGCCGATGCGTTGGGCGAGTTGAAACCGAACTTGGTCGCGATCTCCGCCACGGTGGGGGGGAAGCTGCGTTCTCCGATGTGATCAATGATGAAGGTGAGCACTTCTTTTTGACGGTCAGTGAGCGTTTCCGGTGAGGTGCGCATGGTAGTCTCCAATTCCTGGCGGGCCGACACCCGCAAAAGTTTCCAAACGTCCTACAATCCATCGCCGATTGTACCCTTATGTGCTGGGTTTGCAGCGATGTACCAACATACAGTAACATGTTGCGGACGGAATGCAAATACAATTTGTTGAGGATTAACGTTGTAAGTGATCCCACGCCCTATCACGTAGACCAAACGGCAAGAATTCACCAAATGCTTTACATTCGCTATTGGACATCGTTACAATTAGTCGTGTGCGGACGCTGAGGTTTTGAGTGCGTCACGACGAAAGTCTTCAATGGACGAAGAACCAATCACGGCGTCCGATTACTTCCAAAAGGGCGTCGAATACCTCCAGAATCAGCAATTCGACAAGGCCTTGGAGTGCGTCAACAACGCCATTGCCCGCAACTATTTCGGCGGCGATATCGCCCTCGTAAAGGGCGAAATCCTTTTCGAACTCAAACGCCACGACGAAGCATTAGAGTGGTTCAACCGTGCGCCGGAGTTGGACAATTCTCTGGCCGCGGAAGCGACGTTATGGAAGGGGCGCGTATTTTTTGAGAAGCAGCAGTTCGGCCGCGCGCTTTCCGCGTTCAATCGCGTAATCGACATGACCCCCATGCCGGGGGACGCGTATCTCAATAAGGGCATGGTGCTCTGCGAGCGCGGGGATTTTCTCAAAGCCATCGAAGCCCTCGATGAAGCGCGGGGATTGATCGGCGACTCCGACGACAAACTGGCGGAAATTCTGTTCTGGCAGGGGCGCAGCCTGCGAGGCTTGCGCCGGGACGGCGAGGCCGCTGCCACGTTGGAAAAGGTCATCGGTCTCACGCCGGATTTCGTCGAAGCCTACGTCGAGCTTGGTGAACTCTACCGCTCGCAGGGCCAGCTCGGCAAAGCATGCGAAATCTATACGCGCGGCCTCAAGGAGTTTCCCAACGACCCCTCGATCGCGAACGACTATGGCAACGCGCTGCGCGACCTCGGCAAGCTCGATGAATCGCTCGAGCAACTTTCCCGCGCCGTGAAATTCGACGGCCCTACATCGGTTGCGGTCTATAACCGCGCGCTGACCTTCGAGCGCATGAACCGCTGGGACGACGCGCTCGCCGACTATGCGGCTGTGGTCAATGCCAACCCGCGCGACATTGACGCGCGCCTGCGCCGCCTTGACCTGCTTGCGCGTCAGGACCGTTTCGCTGAAGCGTTCAAGGAACTCGACACCTTCGACGAAGACGAGCGCGGCGTCCCGGAAGTGCAGGAAGGGATCGCGCGGCTTTTCAACCGGCAGGTGCGGATTCTCGAAATCGAAGGCAAGGCATCCGATGTGCTCGCCATGTATCAGCTACTGTTGAAAGTTCATCCGGATTTCCTCGATCTCGACAATCCTGGCAAACAGTACGAAAGCTCGCGAGAGCGCCATGAGCGCATCCTTGCGCTCCTCGAATCCATCAAGCCTGACGACGCGAACGCCGATTTGTTGGCGCTCCTGCGTGCGGTGTTGTATGCGAAGATCGAGCGGCGAGCGGAATCGCTTGAATACCTCGAGCGCGCCAAAGCCGGGCCGTTTCCGGAAGTGGCGTGGCTGCTCTACGCCGACATTATGTACTATGACCTGCAGGATCCGGAGCAGGCATTGAAAGCCGTCGACAAGGCGCTGGAAATGCGCCCCGAGTTCATCGCGGCGCTCTGGCTCAAGGTGGCGGTGCTCTACGAAGGTCTGCGCGATTTCGACGGCGCCATCAATATTTACCGTCGCGTGCTTGATATTTCCCACGACAACCCGGCGGTATTGCACGCGCTCGGCGAAGTCTATCTTGATCATGGCCAGCCCTTCCGCGCGCTGATGTGCTTCCGGCGCATGGTGAGCCTCTCGCCCGGTGATAGCGCGATGCAGCGCGAATTGGCGCAGTGCTACCTCGCGCTCGGACGCACCGTCGAGGCGGTCGCGGAACTCGAGCGCCTCCGCGCGAACAACGAAGGCGACCTCGAACTCACGCTTGATCTTTCCGAAGCCATGATTCGCGGGGGTAGGCGTGAGGAAGCGCGGCTCTTGATCGAGCGCGTGATGGCTGAAAATAAGGGGTTGAGCCCGTCCGTGGACGCATCGAGCTGGGAGCTGCTCTCGGAACTCGCGAACATGAACCGCATGTACGACGAGGCCCTCACTTGGCTCGATCGCATCGACAACGAGGAGCTTTCGTCGCTCGGAATGTTACAAAAGGGGATTGCCCTCGCCGGACTCGGAAAGACGGACGTGGCGCGCGAGAGTTTCGAGGAATTATGCGCTGAACGCGGCGCTGAAACCCGCGAAGGACGCAAGGGACGTATCGAGCTCGCAAAGCTGCTGCGAGCGAGAGGCGAGCGTGACCGTGCGCGCCTCCTGATCGAAGAGGCGCTCGATGGCGCGCCGTATCACTGGCGCACGCGGGCATTGCTGGTATGGGTACTGCGGGAAATGGGCGAGTCTGACGCGGCCGAGGCACAGGAGCGTTTGATAACCTTGCATCGCGACCTTGAGCCCGGCATGCGTTTTATGAGCACCGAGGAATACGCCGACGCCGCGGACGAATTCCGCCGGCTCAGCGGAAAATATCAGGGCGAGGCCGATGTGAGCTATTGGTTGGCTGCCGCGCAGTGCATGGCTGGGCAGTATGACGGCGCTGCGCTGTCGTTGCGCCATGCTATTTCGATCGAGCCGGGCCTTGCCGATCGCGCGCGCCTCGACCCTTTCTTCGATGAGTTTGCGTTCAGCGAACTGCAGGCGGAACAATCGACCGACGATCTTGGCGGATCTTAACAACGTCATTCCCGCGCAGGCGGGAATCCAGAGCCAATCAAACGATTTATCGTGAAGCTGGATGCCCGCCTTCGCGGGCATGACGCGCGTAGGTATTCTACGTCTTGAGCAAAGGCTTGAGGGCTTCGATCACCTCGCCGTGTTCGGGAAAGCGGCCTTCAGCAAATTTCGAATAGATCATCTTGCCATCGGCCTTGACGTCGAAGATACCGCCCCTGCCCTGGATCATGGTAGGGGTGATGCCAAGTTGCTGTTGAAGAGCTGCCGCCAGACCGGCGGCTTTGGGTTGATAATTTCACTGCATGCAGTATTCGATGGTGACATTCATAACTGGTTCTTTCGTCTGCTCGTATCGTAGGGAGAAAACGCTTGATTCATCGTAGGAATTCCGCGATTTTTGGGAAAGCCGGAATCCTGCCCAATGGTGTATTTCCCGCCATTTTCTCTTTGCGCCTGCGGTCTCTCCTATACAATTGATGGGCGCGGTATGTGCAGAGTTGCGCCACAGGCGCTCGACCAAGCAGGACACAATCATGGCCCGATCCGTCGACGACATTCTCTCCGGCGTCAACAGTTCCTCGGAGGTGAAAACCTTCAAGGACATGCAGTGGCGCGGCACCTTCAAAGACTACCTCAACATGGTGATGGAAGACCCGCGCATCGCGCGCAATTCCTACCAGCGCGTGTACGACATGATCGTCGAGGACGGTTCCGAAGAATTCACGCGCCTCAAGGAGCGCATGACGCGCTATCACTTTTTCTCCGACCCGCACAACGACGGCGAAGACGCGATCTATGGCCTCGAAGCGCCCTTGATGAAACTCGTCAATCACTTGAAGTCGGCAGCCCATGGCTACGGTCAGGAAAAGCGCGTGCTGCTGCTCCATGGCCCAGTAGGAAGTTCGAAATCAACGATTGCGCGTTTGTTGAAGCGCGGCCTTGAGCGCTACTCGCGCACCGACAAGGGCCGGCTCTTTACCTATGGCTGGAAATTCGAGGACCCGGTGACGAAGGAGCCGATCACCTGGTCGCCCATGAACGAGGAACCATTGAAGCTGATCCCCGTTGAAGCGCGAGACATGGTGCTGGAGGAGATCAACCGCCGCTCGAAGCTCAGCTATCAGATCAAGGTCGAGGGAGAGTTGAACCCCTTCTGCCGCCGGATGATGAACGACTTGCTGGAGCGCACGGGAGGCGACTGGAAGAAGGTCGTCGACGAATACCTCGTTGTCAAGCGCATGAATATCTCGGAGCAGAACCGCTGCGGCGTCGGTACCTTCCAGCCCAAGGACGAGAAGAACCAGGACTCCACGGAGCTGACCGGCGATATGAACTATCGCAAGATCGCCTATTACGGCGTGGACTCCGACCCGCGGGCCTTCAACTTCGATGGCGAATTTTGCGTTGCGAATCGCGGGATTGTCGAATTCGTGGAGGTGTTGAAGCTCGATGTCGCGTTCCTCTACGATCTGCTCGGCGCGTCGCAAGAGCACTCGATCAAGCCCAAGAAATTCAGCCAGACCGACATTGATGAAGTAATCCTCGGCCATACCAACGAGCCGGAATACAAGAAGCTCCAGTCCAACGAATTGATGGAGGCCTTCCGCGACCGCACGGTGAAGATCGACATCCCTTACATCACGACGCTCTCGCAGGAAGTGAAAATCTACGAGAAGAGCTTCAAGCCCGGCCGGGTGAAGAAGCACTTCGCTCCGCACACAATAGAAGTCGCTTCAATGTGGGCGATTCTCACGCGCCTCTCCGAGCCGAAGAACCAAAGCCTCGGCCTGATGCAGAAGCTCAAACTTTACAACGGCAAATCATTGCCGGGGTACACCGAGGACAACGTCCGTGAGCTTCGTAAGGAGGCCGGGCATGAGGGTATGGGCGGAATCTCGCCGCGCTATATTCAGGACAAGCTCAGTAACGCCATCGTCAACTACGATATCGACACGGTGAATCCCTTCATGGTGATGAACGAACTGGAGGAGGGCCTTGACCACCACAGCCTGATCAGCAATGAAGAGGTCAAGCGCTACTACAAGGAGTTGCTCTCGACCGTCAAGCAAGAATACGAGGACATCGCCAAGAACGAGGTGCAGCGCGCCATTGCTGCCGACGAGGAAGCGATCGCGCGGCTCTGCTCCAACTATATCGATAACGTAAAGGCCTACACCCAACGTGAGCGCATCCGAAATCCATACACCGGCAAGGAAGAGGAACCGGATGAGCGTTTGATGCGGTCGATCGAGGACAAGATCGACGTGATCGAGCAGCGCAAGGACGACTTCCGGCGCGAGATCATGAACTATATCGGCGCGCTTGCCCTCGAGGGTAAGCAGTTCGACTACAAAACCAACGAGCGGTTGCACCGCGCGCTGGAGTTGAAGCTCTTCGAAGATCAGAAGGACTCGATCAAGCTCACGTCCTATGTCTCAAACGTCGTGGACAAAGAGAATCAGGCCAAGATCGACGTGGTGAAGCAGCGCCTGATTAACAACTACGGCTACAACGAGACGAGTGCTGCCGACCTGCTAGCCTTCGTCGCCTCGATCTTCGCCCGCGGCGACGTGAAGGAGGATTGATAGGACGGGCCATCCCGCGAGCTGGCCTAACCTTTCACGTTCTTGTCGGCTCGTTTATCGCCCGCAAAGTCAAGCCGCTACTTGCGGGGTGGCGCAAGCTCTGCGGCGTCGTCATCAACGCCAAACTCTGTATGGCACGCGCCGCAGGCAATGTGGGCCGTTTGTAACCCTTCATAGACCTGTGGCGCCGCTTCTGCTTGACGGATCATCCGGCACGCATCCATGAGATCGCGTATTGTTTGGTCCCAAACCTCGCGCTTGCCGACATCGGCCATTCCTTCGCTCTCGAAATATGGGGCAAGAGCCTTGGTGTATGCCTCAAGGTCCAGCAAGGCCTGCGCAGAACCCGGACCGGCGGCATTCAACTCATCATATGCCTGATGCATGTGCTTCATCAGGTTCTTCAGCTTGGCGGGTATGTCGCTAGTCGGCGCGAGATTCGCAAACGCATCCTCACTCAATGGGTACCTGTCAGGCGGATGCGGCAATATGGGCCACACGTTCTCGTCTGTTTCCTGCAACTTGTGGCAGTCATCGCAAAGCGTACGCAAACTATGCAGCGTTGCGTCGGCGTCGCGCGGTTTGCTCCAAAATTCGATGACACGTTCACGAGACTCGGCGCACCACTCAAGCCAGCGTTTGCGATCTTTGACGTCCCCATGATCCGCAAGCTGTTCGACTTCACGCAACAGCATAAGGAGGTCTGCGGCTGCTTCAGCAGCGCGCTCAGACGCCCCCAGCTGCCCCTCGTACCCGAGGCGTTCGTTGACTTTCCCCATTTCGGTCATGACGGCTTCGAGATCAGGGGTACGGAAATATCCCACGCCTTTCTTCGCGTCCTGACCAAAACCCCATGCCGTCAAGCTGAGATGGATAGCAAGCGCCCCGCACATGGCGACACGGTCGAAATTCCCTTTGAGCTTTGGAGCGATGAAGGGCCACACGATCAGCGCGATCGCGGCCACACCTGCGCCGATGTGGATGCACGTTCCTGCTACGCTCCCAAGCCGCAACGCCATCGACAGCGGCAGGAAGAACCACTCCGGGCGAACGTCGGCGAGCGGCGTTTCCGGCCGCGCCGCTATACTGATGGGACGAGGAAAAAGCGCGGCAAGAGCCACGAGAAGTGCGGACGCGACGATTGCGCCGGCAATGACGGCCGGATCGCGTGGTCTGCGCCGGTACAGCGCGAAGAGAAGTCCGAGCATTATCACAGGGAGGACGATCGCGTGCAGGGCGTAAAAACGCGTCAAGGTCGTGCCGTCCACCCTCGCAGAGCCGAAGAGCATGTCGCGGATCCACGGCCCAATCAACGGCACGCTCTCGACGATTCCCATGCGTACAACCGTGCCGTGGTACGCATCCTGATCCATGAGCAAAAGCTGGCCCGTGAAACTGTAAAGTCCGGCAATGGGAACCAACGCCAGCAGAAGGTACCAGCGCATCTCGATGCGGTCACCGGCGCGGTAACTACGCCGCAGCCACATAGTTGCTATCGCCAATATGGTGAGCGTCATTACGCCGGACTCGGCGAACCAGCGAAAACTTCGCAACGTGGCAAGGAAGGGGCTCGCCGTCTCGGCGTAAACGATCGAACTATGGGCGTCGTCAATGGATGGAACGTAGTAGAGCGCGAACACCCACGTCGCGCACACGACGAGAACCAAACCGCAGATCAACGCGCCGAGCAGCGCGCCCTCGATACGCGCGCCCTTCATGCCACCCCTTCGAAAATTTCCTGTTTTACGACCGTCATGCCCGCGAAGGCGGGCATCCAGTTCCCTTGAGCCAGCATAGGGCCAAGATGGATTCCCGCCTTTTCGGGAATGACATCACGAATCAGGTTCTGGTGGAACCAGCCCTTCACAGCTCGATCCTTTCCGCCGTGTCGAGGCGATAGCGCGTAAAACGCACCTCAAGCCCCGCCTCCGTCAACCTGTGCGGGATTGGATCAAGCCCGCGTGGCGGCGGGCCGTCGAGTACACGGCCATCAATGCCGAAATAACCGTCGTGGCATGGGCAGTGAAAGCGATTCTCTTTGGCCTCAAAGCCAACCACACAGCCTGCATGGGTGCAGATGCTGGAAAACACGGTTAACGCTTCAGCCTCGCCTCGCACCACATAGAGTGCGACCTTTTCTTCGCGCACGCGCCAGCGCTCGGCTACGACGCGCGTCAAGTCAGCCCGCTTCGGTTTGCCCGGCGCGATCGTTTCCACCTCGCCCGCAGGGACCAGCAACACCCACGGTTCTTCCGAAACGTCCATTGAAGCCGGTGGCATCTCCGCCAGCGCACGTATCAGTGGGTAGCCGCCGATCAATGCGGCTATGCCGGCCCCGAGCGCGGAGACAAAGCCCCGGCGGGAAGGATTCTCAGGCGGTTGGTTGGCGGTATCGGTCACGCGTCGGGATTATAGCTAGGCGATTGAAAAGAGTCCGTATCGACGTTGCCCAGCAATTCCATTCGCGTCATACTGACCGCTGAACCCCGCCCCTGAACCCTTCTCAATGCGAAACGCCCGGCTCATCGCCGGGCGTTCCACACAGATACTTCTCACGACTCTGGACTTCCGACTATCGACTTCTAACTGTCGACTCTTACCTCACGAGATTGACCAACTCTTGCAGGAGCGAGTCGGATGTCGTGATGGTGCGAGCGTTGGCCTGGAAGGCGCGCTGCTGTTGGATCAGGTTCGTGAACTGTTCGGCCAGTTCCACGTTCGACTCTTCGAGGAAACCCGAGCGGATCAGGCCGCGTCCGGCGGAACCGGCGGTGCCGATGATCGCCTGACCGGAGTTGGTGCTCTCCTTGAAGTAGTTCTCGCCCTGCACGTCGAGGCCGCCCGGATTGGCGAAGCGCGCTACGGCAAGCTGGCCAAGCGAACGGGTGAGGCCGTTATCGAAGAGACCGGTGATCTTGCCGTCGGACGCGATGACGAAGTCGTCGAGGGTGCCGGCCTTGAAGCCGTCCTGATTGAAGAGGAAGACTTCCGTCGGGTTGGCCACGCTGCCATCCGGCGCGACGTCGGCCGCAAAGCCGGTGAGGCTCGCGAAATTGAGCGTCGCGACCAGCGGCTCGTCGACGCCGAAGTCGTCGAGGTCGATGCTGATCTGGTCGCCGGAGTCGGCAAGGTAGCGGCCATTGGTGTCGAAGTTGATCGTTCCTGTGCCGACCACGGTCTGAATGTCGGTGCCTGGGGTGACGTTGTTGTCTTCGGCGCGAGCCATCCAGCGCCAGCGTGTGCCACTGTTGCTCTTGGATTCGAGCCAGTAGGTGACATCCACCGTGCGCGGGATGCCGAGGGAGTCGAAGAGCACCGCGGTCGAGCGGAAGCTCTCGCCGGCGGCGTCATTGATCTCGGAGAAGCCGGCCAGCACGCTTTGGGAATTGTCGGTCTTGACCTTGATTTCGACGTTGGTAATGGCATTGGACGTGCCGACGTGTCCGGAGATGCGCAGCTTGCCCGAATCACTCGCGGTGTCGAGACCGGCGGGCGGGTTGGCGGCGGCGAGCGTCGAGTTGACGCCGATGTCCACTGATGCGGCTTCATGAATCGTGTAGGCAGAGGGGACGGTGGTCGACGGGAAGCTGTCGGAAGACTGCACTTCGAACTGCAACGCGTGAACGTCGTTGATCAGCGTTCCGGTCGTGGTGTCCGTGCGCATGCCGACGGCGGTGATCTTGGCGATCAGTCCGGCTGCGTTGCCCGTTGAGAAGCGGATGAAGTCGCCGACCTGCACGCCGGCGGCGGTGAAGTCGGTTTCATCGTCGATCATTTCGGCAGTGGCCACGCCGTCCACGAAGTCAGACGAGTTGGGCTGCGTGAAAGTATCGGCTGAGGCACCGGCGCCCACGAGGGACGATCCGCCGGAAACAGTGAAGCCTGCGGTCGCCGTTTGAACGATGCCGCCAAGACTGCCTGCGGTGGCGTTGCCCTGGCTGTTGCCGATGATGCTGTTGTCGGTGATGCGCAAGAACGACCCGATCGCCGAAGCCGAGAGCGGCGGGTTGGCATTGATTGAGCTATTGATCGCAGCCGCGATCGCCTGCGTCGTCAACGCCGGACTATCTTCAACCTCCACTCCGGTGTAACCCGCAGTCGCGGCGCCGCCCTGTGGAATGAGAAGGATCTTGATACCGTTTGAGGAACTGGACGTTGAGGTTGCGAAGACCGTTCCAAAGTCGGCCGGGTTCGCGGGGTCGGCGGAAATGGTCAGCTCGGCGTTGTCGGAACTGACGATTTCGAGCGTGCCAGTCAAGAGGCCGGCCGCCGCGGTATTCGCTCCAATCGAGAAATTGCCGTTGAGACCGGCAGCGATGACGTCAGGATCGGCGTCGATCTGCGCGATAATGTCGGCGGCGAGAGCCTGAACGTCCGCCGGCACGCCGCTCAATTGGATGATGATCGGCGAATTCGTCATGTTCGTGATATTCACCTGCAGGAACTCGTTGCCCGCAAGCGTCGTCACGTCATTGACTGTACTGGTCATAGTGGATTGCACGGCATTGCCATCGGTGCTGATGTCGAGGGTGTCACCCGCGACGGCATCGACCGCGTCGACGCCGACAGTCGACAGAACCGCGGCATTCGCCGTATTGGTTGTCGCTGTGATGGTGAAGTTCCCGTCAACACCGGACGTTTTGGCGAGGAGCTGGATCTGGTTGCCGACCACGCTTGCCGTCACGATGCCGGAAATTGCCGAATTCATGTTGATCGCGGTGGCGAGGTTGGTAGCCGTTTCGGCTGCCGTCGCGCCGATTTCAAACTGGTTCGAACTATTGCCGAGACCCGCGGCTACGGCCGTCATGGTCTGGCCCGCCATGATTGGGGTGAAGCTGTCAAACGTGACGGTATCCCCCGCCTGCATCAAAGGCTGCTGGGCGGTGCCGAGCGTCGGGTCGGCTGCCGAAGCAAGCACTGCCGCAAAAATCGGCGTCGAACCCGTGTCCGCGCTGATGAACGAATTACCTTCCGTGTTGATGATCGTGAAACCGTTGGTGGTATCGCCGCTCACCGAGAACTGCGAGGTCAATCCGTTGGTTGTGGCGAGACCGTTGAGAGCGGTCTGGAGATCGGACGCGGTGACCGTTCCGCCTGCACCGGTGCCGTTCACGATAACCGGGCTTGCCGCGACAAGGATATTTCCATTGGCGTCGGAAATCTGGACGCCGCCGATCGTGGTGGGGCCGACCACGCCGGCGCCAACACCTGCGTCAACTTCGGATTGATAGTCAGCTCCCGAAAGTGTGAGCGTATTGAAACCTGCGGCGCCGACCTGGTCGAGCGTGCCGTTGGTGGCCTCACCCGTGAGCGCGTTGATGCGCTGGGCGGAGATCATTTCTTCGCCCGCCGCGTCCGAGCGGTGAATGCCGAGCGCGCCCTGCATCCAGTCACGCAGGTCGCCGAGCGTCAAACCGCCGGTCGGAGGGGGATCGCCCACGATGAATTCACGCGTCACCTTGCGTCCGCCGATCAACGCTTCGATCGTGATGGTGCTGCCGAGTTGAATGCTGAGGTCTACGGCATTGCCGGTGTTGTCGCCGGTGGATGAACGCACGAGATTGGTCAGGAGTGTGGATTCGGAAGCCTCGATCAGTGTTCCGCTGCTGCCGTCGAAGAGGGCGTCGGATTCGAGCACGGTGGCGTTGTCGGCGATGTCGCCGCCGCCGTTAAGATTGCCGCGCCAGTCGGTGAAGGTGGTTTCTTTCGCGATGGTCAGGTTGCCAAGTTCGATGGAGATCTGCTCCAAGGGTCCGGCGGAGGTGAGGGCGAAGTCGATGGAACCGTCAGGTCCGACAACCTGGGAGGAGGTGTCGGCCATCCAGCCCTGAACGATGAAGCCGTTGCTCGAATCAAAGAGCTTGCCGGTGTTATTGAGGGCGAAGGAACCATCGCGGGTATAGATATTATTTCCCGAGTGGTCGCCGAGGATGAAGAAGGTGCGCGCCTGACTGCCGTCATCGATGGCGAGGTCGGTGGCGATACCAGTGGCTTTGAGCGCGCCTTGCGTCATGATCTTCTGGATGTCCGCGACCTGAACGCCGAGCCCGATCTGGGCCGGGTTGGTGCCGCCGAGGAAGCCGCTTGGCGCGGTCCCGAACTTGAGGTTCTGGCTGAT
>JABWBM010000126.1 GCA_013360495.1 Planctomycetaceae bacterium
AGGAAGAAGCGCTCGAAGATGGGCACGTCCTCGCCCCCCCAGCCGGTCGCCCAGCCCGCCTCTGCCCGGGCGCCGAGGATGTGGCCGAACCAGATGGGGTAGAACTGTCCCATCGACGCGATCATCTTCACGAAGCGCGCGTCGCCGCCCAGCCCCGCGAAGTCGCTCCGGATCGTGAAGAGGCTGCCCTTCGACGGTGCGAAGACGTTGTCGCGGGTGTCGCGCGTCAGCGAGCCCGAGATGGCCGAGGTGATCGTGGACCCCTCCTCGTCCTTGAGCTCGTCGTCCGCGTCGTCGTCGACGTCGCTGATCTCGTCGTAGGTCAGCCGGTACGCGGTGTTCCAGCGCCAGTACTCGGCGAAGGGCCGGCTCAGCCGGAGGTTGCCGCCCGTCGTCGCGTAGTCATACTCGTCGAAGACCCGCTGGGTGCGGAACAGGTCGAAGCCCGCCGACAGTGGCCGGTCGAAGAGCCAGGGCTCCGTGAAGCTGACGATGCCCTGTTGCACGTTCGCGCCGAGGCGCAGGCGCAGGGTGAGCTCCCAGCCCCGTCCCAGGAAGTTCCGCTGGGAGAGGTCGATCGTCCCGACGAAGGCGTCGACCGACGAGAAGCCGCCGCCGATGCTGAACAGGCCCGTCGGGCGCTCCGTGACCTCGACGTTGACGATGATCCGCGTCCGGTCGGCCCCCGGCTGCGTCGTGACGTTCACGGTCTCGAAGTAGCCGAGGTTGACGAGCCGCTGCCGGGCCCGCTGCAGCTTCTGCAGCGTGAAGAGGTCGCCCTCGACGAAGGGGATCTCGCGGCGCAGGATCTTGTCCTGGGAGCGCACGTTGCCGGAGATGTTGATGCGCTCGACGTAGACCTCGGGCCCCTCGTTGATGTCGAGCGTGATGGTCACCGGTTCAACCGATGGAGTCACATCGTTGAGAACTGTAGAAAAGAAAAGAAAACTCGCTGACAATTCGTACACGCCGCTTTCAAGATTGAAGAAACCGAATCGTCCCCGATCGTCGGTCTTCGCGCGGAGAATTGCCAGTGGGGGCCGGTCTCGCAAACGCAAAGTTACCTGAGCGCGACGTACGCCATTTCCAAGGCCGTCGAGAAGTACGCCAAAAATCGCCGCGCCAGGTTGGAGGCTCATCGATACTTCTTTGCTTGCCGGGAGCGTCAGAAGCGCAAATGCCTCGCCGGAAGTTGGCGCTTCAGCGACAAGCAGCGCTTCTCCCTCTGGAGCCTCGTCAAAGAGAAAGCGTCCATCGGGGCCGCTTCGGACGCTCATAACTTCTTGGCCCAACTTTCGAGTGAAGCGGTCAGCACTGGAAGAAATGGTTTTGGGATCCCGAAAGAGACGAACGATCGCGTCTTCCACGGGGATATTCGCACTGTCGACGACCGTGCCCCGCAATATAGCAGCGGCCTTAAGTGCGAGTCGCGCCAGGAAGTTGGTTTGTCGAGGTTTGATTGTGACGGCGAAATCCCTCACAGGGACATACCCTTCCGCCACAACGGAGAGCCTGAAGCTTCCATCTTGCGCAAGCGTTGATACTGGCCGATCAAGATGGGCGGTGTAAGGGTCGCAAGCTCTGACCTTAAGCGATGTCGAGTATTGACCGTCTACGCTACTCGCGGCTTGTCCGAAGAAGCGCGAAAGTTGTCCATTGCCTTCGATCCTGATACGGGCGCCGGAAACCGGTTTTCCCGATTCGTCCGTCACGGCGCCTTCAACAATCGTCGCATCCAATATGGCGTCGCTTGATACGGGCGTCTGAGCCATTGGCGGGAGAGGACGCGGATGACTTCCGGTGGGGGGCCTTCCTGAGTCTTGCAAGGTTTCAGTGTTCGCTGGGGAATTTGTGTTTATTCCCGGTTGGGCGGGAACCACAACATTTTCATCACCGGACAAGATAATCGTCGCGCACAACACTCCAACGCCGAGCAAAGCAACGATTGCTAAAACTATGCGGGTTTGTTGCGGCATGGCACCTTGCCAATTGCGTCAATTACGCGCGATGACGTACCAGACGTGCAACGCCTAGGCAGGCGATTATATGTGCCGTAGGCATTCCTGGTACACTTGAACCGCCTTTTTGTCTCCGAGGCGGAAGTACACGGTCTCAAGCGTGATCTCGCGGTCATTGTGGCGTAGGCATTCGCTCAGCAAAAGCTCAGCGAGGCGTTTTAATGGAATATCGCTGGTTTGGCGGCCGACTTCAGGAATGGCTATGCTTTTGATGCCAAGCTGCTTGGTCAGGTCGAGACCATGACGCAGAGATTCGATAATTGACATTTCATCGCTCTTGCCATCGAAGCCGCACGTGGCGACGTGGATGATGTGTTTGGCTTTGAGACGGCCAGCGGATGTCGCCGTGGCCGTGCCAATGGCGATCCGGCCGATTTTGAGACACTCGGTGACGGCATCGTCAGGAATCTTGTCGCGGAGGCTCGAAAAGGCATCGGGCGAGAATATGAGGTCTTCATTGACTTCGTTAATGATTGCCTCGGCTGGCGAGTCCAGTAACGAGCCGACAGCAAATTGGATAGCATCTTTATTCATGGCGTTAAGCGATCTCCAGAGGTGCGCCCGGGCGCGCGCTTATACGGCATTGATGCTTTGCGCGCAACGGATGTTTGGACGTTGAAAAGCCGGCAGGCGATCATTCATTGTCGTCAGCGGGTGGGCTTTCCGGCAGGGGAGGCAGCGCGCCGATGCGTTTGCGCCGCAGTTCGTCATAGATGACTCGCTGGCGTTTATAGAATTCGTCTTTCTCCAGTCCTTGAAGATGTGTCGCCAAGCCTACGTCATCAAGCTCCAGCCGCTCGGTATGCGCAGGAGTTTCCGTTACCGATAGGCCGCGAGCTGCGCTTCCGAGCGAACGCCAGTTCTCCATTTCACCCAAAATTGTGCTTTGGATGAAGAGCGAAGAATCCATGCCATAGCGATGGCTGACGTCAAAGACGATATTGGCGGCGGTGAGCACCGAATGCGCGCCTTGATCGCTTAAGCCATTACCGGTCATAACATAGAGTCTGCCGTCCCCATCGAGGTACCCAAGCCGGCTCCATTGCGTAGTATAGAAATCAACCAAGTTCGAATCAGACGCGGCGGCGCGCAGCTTGACGATATAACCAACTTGTCTTCTCGTTGTGGACTTCTGGAGCGGGTCAAGCGTTACCCAGACCGCGTTGACAGACTCAGGAAAGTATTGGAACATTTCAGAGTCATCGTATTGGCTGGTTCTAAACGCGCTTGATTCAAATATGCCCGCAGCCTGACGCGAAAGTTCGCGATTGCCATGACGCCATTCCATCATGTCGAGATATTCCCGTTCTGTACTGCTTGAAGACGATGGCGTCATGCAGGCGGACGCCACCATCGGGGCGATGAGCGTAACAAACACAGCTTTCCGCCAAGCCAGCATAGTGGAAGCATATCTGGCCGGGAAAGCCGGGGCCATGAGTTTCACCGTGCCGTCATCGAGAGCCAACCCGCCGGGTTGAAGAGGATCCATCCGGTTCCGTATTCTTGAACGCCACGGGAAGCGGTTCGAGGCCGTTCATTCTTCGCTTTTCATTGAATTGGGAGAGCGCATCGAGGGCGAGCGTCACGAATCCCCACGGCGCGGTGCCGGCAATCTGCTCACCGGACGACCTCGTGGGGTCGAGCGACATGGAAATCTCCACACGATTGGCAGTTTTCATTTTCGCGGCGCACGCTTCGACGCGCATGAGCAGCTCATCGAAGACTCGCCGGTATGCTCCATGCCCTGGGGCCGCCGCCTGAAATATCAAGGTTTCAAGAGAGCCTGCCTGTATTGCATACTTCCCTGTGCCTTGTGAACTCCCGGTGCGAACGTCGACCTCATAAATCATCTGGTTGTTCTTCCAAAACAGACGAACGGCGATGAAATCCTTTGGCTCGGCCGGAGTGATGGGAGCGCCTTGATCCTGGGGCAATTCCACGATGACCCTGCGTTCCTCCCGTTTGATCTTCATGGCGACGACAAAGAAGATCAAAAGCTGAAACGTCACATCGATCATCGGCGTGAGATCGGAGATAGGCTGTTGTTCCTTGCGGCGTTTACGGATCACGTAGCCCTCCCTCCAAGGTTCGATGACAAGGCCGTGCCATCAACGGCGACGAGGCCGCTGTCTGAGGCAGCGTGGTTAAACAATGGATACTCATCAACGACGCGCCGGAGCGCCGTCAGGTTCAGTGTTCTTGAAGGTCACGCCGAGCGGTTCTTGCCCATTGTTTGTGCGTTCCTGGTTGAATTTTGTAAGAACGTCGAGGGCGAGCGTCACGTATCCCCAAGGCGCGGTGTCGGCGATTTGCGTGCCGGAGGATTTTGTCGAGTCGAGGGACATGGAAAGCTCGAACTTCTTGGCGTTTTTGACTTTTGCCGACCATTTTCTGACCTGTTCCAACAGATCGTTGAAAATACGCTCATACGCAGTGTGCTGCGGATCGGCGCGGTCTTTGATCAACACATCCAGCGGTCCTGCGTTGACGGCGTCCTTGCCCTCGCCCATTTTGTTTCCATGGCGGACGTTGACCTCGTAAATCATCTGCTGGTTCTTCCAGAACAGGCGAACCACGATGAAATCTTTCTGCTCGGCATCGGGAAGGGGATTCGGGCCCTCGTCCTGAGGCAAGTCGGCAACTTCGCGGCGCTCCTTTTGCTTGATCTTCATGGTGACGATGAAAAAGATGAGCAACTGAAACGTCACGTCGATCATCGGCGTGAGATCTCCGGCTGAAGCCTGAGACGTTTTAAGACGTTTGCGTTTCTTTTTTGCCATGCTTATGCCGTTTCAATCTTGCTGGTCGAGTCTTGGCTTGATGGAAATCTTCACTTTGAAGACCTTAGCCTTTTGACACGCGCCGAGAATCACAGCAAAAAAGTGACTCGGCGCGCGCATGTCGCCACGAACGATCACTTCCATGTTGCTGTTACCCATTTCATTAGGACCACCATGTTCGGCGTCATAGAGCCTGGCCTTCTCATCAATTCGAGGGAAGAGTTGGTCGACCTTCGTGTACTTCTCCTTCGATTTCGGCCATGTGACATGCCAGGCATTGATGTCGGGCATCTTCGTAATATCGGTCGCGTCTTTCGAATCGTTGTAAATATGCAGTGTGACGCCTTCCTCCGGCGATGGTATGAGGGCCGTGATCGCCGTGGGAAGCTGGACGTTCTTCAGATCGGCTTGCGAGATTTGCATGGTGAGGATGAAGAAAATGATCAACTGGAACACCACGTCGATCATCGGCGTGAGATCGATAGAAGCGCTCTCGACTTTTCGTTTTGCACGCGCCATAGATTGCTTGCCTGCTTAGCCTTCTTGCTGCACATAGCCACGCAGAGTGTCGAACATCTCGTCGGCGACTTGGCCGATATCTTCGGCGATGCCGCTCACACGATTGCTGAAAATCCAGAAGAATGTCATGCCGGGAATAGCCACAACCAACCCAACAACGGTCGACATGAGCGCGAGTCCGATTGAGCCAGCGACGTCGCCGGGGCTCATGTTTTCGCCCTTGAGCGCCATCTCGTCGAAGGCCATAACCATACCACTGACCGTGCCGAAAAGACCCATCATCGGCCCAAGCGCCGTGACCAACGAGAGGGGACTAATATGCGTCGCGAGTTTGCCGGCTTCGACACTAAGCTGTTGTTCCATTGCCTGAGCCATGGCGTCCAGACCGTTGTGCATGCGTGAGAGAGGGGCGGCTATCGTGCGTGTAAGCATGTTTGGCGCGGCTTCGCAGTATTGCAGCGCACCTTCAAGATCCCCCTCATCAATATAGCCCTGCAGTGTGGCGATGACGTCGGGTGGGACCAGCTTATCGCGCCGCATGTTGATAAAGCATTCGATCGTCCAGCCCACCATGAAAATGCTCAACAACAGGAGAATAACCTGAATCGTAACGCCGAAGGCACCGGAACTCGTACCGAGAATCTTTTCAAGCAATGTGTCCGGGGCAGCAGCCGACAATGTCGGAGCGAAGCAAAGCGTCAATCCGGCGATTGCCGCAGATAAAAAGAACGTTGCGCGACGGTGCATCATGAACAACTCCGGTTTATATGACGAGGCTAACGCACGTAGAAAGCCCCTTGAGGGGTTTAACGAGAAGGGTTGTACGAAGGTTCGGTATGTTGGCAAAAAAATACTGACATTTGTCTTTGGGCTGTCATGGCTCTAAAATGCGCTAGATTGCGGGGTGTATTGCGGTGCATGGCTTGATTTTGATTCTCTGAAGGGAAAAACATTAGACCCAAAAGGCAAAAAGTCGTTAGAATTAGCCTTATACTTCGCGAGACGAACTGGATTACAGGTGCTAATGGCTGGTAAGCCTCCAATAAACGCGTATTTGTCGACATCGGTCAAAACTGCGTCCAAAGACCAGTTGTTGATGATGCTCTTTGACGGAGCGATCAAATTTGCACACCAAGCCAAAGCCGCCATGCAGGTTAAAAATATTGAGGTCATGAGCGATTGTTGCGTCAAGGTTCAAAAAATCATCACGGAATTGATGAGCACGCTTGACGCAGATTTGATCCCGCCAGAGCTTTATAAGAACCTCATGTCGCTATACACCTTTTGTCACAAACGGATGGTTGCTGCCAATATCGAACGCAACCCGCTTTACGTCGACGAGGCCATTACCGTCATCAATCAGCTTCGTGAGGTATGGAAGCAGGCAATCGACAAGGTTCTCGACGAGTTCGGTGGCCGTCTACCAACTCAAGATGAGATTCAGGGCCGGATTGACGGCGCTCGCCCAGCCAGAAGTGTGCCATCGGCTCAAGGAAATGGCGCACCGAAATCGGTCCCTGCCCCTGCTGCACGTCCCACAGCAACGGTTTTTCAGCCAAAAATTCAATTGGGAGGCGCCGAAAAAGCCGCAGCATCTGCTATTCCGGTGCAACAGCCTCAGCTCACTCCCGCCAAATCCCCCATTCCTGCCGCAACATCGCCGAAACCAGACACAGGTTTCTTCAAGCCGAAGATCAACCTCGGATAAATTTCCACGTTCAGGTTGTTGGAGATGCGTCACGGGCGTTGGACGTTGTTGTAGATACGTGGCGCTCTTTCTACTGTAGCGTTATTCGATGGCGAAGGACCACCCAAACGATCCGGCTCAATCCTTAACTGTGGCGCAGATCGTGCGCGCCACATATCGCAAACACTGGTTCATGCTTGCAGCGGGATTATTCGCTTTGATTCTTGGACAGGCGGGTGCGATCTTTCTCCCAAAGATTATCGGCATTGCGGTCGACGGCATCGGTCATTGGGGCGTTGAACTGGGCAAAGGGCAAGCGGATGACATATTCAGGCGCATGACACTGGACGTCATCGGCGAGGATGCCCAATCGCTCGTCCCCAATTGTCTGATCGCCTTGGCATGCCTCGGCGTTATTGTCTCGCTCCTTCAGTATTTTAAGCGGCTCTTTCTCACCGGCTTGAGCCGGCACTATGAATACGAGATACACGGGGCGTTCCTCGGGCATCTCCAAAAACTCGAACGGGGATTTTTCACGCGTATGCGCTCAGGCGACATCGTGAGCCGCGCCACAAGCGATATAGAGGCCACGCGGATGATGATCGGACCGGCACTGATGTATATTTCCGAGACGCTCGCCTTATTGCCGTTAGCCTTGATAGCGATGTACTCCGTGTCGCCGGCGCTAACCCTCTGGGCCATGGTGCCGCTCGGAACGGTATTGCTGTCGACGCTCTATTTCTCGCCGCGTCAGCGCCGCCATAGTCAGGCGGTGCAGGAGCGCCAAGCCGATCTATCTGCCCGTGCGCAGGAGAATTTCAGCGGTGTGCGCGTCGTGAAAGCGTTCAACCGCGAGGAATTTGAATGCGCGGCCTTCGACGGGATTTCGACCCAACTCCTCGGCGCTCAACTCCGGCTGGCACGTTCGCGGCAACTGTATCAGGCGATTCTGACGACACTTCCCGGCGCGGGCCTGTTGATTCTCATGTATTTCGGTGCGCGAGAAATCGGGATGCAGGATGCCGGGCGGTTGACCATCGGCGGGCTGCTGGAGTTTTTTTTCTACTACACGCTTCTCACATGGCCGATGATGGCGATCGGCTGGGTGACTTTGCTTGTCTCGCGCGGGAGGGTCAGCGCCAGACGCATCAATGCGATTTTCGCTGAACGCGTCAGCAAAAGCTTGACCGCCTCGGCCGGCGACAATGCGACAAACATTAAGGGCGACATCGAATTTCGCGGGGTGGGATTTGGCTTCGAACCGGGGAAGCCCATTCTCCACAACATCAGCTTTCGCGTCCAAGCGGGGAGCGTCCTTGGCATCACCGGGCCTGTGGGCGCCGGGAAATCGACGATTGCCAACTTGCTCCTGCGTCTCGAAGAACCGGCTTCGGGCGAGATTCTGATCGATGGAAAGCCAGTCGGTGATTACGAAGCCAATTCCCTTCGCGCCGCTATCGGCTACGTGCCGCAGGAGACATTTCTATTCTCCGAAACCGTCGCTCAGAATATCGCATTCGGCGCTCCCGGCGCCCAACGGGAGCAGGTCGCCGAAGCGGCTGAATTGGCTGGCGTGAGCGGAGAGATCGCGAATCTGCCCAAGGGCTACGACACCATGCTTGGCGAGCGTGGAGTGAACCTCTCCGGCGGGCAGAAGCAGCGGTTAGCTATTGCCCGGGCGCTGGCCGGCCGTCCACGCATCGTCGTGGTTGATGACTGTTTGTCCGCTGTCGACACGAAAACAGAGGAACACATTCTGCGTTCGCTCAAAGAACAGCTTGCAGGTTGCACGGTAATTATGATTTCACAACGCGTCACCTCTATTGCGCATGCTGGAGAAATCATCGTCCTTGATCGCGGGCGCATTGTTGAGCGTGGAACGCATGAAACCCTTCGAACGGCGGATGGCCTCTACGCGACGCTCGCCCAACGTCAGGAAGTCAGCGCAAAAGTTGAATGATGGAATCGTAGGTTGCTTTTTCGATTCGACTCGCGTCCCGAGCGATCCGCGCCGTTGCGCGCATGGCTAGCACGTAAAGCTCCTTTAACTCCTGATGCGCCGATAGCGCAATCAAATGGCTCCGGATCGTATCGAGATCGCCACGAGCGATTGGCCCGGTGAGAGCTTCGCCCGGTGAAACATGGTCAAGATTATTGAGCGTGCCCCTGACGAGCGGCAACAACGCTTCACTCGCGGCGCGTTCATCACCCATGCCGGAAACGCGCATGGCAGTGATAGCGGCATCCATGAGCGGTATCAAAGCATTGCTCGCGAGTACCGCGGCAAGGTGGTAGAGGCTGCGAGATTGGGGATCGGCAGGGAGACGGAGCGGGCGGCTGCCGAGCGCCCGGGCAATTGCCTCCAAGTGGCCGGAAAGAACCTTGTCGTCTGCCTCTATGCCAATGGAGATGTTTTGAAATGGCGCTTGCCGCGTATCCACTGACGCCGGGAACGATTGCAGAGGGTGAAAGACTCCGGTCATTGAGCCTTCATTGGCTAAGGCTTGAAGAATTGCAGCATTGTGGGCGCCTGAACAATGAACGACCATTTTTCCTTTGAGAAAGGGCTCTGCGTCGCGCGCGACGCTGGCGATTGCACGGTCGGGCACACAGAGAAAAACCAACTCACCCGGCAGCGCCGCATGTTCGAAACGGGAACGAACAGCTGTCGCGCCGGGAATCCATTGCCATGTGCGAACAATCTCTGGCCGGCTGGTGATCAATGCCGTTACGGAGATATCTTGCCGGATCAAGTGAAAAGCGAGGTGTGTCCCGAGCCGCCCAGCGCCGACTACCACGATTGACGGAAGTGAAGACATTGTCGCAGCCTACAACGCGCGACGGTCTAGGTTAACCTTCCATTTCAGCGCAATCGGCAGCACTGGATCCATTACGGCGCTGAAGTTCAATCTCGCGCATAATGGCGTCGTGGACCATGGCGCGAATCTCGGCGTTGATCGGATGGACAACGTCGAAGTGCAAACGTTCACGCGTTGTATCGCCGCGCGATTTGTGGTTCAGCTTCGTGCCGCAATCGTTGCAGTATGCGGCCCGGAGGTGATTCTTTCCCCGGCATTGGTGGCAATGGGACGTGAGCTTTCTT
>JABWBM010000127.1 GCA_013360495.1 Planctomycetaceae bacterium
CGGGAAGAAGCTCGACTCGGCGAAAGAGATCGCCCCAAGCGCGATGGCGCCTCCGGGGCGGTTCGACCACGAGAGCACCCAATCGTAGAGCGAACGAATCCAGCGAAAGGGAGCGCCGAAAACTGTGCCGAGCACGGACGGCGAAGACGACGATGGCGCAGCATTCGTCATGGGCGACGAATCTTGCCGTGTATCGCGGAGAAATCAACACATATTAAAAGTTATGAAATATAAGGCTTATATTACGCGTTACATTTATATTTCAAAATGATGTCGAACTCGTGTCGATAAATGCCTATGTCTAAATGCATCTTATGTCGAATGATCAGCACAGCTAACAATGTCAATGGTAAATATCACTGAATTTCTGCTGTATCCGTGTCGATCAAATTTAAATGCACATTTACGCTTAACATAAAATTCAAATATGCCGTACAATGTGTACGGGCGCGAATATGCGCTATGAAGGAGGGGGCCATGTGTCGCAAGCACACCATTGGACTGCTCTCGGTAGTGATGTTTGTATTCACTAATGTTGCCGATTTGGCCGCAGAAGTGACTCTTTCCTCCGCAGAAGCCAAGGCCGAAGCCGACGACGCCATGCGCAAGCTGCGCTCCCGGCGTGAATCTGATCGGCTTGACGGCCTGGACACGCTCAGCACCTCCCCCACCGATCTTGCCAAACACATCTCACAGGAGTTGTCTTCGAACCAAGCGGCTCGCGTGGTGAACGCGCTCAAACTTGTTCGCTCCCGGCCGGAACTCGCAAACACCACGCCTTTCGCTCGCTTACTCGGCAATGAAGACGCGTCGGTCGCTGACGAAGCGGCATTGACTTTGCGCGCGCTTGGATACGGACAGCTTGAACGCACTCACACTGACGCAGCAGCACTCTCTCTCGATGAAACGTCACGCGCGCGCCTGCAAGCGCGCCTCCTTGTGGAAGCCCGCTATGCCGCAACCCGCGCGGTACTGATGCTGGCGGCCGCTCCGGGATACTTCGAGGAGCAATACTCGTCGCTTCTCTCTGGCGGAGAATGGGTTATCGGAGCGTTGAGCGACGTTGTTGCCCTTTCCGATGGCGT
The DNA here is from genome assembly GCA_013360495.1 of Planctomycetaceae bacterium. Taxonomy (GTDB): domain Bacteria; phylum Planctomycetota; class UBA8742; order UBA2392; family JABWBM01; genus JABWBM01. Next base: position 1,086 of record JABWBM010000127.1, read on the forward strand.
CGAAAACCCGATGCAGCAAGCAGTGCTCTGTCTTGCCGCTCACGCCAAAGATATGCCTGAAGTCGATCTTTCCTTTCAACGCCTTCTCGAAGCAAGCGACAACGTTGCGCTTGTTGCCGCTATCCTCGCTGGACGCAAGCAAGGAGAGCTTGACGAAAAAGCCCAACAGTGCTCGGCCGAATTAATCTCGCGTATGCGTCGCCGGGCGGCGCAGGCGCTGGGCGGCGCGCCGGGTCGCGAGTACGCCCTCGGCAAACTTGAAGCTCTCTATACTGAACTTGGGGGTGCAAGCGCGCCGACAGTCGTGGGTGTGCCGGGCGACATATCGCTTATCGAAGAACTGGAAGTCAGTCTCGCCCGCCAAGGTAAGGCTGAGCGCCTGAATCTCCGTCTTGCGACTTTGCAAATATCGAAGCCAAGCGCGCAGGATTCCACGGACGCAAAGGATTTGGATGCGCTCGCCCAAGCCAATGTCGCGCCAGCGACCTTGAACGACAACGTTCATCCCGAGGCGCGCAAAAAGATAGCCTACCTGCGCTTGCGGGCCGGGCAGCTTGACGAAGCGATCCGGGAGTACACGCTCCTGATAGCGCAACTCGAGGACGATTTCAGTATGTACGGTTCCGACTTGAGCGTGGCATGTTACAACCTCGCCTGTGCTCAAGCGCGCAAGACCGACCATGAGGGTGCGCTTTCGAGCTTGAGAACGGCCGCCCTCTATGGATACGACAGTTACCGCCACTTCGAGTGGATGTTGCTTGACGGCGACCTTGTCACTCTTCGCGCGACGGCGGAGTTTCAAGAATGGTTCACCAAGGTCGCTCCGCCCTTCCTCGTACGCAAACTCGAAGAACAGCAAGCGCCAAAGCCTGAACCCGCGCAAGCCGATCCGGCGCAAAGCAAGTAACCCTTCCGTAAACGCTCTGGCATACTGCCCTTGGCAGGTCGTGTCATGGGTGAACTCATCATCACACATCCCTGGTCTTTTGGCGTTTCGGCGCTTGCCGGAATCGTGCTCTCTTGGTGGGCAGCCTACCGCGGGCCCATGTCGCGTTTGCGGGGCTTGCGTCGTTTGAGCGCATTCGCGGGTACACTGTGCGTCTGTCTGTCTCTTGGATCCTATCTCTCAGGTGTGAGCGAAGCCGGCAAGACCACGGAACGGGCGGTACTGCTTCTGGTCGACCGCTCAGCAAGCGCTTCGCCGGACTCAGAAACGCGAGCCCAAACCATCTATCGCGAGCTCCGCGCGAACTTGCCCCATGACGCCCTCCTCGGCGTTGCTGAATATCATGGGAGCTATGGCGATCTCCTCCCCTTCGCGCCGGTGGAAGACCTTCCGGAAAATATCCTCTGGAACGATGTCAATCCAAGCGCCCGTCTGTCAACCCGTCTTACTAGCGCCGTTCGCCTAGGCGCTCTTGGAATGCCCGCCCATGCGCGCGGCCAGTTGGCGATTATCAGCGATGGTCAGGGTGTTGGCGGCCTATCCACGCTGCCGTTACAGACCGTCCTCGTTCCCGTCGAACAGCGCACAATCGATGACGTAGCCCTTGATCGGCTTGACCTGCGCCATTCGGGAAACGGCGCGACCATCAGCATCCACGTCTGGTCAACGATGCCCGCCACAGGAGTGCTCGCCATTCGGCTTGATGGCGAAACCCGCACCAAGCTCAACGTCGACCTCCAACCCGGAATGACGCCTATCGTAATGGCCATAGAACAGTTGCCCCCCACCGGTGCCCGGCTCGAAGTCAACATCGTCTCCAGCGCCGATACGCTTCCCGGGAACGAAACGCTCGCCGTCGACATTTCGCCGAACACAACCACCCGTCGTGTCCTGCTGCTCGACGGCAGCGCCGACATGCGCGCTGGCAAGCAACTCGCCGTTGCGCTCTCTACGCCCGACATCGCCGTGGACCATACCTCCGCCGCCGACGCCGCCGGGGCGCTCGAACGTATCGACAGATACCAAGCACTCATCCTCGCAGACGTCTCGGCGACACAAATCGACATCAACAACCAAAAACGTATCGAGGCTTGGGTCAAAGCGGGCGGCGGTATCGTCATGCTCGGCGGGCCGCAGAGCTTTGCCCCGGGCGGCTGGTACGACACACCGCTAGAAAAGACGCTCCCCGTCAGCTCCCGCGTCGAACGCGAGAAAGGTGAAGAATTGGCGCTCGTCATCTCTCTTGACCGCTCCGGCTCCATGAGCGCCCCCGCCGGTGATGGCTCGAAGATGGATCAGGCAAATCGTGGCGCGGAACTATCCATGGGACTTGTGATGGATGGCGACCTGTTTGGGGTGCTCTCTACCGATACCGATAACGAATGGATCGTCCCCTTCGCTCCTCTCCATGACCGGAAGGAGGCTGTGCGCGCGCTTCGCCGCCATGCCGTTGGGGGTGGAGGTATTGACGTTACGACGTCGCTTGATGAAGCCTACGACCGGATTCGAGGGACAAGCGCGAAGCGCAAGCACGTGTTGCTCTTCGCCGATGGGGATGACGCTGACGAGCAGGGAGATTGGGTCGAGCGCGCAGCACGCGAACGGGCGGAAAACGGGATCGAACTATCAACCATCGCCATTGGCACAGGTAAAGATGTCACGTTCCTCGAACGGCTTGCCAAGTCCGGCGGCGGGCGCAGCTTCGTCACCGAGGACGCGCTCTCACTACCTCTGATCTTCAGCGCCGAGACCGCTCGTATCGGTGGTGGGTACATTGTCGAACGGTCTTTCGTTCCAAGTCTTGTGCGCACCGGCGAATTGACCGCGGAACTTGGGATCGAATCAGCGCCCGAATTGGAAGGTATGGTAGCAACACGCGAGCGGGAGGACGCGACCGTATGGCTTCGCGGGCCCGATGCGGCTCCGCTATTAGCAACCAAGCGCTATGGTCTTGGGCGCGGTGCGGTCTTCACCTCTGACGCGCGTGACCGCTGGGCGGATGCGTGGCTCGACTGGCAGGGCTTTCCAAAATTATGGCAGCGATTGACGCGCTGGCTGTGCGCCGGAACGAACGCCGATCAACTTGATTTCAGTTACGAGATCAATGGCGACGCCATTGCTGTTGAATTTCAGCACGGCTCGCTGCCTGCCGGACACGTTACAGGACTGCTCCGCGGGCCAAAAGGCGAAGGCAGAAACGTGGAGATTGCGCCGGTGTCGGCGACAGGATCGGCCGGAAAGGCCGGGCTTTGGGGCGAGGGCATGTACCGCCTTTCCCTGTGGCTTGAGCCCACGGGAGACGGCGAGCCGCAAGCCTTGGGCGAAAGCCTGATGACGGTTTCAGCGGCGCGCGAATCTCAGCCCAACCCAGGCGTACTTACAAGGCTTGAAACATTGATCGAAAAGAGCGGTGGCCGCGTCGTAGGCAGCGGCATCGACATCGCCGCGCTCGAACCGCCCGAGCGCAAGCATTACCGCAACGCCATTGGGGTATGTGTGCTCTTGGCGTCATTGGGGCTGATGCTTCTGATTTGCGCGCGACGCTTCCCCTCGCTCCTACGATACCGGCCCATTGACCGCGACAAAACTCAGGCGGTCGAAGCTTTGCTCGCGACCCAACGCAATCTTCGCGCGCAATCGAAGGAATCAGGCGTTCCAATCATGCGCCAGAGCCCTGAAAGTCAAAGCAACGAACACCTTGCCCTCTTACCGCAAAAGACCGAGACTGCCGCGCCGGCCGATGCCGGAGTGAGGCGATTGCTGGATGCTAAACGCAAGGCGCGCGGAGAGGAATGATGCGCTGGATTCTCCCATGTCTCTTACTCATAACCGCGACTGGGTGCTCCTCCGGAACGGGCGTGAGCGATACATCTGTCCTGCGCCGCCTGCCCATTGGCCCCGATGGCGTGTGGTTTGACATGGAGACTCTCGCACTCGAGCAGCAGAACGAGCGAGTTGTGGCGTTCTTCTCGCGACGCTACCTGCTCGGCCAAATCAGCCCGGGCCTCGGTGACATTCGTTATGAGGAAAACCCCGCCGCCTATCATCAACAGCTCGACGAACTCAATGCATCTCTTGAAGTAAGCGCCTTACGCGACGATATTCAGCGTTTCGGCGCGCTGGTCACTGGAAAAATTTCCGCCATGCGCGAGCACGGGGTTTTTGTTACGCTCCCCCCGAAAGTGCCAAGTCCCCGTTTCACTGATGACCGCGGCTATCCGCGCGGACCGAATACGGCAGAACTGATGCTGCAATATTGGCCGGAGGGGCCGGGCGTCGGCGAGGCGCGGGAAATTCGTGTCCACTTTGTGCAGGAGTTCGAGCAATGGCGCATCGATGGCATCAGCCCCGACTTCTTCGCGCAGCGATGACCGTCACGCTTATGGCGCTGACGACCGGGTGCGCGAGTTGCAAAACCGTTGAAGAGGAAAAGCCCGAGCCGGCAACACTCGATTCCGTCCGTGAAGCCTGTAAAGTCGAAGATCGCGGTCATGGCGCATTCGTACTCGCCTATTTCGAAGCCCTCGGGCGCGGCGACAGCGCGGCGGCCAATGCCATGCTCACGGACTATGCCCGCAATGAAATCGCGCTCCAGCATGAGAGCTTCGACAGATACGTTGCGAAATCAAAGACGTTGATCGCTGCGGAAGGCCCGGCGCGCATCGAATTCGCGTACCCGTGGAAACTGCGCTACTCCGATGGTGCGCCAATGGATAACGGCGAATTCTTCGCCGTGCGATTGAACGAACAGTTCCGCTTTGTGGTGTTCATTGTCGACGAAGGCGGTAAGCTTCGCATTGACAATCTGCTCGTGAAAGCGAATACCCGGCTCTTTGTTTTCGACCGCATCGTTCCAGCGTTCGGCCTCCAATTGGATACGCCGCAGATGGCATTTTACGCCTACCATTATGGCGCAATTTTTGGTGAGCACATCCGGAACGTGTTGGATAACGTCATAGGCGATCCAATGTCGGACAAAGAACGCATGGCTTACCTCCGCCTCTGCAGCACCAAGCAATGGATCGATGCAATCAAAAAGTTGCCTGAATATCGCGGCGATATGCTTGGATTCCTGAACACCGGGAAATCTGCCCTTGCAGACTTCGGGGAGCCGATTTCCGTGGGTTTTGGCGAGAAAGACCTCGATATTGAAATCACGAAAAAACATCCTCCGGTGCCATCGAAGGTGCGTTACAACTTTATCCGTGAGCACGGCGTTTTCCGCATCGTCAGCGAAGGAATCGTCTACGAACCGGCGCGGTGACCCGCTACCAGCCGATGTGCAGCGCAAGCAGGTAGAGATCGTTATCCACACGGCTTGAGAGAGGCGCGGCGACATGAAAACTCTCATCGTTGTGTGTGAACTCGAAGATCAGCTTGATCTCTTGCGCCAATTCTAGCGACATTCCCATGGTGAATTGCGCGCGATCGGCGGTCATCAGCGCTGTATCAATCACCGCCTGTATTGCGGCACCCGTCACCAGCGCACCGTCGCGGTTTCCCCGCAACGAACTGTAGCGCGCGAAGGGCGTCATGCTGTCAATGAAGTAGGCGATGGGCCAGGTTACGGATGTATCCAACGACCAGAAATTGCGCTTGAGTCTGCCGTCAGCGGCGTGGGCATATTCGAAGCGCGCGCCGAGCACCGCTCCATCGAGATCGAGCACCATCTCCGCTATACCGCCAAGCCGCCATTTCTGCGACGTGGCATCCGCGCCCTGGAGCCCCGCCAACAACGTCCGCTCGTTGTCGCTCAGCCGGTCACTGGTAAACCAGACGCCGAAGTGGGCGAAATCCTTGTGCAGCCGCTGCAGGTCCATCGGGCGGAACGCGGCGTTTTTGGGAAAGACCGACGCGCTGTAGCCCGACGCGAGATCAAACGCGACGCCCGCACCGAGCACTGTTTCGATGCGGCGCGAAATCTGATCGTCGTCATCAAACCCCGCGAAGTGCGCTCCCCGGTCATCTTGAAGGATGGGATAGTTCTCCGTTTCGTCGACACTGCCGTCAAGGGCAAGCGACGCGCCATTGCTTATTCCCGCAATCACATAGGCGAAATCGAAAAGAGTCACCGTGTAGATCGCCTGCATGCGCTCGTCGCGCGCGAGCGAATTCTGCAACAGTGAATAACTCTCGCTTACGCGTTTGGTGTTACGCCAAAAAGGATCTTCAAGACCAATCAACAAGTTATCGTGAACATCGTCGGAAAGACGAGGTATCAGTTCGATGCCCGTCAGCGGATTGATGAACGTCACATACCCTTCATCAAGTTGCGCATCGTCCTCGTCGAATTCGAACTCGACATTGGCATGGACGTTGGAGCGCAACATCGCGCTCAACGTCAATGACGCTTTGTCGAGATCGAGGCCATAGTGCGCGCGTGATGGCGCCGAGAATACGCCCTGGTCCTCCTCGCGCTGGGTACGCTTGAACTCGAATTCCAGCGTCCCGCCAATCCGCAGGTCGAAACCAAGACGTGACAGAACACGGTCGTTCCGGACAATGTTGCCAGAATCAGGCTTCACTTCCGGCAATTGCTCTTTGTTTGGCCCGGACGCCGGCGGAACCTCCGACTCTGACCCGCCCTGGGCTTCGAGCGGCCATGCAAACATGAGCGCAATGAAAATAGCGGCGATTCGGTTCATGGGCCGGATGTTAGAGAGAGGCTGGGGATAAACCAAGGGCCGGTTAGCGTTTACGGCCCGGCGCATTGACCGGGTGTCGGCCCGGCGCCGCCGTAGGCTGCTGGTTCGGCATGCGTTGCTGGCCGGTATTGACGAGCCGCTCGTTCGGCATGACCGCTGCCGTTGGCCGGACAATACGCTCTTGTGCCGCAGGGTTTCCTGCTACACCGCGCACAACGGTAGTTGGACGTTTTTGCGGCCCCGTTTGCGCGGCCGTTTGTTCGCCATTGGAAAACTCGATGGCTGCCTTGAGAGCGTCGATGGTCTGCTCCAAGGTGAAGCGGTCATGGGTGGCCTGACGCAAGAATCCACGAATGCTTTCAATCAATCGGATTGCCTCGTCCACCGTCGGACTTGAGCCCGCACGATACGCGCCAATGTTGATCAAATCCTCGGCTTCGGAATAGGTTGCATAGAGCTCGCGCATGCGGGTCGCCGCCTTGATATGCTCTTTGGCCGAAATGCTGGTCATCAAACGGCTGATGGAGTCTCCGACGCCAATAGCGGGATAATGCCCTTTGTTGGCAAGATTTCGCAGAAGCCAGATATGGCCATCGAGGATACCGCGGACAGTATCGGCGATCGGCTCGTTGATGTCGTCGCCCTCGACGAGCACGGTGTAAAAGGCGGTTATCGAACCGCCATCAACTGCCCCCGCGCGCTCGAGCAGGCGCGGCATCATATTGAAGACCGACGGCGGATAGCCCTTCGTGGTCGGCGGTTCTCCGGCAGACAGGCCGATTTCACGCTGGGCCATCGCCATACGCGTCAAGCTGTCCATCAGCAGCAATACGTTCTTGCCCTGAGCGCGGAAGTGCTCTGCGACGGCCGTTGCGGTGAACGCGGCTTTCACGCGCAGCAGGGGCGGTTGATCGCTCGTCGCGCACACCACCACCGCACGTTTGAGCCCTTCCTCGCCCAGATCGTTGACCAGAAATTCCTTCAACTCGCGGCCACGTTCGCCGATCAACCCGAGCACCACGACATCGGCGTCAGTGTTGCGTGTGATCATGCCGAGCAGCGTCGACTTGCCGACGCCTGAACCGGAGAAGATCCCCATACGCTGGCCGCGCCCACAGGTGAACAAGCCGTCAATCGTCTTCACGCCAGTGGCGATTGGTTGCGAGATGATCGTCCGCGTCATGGCGTTGGGGGCGGTACGATAGACATCCCCATGCGCGAGGCAAAAAGGTTCGGGTTTGCCATCCATAGCCATACCGCGGGCGTCAAGCACACGACCGATCAAGCTCTCCCCCACCGGAATGGTCTGGCGAGAGCGAAGCAGGCGCACTGGGTCGCCCCGCGAGAAACCTCGCATCGGGCCGTAGGGCATCAAAATCGAGCGTGATTCGCGAAAGCCGACAACTTCGGCCTCGACGCACTCGTTGCCATGGCGGCAGGTAATTTCGCACAACGCGCCGACGGGAGCCGCAAAATCGTCGCATTCGATGGTGAGACCGACGACATCAGCGATCTCGCCGCGAATGTTGGCGGGCAGGAAATCTTTAAGCTGGGTGCGGGCCTCGGCGAACAGGGTGCTCATAAGGCTTTCAGCTTCCGTTATTCAACGCGCGAACCTGCGACGCGCTCAAGCCCAACACGTCCTTCACGATGGCATCAAGCTGCTCGTTGAGCTTCAGGGCCACCTCGCCGCGGCCCGCCTTCACGACCACGCTCCCACGTTCGAGGGCAGGATCGGGATGAAGCTGGACAGCGCCAAGGTCTGTGAACACTTTTCGCAGTTCGGGCAAGTACTCGTCGATCGGAACAATATCGTCCGGGTTGGCAAAGACATCGACAGACGTGCGGGTGAGCACAAGGTCGATGGCATTACGTACAACATTGCGGACTGCGTTCGGGCTGCATGCAAACGTCTCGCGAGTAATCTTCTCGGCAATGGCGAAAGAGAGCGAGAGCATGTCCTGCTCTGCTTGTTCAATCAACGCCTTGCGCCGCGTGTCGAGTTCGCTCGCGATCGCCTGCACGGCATTCGCGACCGTCGAAGTCTTGCCTTGGAGTTCTTGAAGATGCTGGTCGTAGGCTTGCTGTTGGCCTTCCTGCTGGCCCTTGGCGAGACCTTCTTCGTAACCCTTGTCATAGCCTTCACGTCGGGCGGATTCGAATTCTTGCTTACGCACATCGGCGCGAAGTTTATCGACTTCGCTGCGAGCGCGATTGATCAGCGCTTCCGCTTCGGTCCTGGCGCGCGCGACCAGTTCACGGGCCGACGCCTCGATCGAAGCGAAATTGAAGTTCTTAGCGTCCTTAATCAACGCCTCGGCTTCTTCAGGCTTAATAACGTTCTGGGGCATTGGCTCCCACCGCGACCGTTTCGGAATGATCAGCAGCATAGCTTTACGCTTAC
>JABWBM010000128.1 GCA_013360495.1 Planctomycetaceae bacterium
AACACGCCTGAAACCGGATGGTGCGTTTCTGGTCAAAGTCTTTCAGGGGACCGACTACGAAGCCTTCCTGAACTTGATGCCGGATACCTTCAAGACTGTCGTGGTGCGGAAACCGGATGCTTCACGCGACCGTAGCCCCGAGCTTTATTTGCTCGGGCGAACATTGCGCTGACTGTTTTGATTAGAATGATGTTTTTATCGCTCGACGCTGTAGAAGGAGAGCAAGCTTGAACAACATGTTCAAAAACCTCGCAGTCTGGCTGGTGATCGGCCTGGTGCTGATGACGGTCTTCAACCAGTTCAACACGCGCGCCACCGCCCAGGCGCCGATCCCCTACTCGACGTTCGTGGACGAGGTCCGCGCGGGCAAGATCAAGAGCGTCCAGATCGAGGGCCGCATGCTCAAGGCGGTCACGACCGAGGACAAGCGCGTCACGGTGCCATTCGAAGAGGTTCCGGCGTTTACCGCTCCGGCGGGTCAATTCGCCGCGAATCCCGGGCAGGCCGTTGGCCAGACCACCAGTTTCATACGCCACGGCTTGCTGCATTACCTCAAGGGGATTCCGCCGTGGCTTGCGATCGTTTCGTTCGCGCTCACCCTCGTGGCGATCCTGATTCAGGTCTTCCGGATGCGGGCGCTGCTGCCCTTCGCGCCGATGTCCTACGGCGTGGTGCTCAAGGGGACGCTCGTCGGCCTGTTTTATGGCAATGTCATACCGGCGGGACAGGTGGGCGGCGATCCGCTCAAGGCTCTCTACCTCGCAAACCATGGAGGAGCGGGGAAGGCGGAAGCGCTGGCAGCCGTTACCATCGACCGGCTTACGGGCCTCGCGGTGCTGGCGCTAATCGCCGCCGTTGCGCTGATGTTTACGGCGCGCAACATCGATGGCCCATCGGCGGCGGTGGTGCTTTCGCTGGCTGGCGGGCTGGTGTTCGGTCTATCGCTTTTACTCAGCCGGCGGATCCGCAAGCGGCTCGGCGTGTCATGGGTTGGCAAGCGCATACCATTTCAGGGACCGTTGCGCGCATTCATGGATGCATTCACGGTCTATAAGCGCGCGCCGAAATCTATCGTCAAGGCGGCAATCTTCTCGCTCATCGCGCAAGTGGGGCTGATCGGCTCGGTCATCGCCGTGGGCGAGGGCATGGAGATAGCCAATATATCGGTCGCCCATTACGCGCTGCTCGTCCCGATCGCGAATATTGTTGGCTCACTGCCGGGTGCTCCGCCGGGAGGATGGGGCGTAGGCGAAGGCGCGTTCATTCTGCTCTTTGGCGCTTATGGCGTCCCCCCGGAACAAGCCATCGCGCTCTCGGTGCTCCCGCGCGTCTGGATCTTGTTGATTTCGCTCACAGGTTTCCCCTTCGCGACCTTTGGCCGGAAAAAAGCGCTGGTCAACTCTGCATAACCGGCGTGCTTTCCCTTCATATTCCGCTACTTTTACCCGATACAAGAAGGGAAGCGCAGGAATACGCACCATGGCACGAGTCGAACTGGTCATCGGCAGCACGAATACCCACAAAGTCGAGGAAATCCGGCGCATGTTGGCGTCAATTCCGTCGCTCGGGGTCGTTCCATTCCCGGATTCGCAGGCCATGGGCAGCATCGAAGAGGACGGCAAGACATTTGCCGAAAACGCCGGAAAAAAAGCCGCCATCTACGCCAAATATCTCTATGCATGGCGCGGGGCCAGCGCATCGGGGCGCCATACCGCTGCTGGAACCGACGACACCGGCGTGATCGATAAAGAAGCCGCCAATTTGGCGCGGGAAGAAGCGCGGGGTTTGTTCGGCCTTGACCGGCAGGGAACCTTCGGCAGCCGCGTGATCAATCATGACTCACACCGCCTGCGCGCGTCGGACGTGCTGGTGCTGGCGGACGATTCCGGCATTGTGGTGGACGCTCTCGGCGGCGCTCCCGGGATCCATTCCGCGCGGTATTCGGGCGTTCATGGCGATGACGCCGCCAACAACGCGAAGCTTCTCGACGCCATGCGCAATGTTCCTGACAAGAAGCGCAATGCGCGTTTTGTCTGTGCCATTGCGCTCGCCACGCAGAACGGGGTTGTGTTCACTGTCGAGGGCAAGGTCGAGGGACGCATCGCGCGCGAACTCAAGGGCAAGCGCGGCTTCGGTTACGACCCTCTCTTCTATTACCCGCCATTTAACGCCACTTTTGGTGAAGTTGAAGCTGTGGCCAAGGATTCGGTCTCGCACCGCTCGAATGCCCTCAAGCTCTTCAAGTCGCGCCTGATGCGCCTGCTCACACAAGAAGGTCTGGCCTGATTTTCAACAATTATGCTTCGCGGCAGTGCGCCGGGTGGCTGAACTTGCGCGAGAAGAAGGGCACGAGATCGTGGATCGCCACGCGCTCCTGCGCCATGGTGTCGCGATGGCGAACCGTAACCGTATTTTCCTTGAGCGACTCAAAATCCACCGTGACGCAATAAGGCGTGCCGATCTCGTCCTGCCGCCGGTAGAGCTTGCCGATGGCGCCGGTGTCGTCATAGACCGTGCGCCAGTGCGCCGCGAGCGAGGCGCGAACTTTGCGCGCGAGGGTGACGATGTTGTCCTCGTTCTTCTTGAGCGGGAAGACGGCGACCTTGATCGGCGAGAGCCGCCAATCGAGCTTGAGCACGGTTCGATAGTTGGTTTCGATCAGCTTGTCGACGAGGCCCTTGAGCTTCTTCGACAGTTCGATGCGCGTGGCGCCTTTGAGCTCAAGCAGCGCCGAAACTTGCGGCAACGCCTTGCCGATCTCCATGGCCGCCAGTTGGCGTCCATAATCGACGATGGCCTTCTTGTCGCCGTCGTCGAGGTTTTCGCTCTTCTCGACGGATTTGAGATAGGCGGCAAGCTGCTCGCCTGCGCGCTTGGCGTCGGCCTCGGGCAGTTCGTCCACAAGCTCGATGGCAAACGCTTCGCACAGGAATACCAGCATCGGCCGAGCAACACCCACGGCAGGTTCGATCACCCACGGCACGATGTGTTGTTTCTTCTCCTGATCGAAGAAGGTGAGGTTCTCAACTGAATCGGGATTCGGTGGAAGTTTCAACCTTTCGCGCGCTTCAGTGTTGTTCGGTACCTCTCGGGAATGGGCGGTCAGGTCGAAGTCAGAGCGGTTGGCAATGCCCTCCAGCTCCGCAAACCCGAGCGAACCCGGAAAACGATATTCAATATCCGTGGTGGCTTTGGAGTAATGAGAGAGAACTTCTTTGGGGTGATTGTGTTTTCGTAGACGTTCCGGCGACACTCCAAGGTCTGTGTACCAATTGAAGCGTTCGTTGACCCAATGGGCGTGCCACTCGTCGTCCGTGCGCTCGCCCTCGGCATACGGCGGTGGTGGTATGAAGAACTCCATCTCCATCTGCTCGAATTCACGAGTGCGGAAGATGAAGTTCCCAGGCGTAATCTCGTTGCGAAAACTCTTGCCGATCTGCGCGACGCCAAAGGGCGGCTTACGGCGAGAAGTCTCGGCCACATGCTTGAAGTTGACAAAGATTCCCTGCGCGGTTTCGGGACGCAGATAGACTTTGTTTTCTTCGTCGGCAGTCACGCCGAATTGCGTGGAGAACATCATGTTGAACTGGCGAGGCTCCGTCCAATTGCCCGGCTCATCGGTCTCCGGGTCGACGATTTTCGCTTGGGTCAACAATTCTCCTGCTGAACTCTTGAGATCGAAAAGAGCGTGAACGAGACCATTAATGAGTTTATCTGGCGCCGTGTCGATCTCAGAAGCTTTTGTTTTCATGCGAATAAGCTCGACAAGTTTTTGCAAAGTTGCCGCGCTTTGCGCTTCAAGCAAATGATCGAGGCGATAGCGCTTTTTCGATTCCTTGTTGTCAACCAGCGGATCATTGAACCCGCCCTCGTGCCCCGAATACTTCCAAACTTTCCTATTCAGGATAATTCCCGAGTCGAGCCCCTCGATGTCGTCGCGGCGATACACCATCGCCTCCCACCACTGCTGCTTGACGTTCCGGGCAAGCTCGACGCCGAGCGGGCCGTAGTCCCACGAATTGGCGAGCCCGCCATAAATGGCGGAGCCGGGGTAAATGAACCCCCTGCGCTTGCAGAGCGAGACAACCTGATCAAGTGACGATGCGGGCATGGCGATGTCCTCCAGTCGTCATTCCCGCGAAGGCGGGAATCCAGGTTTGAACTTATGAGCAAGACTGGATGCCCAAGTGCGCGGGATAACAACCTCGCACCGCGGGCATGACAACGCAGCGCCTTCTACATAAGCGGCGCGGGATTGTCACGGGCGGAACGCTTTCTTTGAAATCAACGCCGGCCGCCCAAGGGGAGCGTGAAAAGCTCCTCAATCTTCATATCCTTCGAGCCGCCGTTGTGAACCTTGACCACGCCGATGGACGTTGCAATCGCCACAGGCACAGGTTTGAAATTGCGGCATGTCTCCAGCGCTTGTGTCTTATCAAGCCAAATCGCCACGGTGCAATGCGGCTGCCACAATGCCGGATCATAGTAGCGATGCGTCATCTCGACGTATGGTTTGATACAGTTGTGGACTTCGATTTGGAGCTGTGTCAGTCGTTCGTTGGGTTCCGGCGCGAGGAATACCACTCCCTCGGTTGTTGGAAAAATTCCGATGTGTGAAAAACGAATCTCAAACGGAGCATTGTGCGCTGCGATTTTCTCAAGCTCGATTCTCGCGTGGCTTTTGCCCGCGCTGTCAAAAACGCCAAGAGATATGTGAGGCCGCGCGCCTATCGCCGGAAGCGAGAACCCCTCGTACGTCCGCTCGACCTGCCGCCAAAGATCGACTACCAAACGTTCGCCTTGATCGTCAAAGAACAATTCGACGACAAAACTCATGCGTGTCCTTCGTGGTACAGAACCTACTTCGGCGGTTCGACAGGCGTTTGAGGCGGCTTGGGCTGCTCCGGCGTCTTCGGCACAACGGTCAGGTTCTCTGGCTCCGGCAGCGGCAACTCGGTGACCGGCATGCCAAGGTCTGCGAGCTTGATGGCGTGGTCGGAACTGCCCTGCCGGATTTTCGCCACGTCGCCAAGGGCGTAAATCACCAGCTGATCCGGCTTGAGGTATTTCTTCGCGACGCGCTGCACGTCGGCGATGGTGACGGCTGCGATGCGGTTGCGCCATTCCTCCTGATAGTTCTCGGGGCGGCCGTTGTATTCGGCAAGGGCGAAAACCTGCACCGTGTTGCCGCGCGTGGAGAACTGCTGCGGAAACGCGCCGATGAAGAATTGCTTCGCCGTCTCAAGGTCGGTTTCGGAGACCGCTTCGTCGCGGATACGCGCGATCTCGCGCATCACGAGCCGCGCGGCGAATGCCAAAGTTTCATTCTTGGTCTGCACGTAGGCCATGAAATCGCCCTTGTACAGGTCGGGCATGGCGAAGCGGCATCCCTGAGCGTAACTCAAGCCTTCCTTGACGCGGACTTCCTGCGTAATGCGTGAGGAAAATGCGCCGCCGCCGAGAATCTGGTTCATCACAATCAACGGATAGTAATCTTCGAACTCGCGTTGATAGGCGACGAGGCCGATACGCAGGTGCGCTTGCGCCTGATCGCGGTGCATGAGGTAGATGCCCGGCTTGGCGGCCTGTGTGGCCTCGGGGACTGTGAAGGCGTTGCGTTCTCCCGTGGGTTTCCATTCGGCAAAGATCGTATCCAGCGCCTTGACCGCTTCGCCGGCGCTCAAGCTGCCCGAACCGTAGAGCATGATGTTCTGGGGCTGGACATACTGCTGGTGCCATTTCTTCATGTCGTCGATGGTGATGGCCTCGACGCTCGCGCGTGTCACCGACCGGGCAGAAGGGTGGTCGCCGAAGAGCAAGCGTGACCATTCCCGGCCCTCGATGCCGGACGGGTCATCGTTGCGGTGGCGGATGCTCTGCAGCCACTGCGCCCGAACGCGGTCGACGTCGGCCTGATTGAACGCCGGCTGGCGCAGCATCGACGAATACAATTGCAGGCAGAGCGCGTGATCGCGGTGCAGGCACGTGACCGAAGCGCTGGCATAGTTTTCGTCGATGTCCGCGCCAAGGGATGCGGCGCGCAGATCGAGCTCGCGGTTGAGCTTCTCGCGGCTGTGGGTCGCCGTTCCCCCTTCGCGCATCATCGACATGGTGAAGGAACCAAGCCCGGTCTTGCCCGCGGGATCGAGCATATCGGATGTTTTGATGACGGCTTCGAGGCGGAACAAGGCCGGAAGCCCGGCGGCGCCCTTATCCTGCGCCCACCACAACGTCATGCCGTTCTTGAGCGTATGGCGCATGCCTTCGCGCGATGGCACTTCGAATTTGAGTTCGGGGAACTTGAGCTTGTTCGGATGATCGGGGATATCTTGCGCTGAAACCGAGGTCAGCAGCGCGACGAAGACGAACACCGGCATCGCTACGCGCAAACTTTTGCATAGAAATCGCATCACGTTCTCCCGCCTGAGGATACACGTCTTTCATGTCCTTAGAGAGAGGACGAGCATACTTTGTGCCCGGCGCAAACGCCAATGCGCGAATTCCAGCAGTACAACGGGCCCCTTGCGCATAGCGCAACGGAATCCGATAAGTGCGCGTGTCCGAGGTCTGACACGGGAAGCGATCGAGCGCGCCGCGAGCAGGTCTCGCACGAGCATCAAGGCGCGCACCATGGCTGGCATCTCCCTCGCGAAGTTCTACAAACCCCATCCGCCCCTTTCGCGCGTCGGACGTTACACCTATGGCTATCACCGCGCCTTTCAATTTTTGGAAGGCATCTTCAACGGCATCGCCCTCAACTCCGGTCTTGTCTACGTCATGTTACGCACGATGAACGTCGCGGAGGACGACAAGGCGCTGCTCTCGATGCTGATGGGCTGGCTGCCGTCGGCCTCGGTAATGACGGCGCCTCTCTGGGCGGTATCGCAGTGGCGCGGCACGCGCTACCTTTCCTTCGTCGCCATCGTCGGCCGCGTGCTCCCCTTTTCGATCTTCTTCTTCGAAGGCATCAGCCCCTGGGCGGTGGTGGTGATCACGACCTTTCACGCGTGGATGTGCTCGGGCGTCAACTCGGCGTCTAACGCGGTTTTTGGCAGTAATTACGAGCCTGCCGAACGGGAACACTACTATGGACTCGTCAAACGCTGGCACATCGCCGGCATCATCGCGGGCAACACGCTCTTCATGTCGCTGCTCGATCCCTTCCCCGAATTGCTTCACTGGATTGTTCCCGTTTCGGGCGGCGTCGGCGCGTTGAGTCTTTACATGCTGCGCCGTCCAAAAGTCCGGCGCGCGAAAACGCCGCCAATTTCGGCGCGCATGCCCGAGACGTGGCCTTCGTCGCTCTCGCCCCTTCAGTGGATGCGTCGCGGCCTCCAGCCCTTCGCCGCCACGGCGAGACTGCTCAATCGCGACCGGGATTTCGCTATCTTCGAGCTTGCCTTCGTGATCTATGGCGCGGCGTTCATGATGCTGGCGCCGGTGATTCCGGTGTTTTACGACAAGGTCTTCGCCATCGACCTGCATCTATTTTCGTTTCACAACGTCGTCGCGTACTACGGCATGCAGTTTTTGGGGCATATTCTGCTCGCCAACCGCCTCTCGCAGTGGAAGGAGACGAGCATCATGCTCGCGGCCTACCTGACGGTCGCGCTCTATCCGGCATTGCTGCTGGTGGCCTGGCTGACGGCGCCAGTCAGCCTGAATCTCGGTCTTGGCTTCGCGCTCGCAGGGTTCGTCATCTTCGGTATTGGCATGACCTTTCTCGATTACGCATGGGCGCTCGGGCCGGTGCGCTTCGCCCGCGGGCGGGACGCCCTCCCCTATACCTCGACACACGTCATGTTCGTCGGCGTGCGCGCTTCGTTTGCGTATCCCTTGAGCCTGTTGCTGATGTCGATCGACAGGGAGAGCTTTCTGTTGCCCTTCGTCGTGCCGTTCACATGGTTTCTGATCGCGTCGGGAATCGCCATCTGGCTCAAGCGGCGCATGGTCAGCCGCATGATTTGAATGAATTGACGGCCATCTACCGTGTCATGCGCGGGAGCGACGCTTGATCGAGAAAGAGCGCGTGGGGATCGCGCAGCACCAGTGCGCCGGCGCTACGGTAGGCTTCCGCATGTTCGACGCCAGTGGACAGGCCCATGCTATGCCCGCGGGCGAGCAGTTGATCGAGGAATGACGGATTGGAAAGGCGCGTTTCCGGCTCGCCAGCCTTCGGCTTGAACTGCGAGGCGTAACACTCGATGGCTTTGCGTTTCTGCACGATGACCGGCGACACGTCCACATAGAACGAGGGCTCGAAGTACGAGCTATAGCGGGCGTGAATCAGACCCGCGACGTTGTGGGGCTTGTCCTTGCTGCCGTCATTGTATTTTGTTTTGCCCGCAAAATGACAGGCGCGGATCACGATCTTCGCCGCCTCTTCATGGTCCGGATGGTGGCACGTTGTCCATGGCGCGATCACCAACGCCGGGCGCAATTCACGCAACACTCTCACCACGACGGCAACCTGTTCTTCATTGCACCACACATGCCCGTCTTGCAGCCCCGCGAAGCGAACCTCGACCGCGCCGAGCGCTGAGCCTGCCGCTTCCGCCTCTTTCTTCCGTTCAGCGGATGTCCCGCGTGTCCCCATCTCGCCGCAGGTGAGGTGGAGGATGGCGGTGCGTTTGCCCTGCTTGCCCGCGAGCGCCAAGTAGCCGCCGCTCGTCATCTCGACGTCGTCGGGGTGGGCGCCAATGGCAAGAATATCGATAGTGGGGGCGGCCATGTCTTACCAACCGGCTCCGTAATTTCTGCGGCGTTTGCGGGGAAGACGCCGCGGATCAGCCTGTTCCTGTTGAGACTGCTGGAACTCCTGCTGTTGAGGCTGGCCGTAGGGATAGGCGGGAACCTGGCCGCTGCTCTGCTGAAGATGGGCCGGGGCATTCATGGCGGAATGGGACGAGGCGTTCCCCTGCGACATGCCAAGGGCCTCGTTGAGGCGGTCGAGCAGGTGGCGCGGCGATTGGGGCCGGTATTCGCGCTGCTTGGCCATCATCCACGCGCACAGATCGACAGTGAATTGCGACACGTCCGAGCGGATCGCTCGAACATCCGGCGGCGGCTCGTGGATATGCCGGTACATCACCACCTGCGATGGACCGGTGTAGGGCGTTTGTCCGGTAAGCATGGTGTAGAACGTTCCGCCAAGGCTGTAAATGTCGGCGCGAATATCGATCTCGCTCCAGCCCATGGCTTGCTCGGGCGAGATATAGTTGGGCGTGCCGACGGCCATCCCCTGCGTGTCGCTGCTGGGCCGGTCGCCGAGCATTATCTTGGCGAGGCCGAGGTCGAGCAGCTTCGCGTTTTGCTCTTTGTTGAGCATGATGTTGTCGGGCTTGATGTCGCGGTGCACCAGCGAATGCGTCGAGGCGTGATCGAGGGCTTGGGCGATCTGACTCACGATCGTCAGCGCTATCATCTCGTCGAAGGGGCCGCGTTGCTCGATCAGGCGCTGAACAGTTTCGCCCTCGACGTATTCCATGGCGAAGTAGCAGAGGTCTTCCACCTCGCCGGCGTCGATGCCGGTGATAATGTTCGGATGGTTGAGGCGCGCGGCAACACGAGCCTCGGCAATAAAACGCGTTCGCGCCTTCTCATTCGCAGCGAGTTCAGGGGAGAGAATTTTAATCGCTACCCAACGGTCGAGGCGAACCTGCTTGGCCTTGTAGACCGTACCCATGGCGCCCTGGCCAATCTTCTCGACGATGGTGAAGCCGGGAATCTTGGTAGCGATGCCGAAGATTTCCTGATGGCGCAGGATACGCGTCATCTGGTCGCGGTTGATGAACCCGAGCGTGATAAGGATGTCCCCAAGCGTTGGAACACGGCCGGACGATTGCTCATAGGCGCGCTTGATCAGCATTGCTTCGCGTAACTGCTGGCCTGTGGCGAGCTTGAGATCAAGGGCGGCTTGCCCAAAACCGAGGGTCGCCTCGTCAACATTGATGCCCCCGACGGCGCTGGTAGCCGCACGGTTCCTTGTTGAAGCAGGCTTTTTCCCTTCCGGAGCGAGATCGGGGGCGCCCTGTGGCGGGCGCGCCGAGAGCCGGGGTTCTGATGCCGGGG
>JABWBM010000129.1 GCA_013360495.1 Planctomycetaceae bacterium
AGGACGGATACTCACGAAGAATATACGCTCAAGATTGCCGACCTGCTTGAGGGCACGGACCTCGCAGCCGAGGCCAAACTGCATGAGGCGATGGTACTCAACGGCTCCCAACCCGTCGGCATGGAAATTCGCGTTGAAGCTGAGGACAGCAATTTCCACAAGGAAAGCGGCAGGGGGGGCGTTGGCGAGTCAATCACGATTTCTCTCGACCTGATGACCCGAAGCGCGCTCGAGGGACGGATATCCCGTTACATCCGCACGTCACTCAAGGAAGACCTGAACCGCACCTATCAAAAGCTCGAGGCGTTGCACAAAGACATGAAGAGCTTCGTCGAATTGCAACGCACACTGACTTTCAGCAACGACGAGGAAGGCAGGGCATCCCGTGACATCCTCTCCCGCGCACAGACGCGGCAGGCGGAATTGCCTGATGCCACGCTCAAGCTCGCCGAACGGTTCTCCAATGTCGCACAGGCATACGCCTTCAATGATGTTGAAGCCGACGACATTGAGAAAAAGCAGGAAAACACCATTCAAGTCGTTCGCATCATCTTGATGCTGCTTAGCGCCGATACCGACCTTGGAAACACCATCGCAAACAATATGAGCGCTGCTCGAACTCACGCTGAAGAACTCGCTCGGCAAGCAGCCATCAATTCCCTTCTTGCGGAGTTGGGATTGCTCGATGGTCTGACCGGTGTGCGGAGCAGCTTCGACCGGAACGCATTCGCCGGGATTCTTGCGAGCTCCACGTACCGCGACCCCGCGACGTTGTCGCGGCTTGATCTTCTTTATAAGAGCATCATGCGCCCAGAAGCAACAAGCGATACGCGCCGGCGCGACCTGGAGGCCGTTATTGAAGCTCAATCTCAAACGCTTGCCGGGTTCAAGATAGTCCTCGACCGCGTCGGACGTTGGGAGACGTTCGCCGCGATCCGGGAGGAAGCACAACGCGTCGCAGACATGCTCGATCAAGCGATTAAGGAAATGAAAGAATCACAAAAGGGCAGGTAGCTTTCCTTCCATGGATAAACACAAAGCAAAACCTCCGCGCAAGGAAATCGGGCAGCGCACCTTGATCAATGCGCCGATCTCGCTGGTCGTTGAGCGCCCCGACGGCAAGCGTGTTGCGCGCGGAACGGCAACCCTGAAAAATCTTTCCCTGCGTGGGGCATTGATTACCGACTTGAAGCTCATGAACGACGTCACGCTGAACGAGCGCGATCAATATTGTCTGCGTTTTTCCCTGATGGTTGGCCCATTTACTGGACTGGAAGCGCTCTGCGAACCCGTCCGTTATGAAAGCGCCAACGCCGGCTTCGGCGTCCGCCTGCCCAAAGGCTTCAAGTTTGCAATCACCTAGGCGGCCAACGAAACAACACCGAACATCATCCGATTCCTGGAAACTCGCCGGTCGCTCCGCTTCCAATGAGTGGTGTTGCGGTCGCCCCCGGGCGCGGCCTTCGGCATGGATAGCTGGCTGCGCATCAACATCTGCAAGGAGCCGAAGGAACTCCGCGCAGCGCTGGAGGCGTTGGGCAAGGAAATCGACGGGTTCTTAAAGAAGCAACGGTCTATTCGGTCCCACGCATTCTTTTCGGATCATCCTGAAAATAATTTCTGGTTCCGGCAGAGACGCGCTTGATAACGTCAAGAAATTCCCGTTTCAGGCTTATGAGATCCGTTAGGATTCGCATCCTTGTCACGAATCCAGTGGCATGTTTCGCTTTTTTGGTTGAACACCAGCGAGAACTTTTTCGATGGCGTCTATAAGTTGAACGACACGCTCGGTAGCAATGAGCCATGTCATCTTAACATCATCGAGAACGAAACAACTGCTGTCAGCTAAAGGCGTTTCGACATGCTGGGATTTCATCTCCAAGTACCATTTAGAGTCCAAGAGATGCCACTGAATGAATGGTGCCCAACCCTTTACCGCCGTCTTTTCTTTTGTCTCTTTCGATACCTTGTTAGCCGCCTCGCACATGCGAAGCATTCCAGACTTGATGGCTGCTTGTTTTTCTTCGTTCTTCAGATACGCCTCGTAATCAAGCCCGGCGATAAATCTGCTGACCGCGCGCGCCGCGTTCAGCATATCCCAAAGCGCGGACAGGTCACGCTCATCAGGCGGCATACACCACCTCATGGTCGCGCATGATGGAACTTCGCAGGTATGGATTGCGAAGCCCCTTGTAAGGGACGAAATCCACCTTGCGCCCGAGCATAGCGGAAAGCTCGTCCGCCACGTAGATGACGTCCCAAGCCGGATGGTGGCCCGCTTCGAATTCGTAGAGAACATCCACGTCGCTGTCCGGCCGCATTTCGTCACGTACCGCGGAACCAAAGAAAATCAACCGCTTGATATGGTGCTTCCTGCAGAACTGGGCGATCTGCTCAGACGTAACGTTCAGTCTTTGCATGACAGTTGTCATGAGTTGCTCCAGCACGACGAATGATACCAAATGCAGGCGATCTGTACCAACACGAGCGACTTACGATGCCATCGCCTTCGCAACCTTGAGCGCTCGTATCGTCTGCCCCACATCATGAACGCGGAGGATGTCCGTGCCATTGCAAGTGCTGACAATGGCGCCCGCGATAGATTCCGGCAGCCGTTCCTTGTCGTCGGTTCCTGATAGCGTCGCCAGTGTCGACTTTCGGCTCAGTCCCATCAGCACAAGTCCGAGGTCGCGGAACGCGGCCAGCCCCTTCACCAGCGCCACGTTGTGCTCGGGCCGTTTGCCAAAGCCGAAACCAGGATCGACCACGATGCGCTCGAGCGCGACGCCCTCCACCGTCGCCGCGCGTGCATGGCGGGCGAGAAACTCGTGCACCTCACGCACGACATCAGCGTATTGCGGATTGTCCTGCATGTTGGAAGGATCACCTCGCATGTGCATCAGGCAGACCGGCGCGGAGCGTGCGGCTGCTAGCGCGAACATACCATCGCTCCCGCGGCCCGCCGTAATGTCGTTGATCATCGAAGCGCCGGCGTCGAGGCTCTTGAGCGCCGTCTCTAAACGATAGGTATCCACCGACACCGGAACTTTAGAACGCCTGCAAAGCTCTGTCAGCACAGGCTCTAACCGTCGCCATTCTTCGTCGGCGGTGATTGGCGTCGCCCCCGGGCGCGAGGATTCCGCGCCAAGGTCGAGAATGTCGGCCCCCTCGGAGGCGAGTTTCAAAGCATGTTCGATGGCTGCCTTCGGTTCGATGAATCGCCCGCCATCGGAGAAGCTATCGGGCGTGACGTTGACGATACCCATGATCAGCGGCAGCCCGTCCGCGCGCAGCAAGCGCCTGCCATCGGGCATGAGTAGCGGTCGAGGTTCATAAGGGTTGTTCATTGGCAGCTACTTTACCGTATCAGATTACCAGCATGGCATCGCCATAGCTAAAAAAGCGGTATTGTTCCTCTATCGCTTTCCGGTAAGCCTCCCGCGTCAGTTCGACACCGGCGAACGCCATCACCAGCGCTAGAAGCGTCGACTTCGGCAGATGAAAATTCGTCAGCAATATATCCACGACGGCAAATCGATAGCCAGGCACGATCATCAGATCCGTATCTCCACGTTGCGCGCGAACGCCTTCTGCGCTCTTCGCGCATGACTCCAACACTCGCGTCACTGTCGTCCCCACCGCAACGACACGGCCACCGTCATGTTTCGTGGTTTTGATTGCGTCGGCGGCTGACGCAGTTATTTCGAAGTACTCTCCATGCATTACATGATCCGCAAGGCTTTCCACCTTCACCGGAAGAAACGTGCCGCGCCCTACGTGCAGCGTGACAAAGCAGCGTTCGACACCATTACGCGCGAGACCTTCAAGCATCTCCGCGGTGAAATGCAACCCGGCTGTCGGCGCCGCCACAGCGCCTTCCTTGCAAGCAAACACCGTCTGATAACGCTGGCGGTCCTGCTTCGAACGTGGATCGTCGAAGCGCGTGCGCTTGATATAGGGTGGGAGCGGCATGGATGCGATCTCGTTTACGAGCGTCGCAATAGCGTCCGTCCTTCCTCCCCCACCGCAGACCTCCATTCGAATGTTCCACGTTCCGTCATCGAGCTTGTTCTCAAGAATGGCCATCAGTCGAGGCTGGGCGTCGGGCTTGTCGGTCTCAACAATCAAAACCCGCTCGCCAGCATCAAGTTTACCGCCTGAGCCGGTCATGGCGTGATAGCGGCCATCGCGGAGTTCGTCCAATAAGAATATCTCTACAGCACCTCCTGTGCTCGACCGCTTGCCATAGAGCCGCACAGGCTTGACCTTCGTGTCGTTGAGCACAACGAGGTCGCCAGGCCTTAGAAAGGCCGGCAAATCACGAAACATACGGTGTTCGATAGTTTTCGTCGCGCGATGAACAACCATCAACCGCGACGCGTCGCGTTCCGGTAACGGCTCTTGGGCGATCAGTTCCGGCGGCAGGACATAATCAAGTTCGGAAATGTGCATAGAAGGACGATGTTAGCGCAGAGCGCACATAAGGAAGAATGCTTCTTTGATCCGCAAAATCTGCGAAGATCCAGCCATCTATTGTTTTCTTATGCTCTCGTTGAGCTTTCCTCTGCATCCTCTGCGGTGAAATACCTTCTATTTCTTCGGCTTCGGGATGATGTAACCGCTGTTTCCGGGCGCGCCGTGTCGAGCGTTATACACTTCAGTGGTCCGGCTGATGCATTCCCAGAGCTCGGGGAAGAGTTTGCGCTCGGTGCCGTCCTGTAGTGCCGTAGCGGGCACGCCTTTGAGACTCAATACTTTGTCGCCAATGATGCGCTTGACCAGTTGAAAGTGTGCGTAACGCCAGCGCATGAAGTTCTCGTCGTACGTCATCATTGCTGACGTCAGTTGATAGAGGTCGTCATGGGTTACCGGGTTCTGCTGAATATCGTCCACCGTCAGCCCGCGCCGCTTCAAGAGCGCCTCGTACGCCGCGAGAACTGGTTTGCCGATTTCCAGCAAATGGCTGAAGGTCGGCGACTGCTGACCTGAGCCACGGCCGAGATTCACTCGAATCTGATGGTAATTCCACGGGCTCATCTGTTCGAGGAAGCGAAGCGACGAAATCAAAAAATCGACGATGTCGGCGCCGCGCTTCAACATGCGGGCAGCTTGCAACGGCTTGTTCTCGTTCATCCATACCACGCCTTGGTCGACATGCTGGATCACGGTCGAAAGCCAAAGTTCCATAGACATGTGCGTCACCTGGAACAGGTTCTCGTCCTCGTTCATCCACTGCTCTTTGTCTCTCGTCAGACGGTAGAGGTCCGCGCTGCGAACGTATTTCTCATAATCTGTCGAGCCGTCGCCGAATATCCGTCCCATGCGTTCAGGCCTTTCTCGTGAAGAAAATTGTTGATTCTATGCGGTTCAGAGCGCAAAGAATTATGCGCCAAGCCTTCTCGAGCGCAAGCGCCATGACGCAGATAAAAAACTTTCGAAAAATGCTCTTTTTCGATTGCCCCGCAACCATCCACCGTATAGATTCGATACTGGGTCTAGGTAGATTCTGGGCCTCTGCGTTTACCGCATGACTACGGAAGCGCGGCAGCTCGGGGATGGAACCCCGGAAAAGAGCTGAACAGGGAGGGATAGATGACTTCGCGGCTGCCTAGGGCGTTCTGCCCAAGGCTTGATCCGCACGGTGCGCGAGTGCCGTTCAAGTCTATCCTCGACATCTGAGTGTTGACCTCCGCCGCTGCGGTTGTGTGTTGGTTTTTACCGGCGCATCGAACTGGCGGGCGTGTGGTTGAGCAGGCCTGTACCGCTTGAGGTGGTGGTGTGTGTTCACACATCGCGACTGCGGGGGTTTGTGTGTGGGTACGACGCCTGCTGGCGTTGCGTGTGGGTTTACGCGCGCGCCGCGGCGACAACTATCCGCGTGAATTCTCTCCGGTGGCATTGCGCCTATCCGGCGAGAATCGTGGAGGTGGTGTAAACGCGTCACGTGAGGTACGTGGCGCGAGTGGTCCAGTACCGTCCGCGCTCGTTCTCGGGTTCGGGCTACGGGAGAGGGGCCACACATAGGAAAAGAAGCGGAAGTGCCGCTTCGCATGCCGGAGGTGTGCGTGGAGAAAATCCGCGCGCGATCTGGTGTGAACGGAGGAGGTGCGCGTTGCGACAACGCGCAGCTTTGGCGTGATTTTCTGGACTGATCGCTCCTCGTGAGACGAGCGAGTCGAGTGTCGAACATTGGGTTCGGTGCTTCGTGTTGAAACCACAGAGAGGAGACAGCAAACGCGGCTGGCGATGTGGCGTGTCATGTGTCCCGGTTCCGGGAGCAACCGTACGTAACGGTGCTACTGAGCGAGAGAGGGGAACCATAGTCGCCTTCGGGTGACGATGGAAACAAAGACGCGCCAAGGAGCCTGTTGCGAATGATGTGCCGCGACTCCAAACGCCGGGGGATCTCGTGTTCGCCCTTCACGGGCAGACGCGTGTAAGCCGGAGAGCGTATTGGGCCGTGCCTATCAAGGCTGCGCTTCAAGCGTTCGGATCGCTGGATCATTCGCGCGAAGGCGATGCACGATTGCCACGTCGTAGCCGCGTTGCTGTCGGCCTCTGAGTCGGTGAAGTCCTTTCGTACGCGTTCGTCGCGTGGGGAAGGCGTGTATGCGTCGCGTGTGTTGCGCGGCGTGCGTGCGTCGTTGTGCCCGCCGGACATCCTTCGTGATCCGGTGGGAGTGAAGGCGCAAGTTATTTTTGGAAGGGATGCCGCCATTCGTATTGGCGACATCTCCCCCGGCAAAGGATTGCCGGCGGGTTTACAGAGAGGGATCTTAATATGGCTATGGTTCCTTTGACGAGTACGACCGGTGATCCGGTCTTCCGTACTCAAAATGGCTCGATTAATTCCATTAAGCGTTTTACGCGTGTTGCCGCTGACGCGGGAACAAAACTCAACACTCAGGAACGCCTCGTCAGCCCCGGCGACGATGCACTGAGCTTCGCCGTGTCGCGGCGCGCTCGCGCTGACATCGCGGCTCTCAAAGTCGTGTCCGAGACCAGCCAGGTGAATATCGCCGGCTTGAGCCTCGCGATCGACGGTCTGGAATCGATCAAGCAGCAGCTTGACACCCTTAAGCAGAAGATGGTTCAAGCTCAAGTCGCTGACGCGGGCGAACTCGACGGGATTCAGGCGGAAATCGACCTCGCGCTCAGCCAGATCGACGCCACTGCCAAGAATACCAAGCTCGGCAAGCGTTCCTTGCTCGACGGCACTTCGACCATCAAAGCGGTTCGAAGCATCGCCGCCAACGGCACGATTACCGCGTTCTGCGTTAACACCGGTTTCTCGTACGGCCAGACCTCTGGTATCCAGAGGGTTCGAGTGAACAAGCTTGGCACCGGTGGTCCGGTGCGCGTGTTGACTGACGGCACTCAGGTGCTGAGCCTCAACGTCAGCATCCATTCGGCGCACAAGAACCGCCGCGCGTTCGCCAGTATCACCGCTGTCGGCGCAAACTCCGCCGCGTTCATCGAACTGCGCGTGAGTGGCAGGCTTGGGTCCGCCACCATCCGTCTCAACAGTTCTTCTGGCAACCTTACCAACCTCGCGGGTGCCGCAAGTACGTTCAACAAGCTTGCAGCCGAAACGGGCGTTGTGCTCACATCGCAGGGAACGACAGCCACCATGGGCTTCATGGCGGTCGGCTTTGGCGAAAATGAATTTGTTAAAGTCGAGCTTCTCAACGGTGCTGGCGCATGGGCTGTCGCTGGAGTCGTGGCTACGGAAGCCGCCGGCACAAGCACGACTCGCTACTCCGTTGGAAACGATATCCTCGTCAACGGCGAGCGTCTCAACCTTGGCGGTGAATTCGGCACCACTGCTCGCTACCTGAAGAACGGCTTTGACATTGAGTTCGACATCAATATCAATAGCCTCACGGATACGACGACGATTAACAGCGGTCGTATCAACCTTATCGCTGGTCAAGGCATCACTGGCCTTCTCGGTTCATCGGGATCGGCTGGCGAAGTCCTGAAGTATGGCTTCGGCAACTTCACGACCGAAAACCTCGGACGTGGCGCCGCTCTGAACACCGTAACCACCGCGTGCGTGGCGTCGACGATGTTCACCATGCTCAACACGAGCCTCGGTAATCAGGTGATCGGCGACAAGTCGATCGCAGATCTTGGAACCGGTGGCCGTCTTGACCTCGGCTCCGGAGACTTCCTTGGTGCGCTGAAGACGATCGACCGGGCCATCGGCCAGGTGATCGGCGAGCAGTCGCGTCTTGGTAGCATCCAAGGGAACTTCATTCAGGCTATCAATCGCGCCGAGACCGGTATCGGCAACCTGCAATCCGCAGACTCCGATATCGTTGGCGTGGATGCGACCACGGAGATCACGAACCTGATTCAGGCCCAGCTCGGCATTTCTACCGCGAGCTCGATCCTGTCGCAGGCAAACGCGATCCAGGCGAACATCTTCGCATTGCTACGAGGCTAACACTCAGGGGGACTCCCCCTGAGGCAGCGCTCTTTGACACTGGTGCATTCAAAGCAAAACCCTCATTCCGGGTCGGGATGGCTGCTTAAGCCAGACTGAAACCTCGAGGCGATTGAGGCGTCATTCCGGCGTAAGCCGGAATCCAGAAACCTGAAAAGGATTCTGCTGGATGCCGATTTCCATCGGCATGACGTTCGTCGCACAGAGTTTTCAGGACAGGCGCAAAGCAGTTCATACCGCACCCGGAGTAAGCGGGATAGCCAGGGTCCATGCGTCATGTTACGTCTGGACAATATGTTGGTGGGCGGGGGCGCACCCTTAAAAGTACGTCCCCGCCACACCGATCTTAGCTGTCTCACACCCATTGCGGTTATGCGTTTCTCTCTCGCGGCGCGCTGGTGTGCGTTCGTGAAGGGAAATGTTTATGCACGTATCGCCTACGGAAAAAAGCTGGTGCCGGGGCGGTGCGATACAGAGGGGGGAAATAAGCGTCGGCCCGCGGAGTAAAGCCCTGTTACGGCTCCTCTGTTGGAAGGCAATGAACTCCCCTGTTTGGGAAGGTGTGGCCCACATGGCCGCGCTTATTGAGTCCAGGGCGACGGAAGGTCCGACGCCCATAACGTTCCCGGTAACGGACACCGGGAAGTCTCTAGTACAGAGGGATCTATCCTATGGCAGTATTTCCGATCCAAGCGGCAGCGGGCAACCCCGTTGGCCGCTCTCAGACCGTGGCAGTTTCGGCTATCCGGCGTTTTTCCGGACAAGCCGCAAATGCCTCGACAAAGTTGACCACCCAAGAGCGGATTGTCGCCCCCGGCGACGATACCTTGGGGTATTCCGTCTCGCGCAATATGCGAGCGGATATTGAGTCTTTAAAGGTTGTATCACAGACGGGCCAGCTTAACGCTTCCGCTCTGACCTTGGCGCTTGCGGGGCTCGATTCCATCAAGTCTCAGCTCGACGTTTTGAAGAGCAAGATCGTCGAAGCGCAGGTAGCCGACTCCACCGAGCTTGACGCTATTCAGGCAGAGATCGATCTCGCCCTCAGCCAGATCGATTCCACCGCGAACAACACCAAGCTTGGCTCTCGCTCGCTCCTCAACGGGAACAGCAGCATCAAGGCCGTTCGAAGCATTGCCGCCAACGGCACGGTTACGAATATTTCTATCTTGCAGGTAGGACAATCCATCGGCCAAACGTCAGGCATCCAGGCGGTACGCGTTAACAAAATCGGTTCCGGAGCGCCTACCCGGATATTGACGGACGGCACGCAAGTCCTGAGCCTTAATGTCAGCGTGCGATCTGTCGACAAGAACCGTCGCGCCTTTGCCAGCATCACGGCTATCGGCGCGGCAGCCGCGGATTTCATCGAGTTGCGCGTCACCGGCAAACTCGGATCAGCGGTCATTCGCCTTAACAGCACGTCGGGGAACTTGGCCAACCTCAGTGGCGCCGCCAACGCCTTCAACAAGTTAGCCTCGGAAACGGGCGTTGTGCTCACGTCGCAGGGAACAACCGCAACAATGGGTTTCCTCGCCATCGGCTTTACCAAGGACGATTTTGTGAAACTGGAGCTTCTTGACGGCACTGGCGCGTGG
>JABWBM010000130.1 GCA_013360495.1 Planctomycetaceae bacterium
GGATGCAGCGAGAGCGTTCCGCGTTGGTAGTTCGGCTTGAGCTTCACAGGTCCGTCAATCTTCTCGCCGAATACCTGACGCGACGTGTCGATACGAATGTCCACGCCGGGGTAAATCCGGTTGTGGACAATGATGGTATCACTCAAGGATTCCTCAAAGGGTGCGAGAGCAGCGATGCGCTCTTCCTGGAGCTTCATCACTTTTTGCTGAATCTCCTCGAGCTCCTTGAGTTGGCCGACGACCAATTCCATCTTCTCGCCCGAAAGCTGGTTGAGCAGGCTGCGGTCTTTGAGATAGGGGCCAAGCGCGGTTTCGATCTTTGCGCGTTTGGCATCGAGTTGGTCGATCTCGGCGTCGATCGAGCGCGTTTCGGTCGTGGCGAACTCGTCCGTCGAGACGACCACAATGGTACGCGTGCCAAGTTCGGCTCCAATCTCCAGCGCTTCGATACCGCCAAGCGCGACAACCTTGCCGCCGACGATTTTCCCCTGCGGAACATGCAGCTTTCCCGCGCAGGAAAGATCGCAGTTCACCACCTGCGTATCGACGAGCACGTCGCCGCGCGCTTCAATCTTGGTGTTCACGAGATATTTGGTCTTGAGCCGGCCCTTCGTTTCGATTAACCCCTTGCCACCCGCGCCGGTGATACCGCCGCGCACTTCGACGTCGCCGCCCGCAATAATCGTCGCTGCCTGCACAATGCCTTCGACCAGGACGGTTTCGGTAGCCTTGATGGAAAAACCCTCCAGCACATCCTTGCGGACTTCGACTGAGCCGCGGAACGAGATATTGCCGACAGAAAAATCGACATTGCCCGTGACCGAGAAGATCGGCGAGACGCTCAGACTGCCGTCTTCAAAAACGACGTGACCGCTGGTCTCGGCGTAAATCGTCTGCATGTCCTCGTCCCAGCGCAGGCCTTTGCCGCGGGTGATTTTCTTCGCTTCGCCGTTGCGCGCGTTGATGGCGTGGCGGAAGACGTCGACGCCGGCTGCGCCGGTGGTCGGTTCGTGAATTCTGACCAACGGGTCATTCGCGTTGACATTCACGACCGTGTTCATTTCGCGGAAGTTGATGCGTCCGTGAGAATCGGGCACAAAGCGCAGCTTGCCCTTTTCCGGCGGCTCGATGTACCACTCAAACCAGCCGTCCTTGCCCTGCGTCGGAGCCTGACCCTGCGCGATGATGATGGGTTTGAACGCGGCCGGATCGTAGTTGCCCGACTGCTGCTGCGTCTTGAGATTGCGGATCATGTGGCTCAACTCGACCATCTTCTCGTTCGCCACGGGGATGCCGGTTTGTTTCACAGCGTCCTCAAGTTCCGCGTAGCCAAGCTCGAAGAAGGGTGACGTGGGTTGGATCCAGATCCACGCCACGAGCTTTTCCTTGTCGGTGAAGATCGAGAGCTGCTTTCCGCCACTCACCTTGTTGAAAAGAATGTCGTACTTCTCGGGACTGAGCGCCGGAAGCTCGGCCTCCTGGTACTCCGAGGAATTGGTCGGTCCGCCTGCCACGATTACCCCTTCTCGTTGAGTGCAACGGTTGCTGTTCGCTCTGCCCTGATGGCGTACAGGCAGTGTAACATCGTGCGATGTCTCCGCTACCATCACGTCACGTGCAAAGTCGTCTTTTCTTGTAGCGTCACGGCTACCCGGCTCCGCCGGAGCGGCTTCGCCGAGGCGAGTGCCGTGACGTTTTCGCACTATCGAATGGTAGGTCCGTCACGCCAAAGGCGTGCTACACAAGAACATCCTGACTTTGCACGTAACGTGTCCGCTACCATCGCTTTGCTTGCGGCCACACCAGAGTGGACCTATAGTGCGCCACTTCGCTTTGATAGGCGTTATATTTACGAACGTCATTCCCGCGGAAGCGGGAATCCAGTCTTTGCGGTGTCAATCGATAGGCACTGGATCCCCGCCTTCGCGGGGATGACGGACGTGAGTTCCACGTCTCTTATAAGAACCTGTATCAACTATGGCACGATTGCGCCCCGTTATCGCCGGCAACTGGAAGATGAACCTCACCCGTGAGGAGTCGCTGGCGCTCGCCGGGCAGTGCATGAAGCTGGCGGAGGAGATCCGCAGCGTATCCGTGCGCGTCTTCCCGGGATACTTGGTAGCGGCTGAAGCCGCATCCCTTGCCAGCGGATCGAGTCTCGAGGTCGGCGCGCAGAATTGCCACAACGAATCGAGCGGAGCCTACACTGGCGAAGTGTCGCCGGCGCAGTTAATCGATGCGGGCGTGCGGCACATCTTGATCGGCCACTCCGAGCGGCGCCAGCACTTCGGCGAAGGCGATACGCTGATCGCGGCTAAAGTCAAAGCGGCCCTCAAGCATGGTCTCAACGTCACGCTCTGCGTCGGCGAAACGATTGGCGAGCGCGACGCGGGGAAGGCTGGAGCGGTTGTTGCAACGCAACTCAAGGCGCTCGACGGTATCGAACAGGACGCGCGCCTGGGGGTCGATATCGCCTATGAACCCGTCTGGGCCATAGGCACGGGACGCACCGCGACGCCCGAACAGGCAGCGGAGATACATTCGCTGATCCGCGCCGAACTCGACGCCAAACGGGGATTTGCCGTATCACGCATCCTCTATGGCGGAAGCGTCAAGTCCGACAACTGCGAGGCTCTTGCCTCGAAAAAGCATGTAGACGGTTTCCTTATCGGCGGAGCCTCGCTAAAAGGGGAAGAATTCGCCAAGATCGTGCGAACAAGTGCTGTGGTATTTGCCGCCAAGCAATGAGGGAGAATATCGTGCTCAATGTCATCCTTGCCGGAGGTTTGCAGGAAGCCCTGAACGGCGTGCGCAGCTATCTGACCATCGCGTTCGTGGCGCTGTCGATCATCTTGATCCTTTTCGTGCTCTTCCGTCAGACCGATAGCACCGGCCTCGCTGCCGCATTCGGCGGCGGTGGCGGCACAGGCGAGGGCGCATTTGGCGCCAAGAGCCAGAAAGTGGCCGACAAGGTGATCGGCTGGCTGTGCGGGCTGTTCATCATCCTGAGCCTGCTGATCGCCGTGGCGGGATCGAGCCGCGGAAGCGACATCGTCGCAGCCCCCGAATCCGATAAACCCGCAAGCAACAACGAGTAAGATCATGGGCTTTTGGACTCCGTACTCCGCACTCCGTACCCCGCACTCTTCGAAGGAGTCCCGTTGATCCGCAGCATGACAGGATTCGGCCGCGGAACCGTCGAGATCGCAGGCGCCGACCTCACCGTCGAGGTCAAGACGGTCAACAACCGCTACCTCAAAACCAGCCTGAAACTCCCCGAGGCCCTCAGCCCCCACGAAGTGACGTTCGACAACGATGTGCGCGCCGCCATCAAGCGCGGAACCGTGAATGTCAGCATTCGTCATGGCTCGGCGCGCTCCGGCGTGCGTTACGCATTCAATCAAGAACTCGCCGCCCAATATCACCGGCAACTGTCGGAACTCGCGGCATCGCTCAAGCTCGACGCGCCGGCCGACGTACACGAGATCGCCTCGCTCCCGGGCGTGATCGAAGCCGAAGAGGCCCAGACGCTCGACGAAAGCGAGTTGCTCAAGGCCGCGCGCGACGCGCTGGCCAAAGCGCTTGCAGCCTGTGACACTGTGCGTGAACGAGAAGGGAAGGCGCTCGCCGCCGATCTCGAGGCGCGTTGCAAAACGCTCCTCGCGCATAATGAAGAAGTCCGATCGCGCGCGCCGAAAGTGGTGGACAGCTATCGTCAAAAGCTCGAGGAACGCGTCTCGCGTTTGTTGAGCGGGAGCTCTGTCGAACTGCGCTCCGAGGATGTGGCGCGCGAGGTGGCATTCTTCGCCGACCGCTGCGATATTTCCGAGGAAGTTCAGCGTCTCGGTCACCACTGCGCCGTAGTGCTCGATCTGATCCGCCAGCCGGGTGAAGCCGGGCGCAAGCTCGACTTCCTCTCGCAGGAAATGCTGCGCGAGGTCAACACCATGGGCAGCAAAGCCGCCGACGCGCAACTCGCCACCATCGTCGTCTCCATGAAGTCCGAGATCGAAAAGATCAAGGAACAGGTGCAGAACATCGAATGATATGGCCCGAACACCGCCATCTCTGCCCGGCATGATCGTGGTGCTCAGCGGCCCCACGGGCGTCGGCAAGTCCACCGTCGGCGAACGTCTGATCGAACGCAATAACGACTTCGTCCGCAGCATTTCGGCTACCACGCGCGCGCCGCGCGGGGGAGAAGTGGATGGGCGCGATTATCACTTCTACGAAGACGCCCGCTTCCGCGAGGAAGTCGCACGAGGCTGGTTTCTCGAACATGCCGAAGTCCATGGCAAGCTCTACGGTACGCCGTTGAAACCTGCCGTCGATGCCCTTCGCGCCCGCAAAGCCGTCTTGATGATTATCGACGTCGATGGCGGAGCGCAAGTTCGTGACCTCGATCTTGATGCGCTGCTGGT
Source organism: Planctomycetaceae bacterium (assembly GCA_013360495.1). Classification (GTDB taxonomy): domain Bacteria; phylum Planctomycetota; class UBA8742; order UBA2392; family JABWBM01; genus JABWBM01. The sequence goes on from JABWBM010000130.1 coordinate 4,422, forward strand.
GTTCCTGATGCCCCCAAGCCGCGATTCACTCGTCGCCAGACTGAGCGCTCGCGGAACCGAGGGCGGGGCGGACATAAAGAAACGTCTTGAGCGGGTGGACCGGGAACTTGCCGCCGGGATCAAATATGATCTTGCAATTGTGAACGATAATCTTAATGATTGCGTCCTGTCCGTAGAGAAGGCCATTCACGATGCGCGCGAGCGGCTCGCGAAGCGGGAAGTTGTGGGCGCCGGGCTCTATAAAGGCTTGAAAAAACTTGGTTTGTAACCAACAGAGGTGAGAGACATGCACTATCCAGACCTTGAGATGCTCTACGAAAAGCACGGCGGCAAGTTCCGCGTGGCCGTCCTCCTCCAGCGTCGCGTTCAACAACTCGTGCGCGGCGACAAGAAGCTCGTGGCGGTCGACTCCGATAACCCCATGGACATCGCCGTGGCCGAAGCCCGCGCAGGGAAGATCTGGCTCGATGAAAGCGACGATCTCAAGTCGCAGAACTGATGCGTCTTCTTGATCGTTGATGAATGTCTGTTCAAAACGGCGAGAGCGCTTTCATCATCGGTTTGCAGAAGATTCGTAAGTCGTGGGTCTTGTAGCGCCCTGCGCCATCGCAGGGCGTCTTGTCGCTTGTCCGTCCGCCCCGCGGGGGCGCGTGCCGCTACATGCAAACAGATGACGAAAACACTCTATTCGATGCCAAGGTTGTAGCTGGCTTCGAAATTGTTGGGGTCGATCTCGAGGGCGAACTCGGAGTGTTTGCGCGCCTCGTCCATGCGGCCCTGCCGCTTGTAAACCGCTCCAAGATTGGCGTGGGCCGACGCCGATAACGGCTTCAAATCAATGGCGCGCAGAAACGACGCTTCCGCGTCTTTGAGCCGCCCGAGCCCGAGAGAAATCACCCCCACATTGTTCCACACGTCGGCGCTTTCCCAACCACCCTCGACAATCTCGCGATAGACGCCGAGCGCTTCCTTGTATTTCTTGCGCTTCATCAGGCTCATGGCGAGCCCCTTCTTCGCGGCTGCGTCTTGCGGGTTACGCTTGGCGAGCTGACGGAATTCTTCCTCGGCTTGTTGATAGTTTCCAGCCGCATAGTGTCCCATGCCACGTGAGGTGTTGTAGCGCTTGTAGAGGGCCGCGAGCGATGGCAGCACTTCGTCATAAGCGCGCGAAGGACGCGGGTCGGCGGTCTCCTGACCGTTAGCAACGTCATCTGGCAAGTCGTCAATCAGCTTCGCGATATCGGACGCCAGCGCCGGTTTTGGCGCGGTTTTCTTCTGCTCTTTCGCCGCCGGCGCGCGCTCGGAAGCGACGGGAGTCATTGACCGCTGCGGCTCCTTGCCCTCCGGAAATTCGCGTGTCGATATCGCGACAGACGTTGGTTTTCGCTCGGCTGCCACCGGCGTATCACGCAGGTTGAGGTCGCGGGTCGAGAGCGGCACGCGTTTGCGAGGCGCGGGTATTGGCGATGGCGGCGAGGACTTTTGAACATTGCCGTCACCGCTGTTTCCATGTTCTTTTTGGGAGGACGGCCTGTCAGCCGGGCGCTCCGGCTCATAGCGATCGCGCGTCACACCCGAATCGGATACGAGCACGGTCGCTCTGCGTTCGCGTGGATGGCGCAAGGCCTGCACCGCCTGAAGCATTTCTCCCGCGTCGGCATAGCGCCGTTCATAGCGGGTAAAACAGCGCGCGAAAATATCGTCGATCTCGCCCGCGATGCCCCTGACGAAATCGGCGATCCGGTCCCCCGGCTGTGGCAGTTCGCCGGTCAGCATTTCGAATAACAGCAGTCCCATGGAATAGATGTCGCTGCGCCTGTCGATACGTCCGCCAGAGCGTTGCTCGGGCGACATATACACCAGCGTTCCCGCGAGGCTTGCGGCGCCCTCAAGGTCTGTTTCAAGGCTCATGCGAAGCGTTTCGGTGGTCGGCGCCTTGGTGGCGATGGAAAAATCGGAAAGCTTGGGTGTTCCCTGTTTGTCGAGCAGGATGTTCTCGGGCTTGATGTCGCGGTGCACGATGCCAGATTCATGGGCCGAGTTGAGTCCTTTGAGCACGCCCTCGACGATGCGAAGTGTTTCCGGAAGCGTCAACTTCCCGCCGCTCAGGCGCTTGCGCAAGTCGCTGCCGTCGACAAATTCCATCACAAGATAAGGCGGCGTGCTGAGCAGGTTCAGACCATGAATCCGCACGATGTGGGGCGAGTCGAGACGCGAGAGATCGTCGTGAACAAGCCCTTCCTTACGGATACCGCGCAAAAACTCAGGGTTTGTGGGGATTTTGACGGCGACCACGCGATCATTCCACACGTGGTGATGCGCGCGCCAGACCTCTCCCGTGGCGCCGTGGCCGATGGGAGCGTCAAGGATGTATTCGCCAAGCGGTTGGCCGGGCTGAAGCTGCGCCACGCGGTACCTCGAAACAGGTGTCTGAATTTCAGTATGCGGCCCATTGTACGTTGATTGCCCCCAAGAGCAGCGAAAAACCAGGGCCTTCCGCAACCTATTCACAAAAGTTGATTCATCACTTGGACAATCCGCTGCCGAGTTGAGCATGACGCGGGGCATACCCCGCTTCGGTGCCGCTCAAGCGCGCGCGAATCTCGTGATGAATCCGCCCGTTGCTGGCGACGATGTTCTCCCCCCAGAGCCAGCCGGTGGAGTCCGCCGATCCGGCGAAGTCGCTCGCTTCGCCGCCCGCCTCGCGCACCATCAGTGCTCCGGCAGCGACATCCCAGGGTTTCAGGTACAGTTCCCAGAATCCATCGAAGCGTCCGGCCGCAACGTAAGCAAGGTCGATACTTGCGGCTCCCGGCCTGCGGATGTCATGAACGTCGAGCACGAGGCGCGAGTGGTTATCGATGTTGTTGCGCGCGACCTCGTTACGGTTGTAGCTGAACCCCGTGGCAAGAACGGAACGCGAGAGATCTTTCGCGGCGCTTACCGCGCAGCGCCGCCCGTTGAGCCTTGTCCCTGAACCGCGCGCGACGGTGAAGGTTTCGCCAAGCGACGGCGCCTCGATCACACCCGCCACCGGCTCGCCACGTTCGAGCACACCGATGGATACAGCGTAGAACGGGAAGCCGTGAACGAAGTTGGTGGTGCCGTCGAGCGGGTCGATCACCCAGCAATAGGGGTCGCTTCCCGCGATGAAGCCCTGCTCCTCGCCAAGAATCGCGTGGTTTGGAAAGCGCTTGCGAATGGCTTCGATCACGTATTGTTCCGCCTCGGAGTCGGCGACCGTAAGTAAATCGCGATGGCTGCTCTTCGGTTCGACCTGCCCGGGCTTGAGCCGCTCGAAGTAGGAGAGCAGGATCTTTCCCGCAGCCTGTCCGATGATCGCGGCTTCGTGGGTGAGGCTTTCGGGGTCGATGCTGTCCATTCTCTCCTCCGAGGTGCTATGATCCGATCATATGGCGATTACGGAACTGTTGCCACGGGAAGAAGCGCTCGGCGATGCGGCCGGAACGCTCTCGCACGCGTATGTCCGCGACTTCGATTCTGTCGCCGATCTCTATGCGTCCGACTACCGCACACTGGACGCTTTGCGCCGCCGCACTGCCGGCTTGTCCGGCTCGAATGCCTTTCCGCACCTTGAGCGCGAAACGCTCGCGCGGACGTTGACGAGCTACCTGCGCGCCTTACGCGCTCCGGCGCAAAGCATGGCTGCGGTTCAGAAACTCCGTGAACCCGATTGTTTCGCCGTTGTCACAGGTCAGCAGCCGGGCATCGCGGGCGGCCCGGCGTTTTTGCTCTACAAAGCAGCCCACATACTGAGACTTGCCGAAGAATTGAACGAAGCGGGCGTCAAGGCCGTTCCGGTATTTTGGATCGCCAGCGAAGACCACGACATTGACGAGGTGAACATCTTTGGCGCGTTCGACGCGGAGCAACGCTTCCGCACACTGAAGCTCAAGTCGCTCACCGCCGGAGCGCCCCTCGAAAAAATGAAACTGCCGGATATCAGCGACCCCGACGTCGCGAAAATGCGCGAGTTGATCGGCCATGGCCCGGCCCGCGACGAGGCGCTCGCCCTATTCGACGCATCTTTTGGCGTCGCTCCGGGGAAGGGGCTTGCGCGGCTTCTGCTGCGCTTGTTCGGCGGGCGCGGGCTGATCGTGCTCGAGCCGCGGCTCCTTCGCGGCATGAAAGGCTTCCACCATGTCGTCGCCCACGAGATCAGTCATGCGAACGAGAACACCCACGCAGTCGAAACACAGCTCGTTGAGGTTCGCAACCGCGGCTATATGCTTCCCCTCGACGCCTCCCCCCACTCGAACATTTTTTTGATCGCGCGCGGAAAACGCCGGCACGTTACCCGCGCGCCCGATGGATTCACCGTCGATGGCCGCGCGAGGCCGCTCTCCCGCGACGAGTTGCTCGAAATGCTCGAAGACTATCCAACCCGCTTCTCGACCAACGTGCGGCTTCGCCCGCTGGTGCAGGGCGCCTGTCTGCCCACGCTCGCCTATCTTGGCGGCCCGGCGGAGATTGCCTATCACGGCGCGCTCAAGCCGCTCTTTGCCCGGGCTGGGGTTACGATGCCGGCGTTGCTACCGCGCTGGTCGTTCATGCTTGGAGCAGCGAACGCGGAAACCGGTAAAGTTCGTGACGCGATCCAGCGGCAAAAGGGAAAGGCGCGCAAGGCAAACGCCGCGATTATCGAGACACAAACAGAAGCCCGCGCCATCGTGAGTGAATTGCAACGCGAACTTGGCCATCTTGCCACGGCGCTTGGCAATGACATCGAGCGCATTCACGGGCGCCTTGAGAAAACGCTGCTCGAGTTGAAAGGCCGGATCGCCGCTGATCCCTTCGGGGCGACGGCGCTCGACCGCGAAAGCCCCGCCGCCCTTCGTTGGCTCCAGCCGGGAAACGCCCCGCAGGAGCGGATGCTGTCATGGTTGAGTGTCTGGCCAGACTGGCGGGACCAAATGCTGGACGGGTTCAAAAACCGGAGCGCGTTCGATTTTTCGCTTGCGGTTGTGGATTGCAATGGCCGATAGCAGAGCAACGCAACTAGTTCATTTACAACAGGTTGTGGACGCATTTGAACTCCTTCGTGACATCCCGGAAACATGGAAGATTTTCAATAGTCGCAATGAACCTTCTCCCGCTATGCTCGTTTAACTGGCGGTGGATTCTTTACTTTGGGCAGGAGTAACGCCATGGCACGGCAGGATCAATACGAGCAGGAATACGACGATCAAGCTTACGAGGAAGTCGAGGAATTCTACGAGGACGAGGGCGGCGACGCTGACTCCGGCGTGGACTACAGCGAAGCCGACGTCGTCCGTTCCATGCCGTGGATGGCCATCGCCATCGCGGTTCATGCGATTTTCCTGTTGATCGCCATGGTCATCTATACGGCCACCATCGAAGAACCCAAAGTTGAAATTCTCAAAACCGAATTGGCGGAAGACTTCGTCATGCCGATCCCTGAGGAACAGGATCCGCCGGAAGTCGAAGTTCCAAAGCCTGAAGACCCGGTG
>JABWBM010000131.1 GCA_013360495.1 Planctomycetaceae bacterium
GAGAGGATTTCGGCCTTCCGGGCTGCCTGCGTGCTTCGAACCGCAGAGGCGCAGAGGGCGCGGAGGAACCCGTCGAAAGCCGGGAAGAAGGTCTCTGCGAACTCTGCGCCTCTGCGGTTCAAAGCAGGCAGGCAGACGCTCCGAGGCGGAGCCGGTGCGCGCCGCAGGCTATTCGTAGACGACGCTCAGAATGTCGTAGTGGCGCTTGCCCGACGGGGCGAGTACTTCGGCGGTGTCGCCTTCGCTGCGGCCGATCAGCGCGCGCGCGATCGGACTCGAGATCGAAATCAGCCCCGCCTTGATGTCGGCCTCATCGTCGCCGACGATCTGGTACTTGACGACTTCGCCCGTGCTCTGATCCTCCAGCTCGACGGTCGCGCCGAAGACGATGCGCCCGCCGGCGTCGACGGTCGCCGGGTCGATGACCTGCAGCGCCGCGAGCTTGCCTTCCAGCTCCTGGATCCGCCCTTCGATGAAACCCTGGCGCTCGCGCGCGGCGTCGTATTCGGCGTTCTCCGAGAGGTCGCCTTTGTCGCGCGCTTCCTTGATCGACTGGATGATCGCCGGGCGATCGACGGCCTTCAGCCGCTGCAGCTCGGCTTTCAGCTTTTCGGCACCGCGCGCGGTGATCGGGATGGGCATGACGATTCCGGAAAAAACGAAAAAACAAGGCCCCGGCACTGCCGGGGCCGATGCGCAGAATTTAGCGACCGGCGCGCACCGGCGCAAGCCGGAACAGCCGCCACCGAGCGTTCACAAAGCAGGAAACAGTGTGAACGCTCAGCCCCCTCACCCCCGCCCCTCTCCCTCCAGGGAGAGGGGAGGTTCGCGCAGCAAGTGGTTGTCAACCACTTGCTGGAAGCTCATCAGGCTGCCAGCCGGCGATGCAGCCCCTGCAAGTCGTAGACCTCGAGCCGGTCGAAGTGGCGCATGCCTTCGACCGCGGCGCGGCCGCCGGCGATCGTCGTGTAATAGGTCACGCGCTGTGCGAGCGCGGTCGTCCGGATCGAACGTGAATCGGCGATCTGGCTGCGGTTCTCGGCGACCGTCGTGATCACCAGCGCGACTTCGCCGTTCTTCAGCAGGTCGACGATGTGCGGCCGCCCGTCCTTGACCTTGTTGACGACCCTGACCGGAATGCCGGCCGCTTCGATGGCTGTCGCCGTGCCGCGCGTGGCGACGAGCTGATAGCCCAGTTCATGCAGCAGCCGTGCCACCTCGATCGTTCGCGGCTTGTCCTCGTCCTTGACGCTCAGGAACACCGTGCCGGATGGCGGCAGTCCGGCGCCGGCACCGAGCTGCGACTTGAAAAGCGCCTCGCCGAAGGTCGCACCGACACCCATCACTTCGCCGGTGGAGCGCATTTCGGGGCCAAGCAGCACGTCCGCGCCGGGGAATTTATTGAAGGGGAAGACCGGCTTCTTAATGGCGCAGTGTGGCGGGTAAAGATTTTCCTCAAAGCCCAAATCCTTGAGCTTCATGCCCATCATTGCTTTGGCCGCATAGCGCGCGATCGGCTGGCCGATGGCTTTGGCCACATATGGCACGGTGCGGCTGGCGCGGGGGTTGGCTTCGAGAATGTAGCACTGGCTCCCCTTGACGGCGTATTGCACGTTCATCAAGCCGATGACGCCGAGGCGGCGCGCGAGGCGATGCGTCCATTCTGTAAGCGTGTTGATCACGTCGTCGCTCAAGGTTTGCGGAGGAATTGAGCAGGTCGAGTCTCCCGAATGAACGCCCGCATATTCGACGTGCTCCATGATACCCGCGATCATGCTGGACTCGCCGTCGGCGATGCAATCGACATCCACCTCGACGGCGTTATCGAGGTAGTGGTCGACGAGCACGGGGCGGGCTTCGCTCACCTCGACGGCATGAGTCATGTAGTGGCGCAAGGACGCCTCGTCGTAGACGATCTCCATGGCGCGGCCGCCGAGCACGAAGCTCGGGCGCACCAGCACCGGATAGCCGATGCGCGCCGCGACTCGCGCGGCGTCGTCGGCGTTGGTGGCGGTAGCGCCGGGCGGCTGACGGATGTCGAGTTCGTCGCAGAGCTTGTTGAAAAGCTTGCGGTCCTCGGCAGCTTCGATGGATTCGACTGGAGTGCCGAGCAATGGGACACCTTCGTCGTGTAAGCGGCGCGCGAGATTGAGTGGCGTCTGGCCGCCGAACTGAACGATCACGCCATCGGGTTTGATCTTGTCGCAGATGTTGAGCACGTCCTCGGCGGTGAGCGGCTCGAAGAAGAGGTGGTTCGATACGTCGTAATCGGTGCTCACGGTTTCGGGATTCGAGTTCACCATGATCGATTCGATGCCAAGGTCGGCGCAGGCAAAGGCGGCGTGGACGCAGCAGTAATCGAACTCGATACCCTGGCCGATACGGTTCGGGCCGCCTCCGAGGATCATGACGCGCTTGGTGCCGGGCTTGACCTCGAGTTCCTCGAACTGCTCATAGGTCGAATAGTAGTAGGGCGTCTGCGCTTCGAACTCGGCGGCGCAGGTGTCGACCGACTTGTAGACCGGCGTGATCTTCTTGTCTTTGCGGCGCTTGCGGACAGCTTTCTCGGTAGTCTTGAGCAGCGTCGCGAGTTGCACGTCGGAGAAGCCGAAGCGCTTGGCCTCGCGCAGCGCGCGATCATCGAGCTTGTCGAGCGAGCCGACGGAGCGAATGCGATCCTCCATGCTGATGATCTCGCGGATGTTCTCGACGAACCACGGATCGATGCCGGAGTGCGATGAAATCTCGCTCACCGTCATGCCGGTTTTCAATGCGAGGCGAATGGCAAAGAGGCGTTCGACGCCGGGGACGATCAGGCGTTCTTTCAACTCAGCTCGGGATGGTTTCAAACCTTTGAGCCACGAGTCTTTCGGGTCGGCGCCAAGGCCCGCGCGCCCGGTTTCAAGGCCGCGCAGCGCTTTTTGCAACGCTTCCTTAAAGGTGCGCCCGATGGCCATGGTTTCGCCCACGGATTTCATCTGCGTCGTGAGGCGCGTGTCGGAGCCGGGAAATTTCTCGAAAGCCCAGCGCGGCGCTTTCACCACGCAGTAGTCGATGGTCGGCTCGAAGCAGGCGGGCGTTTTCTTGGTGATGTCGTTCTTGATTTCCTCGAGCGTGTAGCCGACAGCGAGTTTCGCCGCGAACTTGGCGATGGGAAAACCTGTGGCCTTTGAGGCGAGCGCCGAACTGCGTGAGACTCGCGGGTTCATCTCGATCACGATGTAGCGGCCGGTTTTCGGATCCACGGCGAATTGGATGTTGGAGCCGCCGGTGTCGACGCCGATCTCGCGAATGATCTTGAGCGATGCGTCGCGCAATATCTGATATTCCTTGTCGGTGAGGGTTTGCGCGGGGGCCACCGTCACCGAATCGCCGGTATGCACGCCCATGGGATCGACGTTTTCGATGGAGCAGATGATCACGACGTTGTCAGCGTGGTCGCGCATGACCTCGAGTTCGTATTCCTTCCAGCCCGCCAGATATTCCTCGATCAGCACTTCGCTCGTCGGCGAGAGGCGCAGCCCTCGTTGCACGATCTCCTCGAATTCCTGTTTATTGAATGCGATGCCGCCGCCAGTGCCGCCCATGGTAAATCCGGGGCGAATTGCGACGGGCAGGCCGATGCCTGCAAGAATCGTCTCAGCCTCTGCGTATGTGTGTGCCGTTCCTGAGCGCGGCACGGCGATGCCGATCTTCTGCATCGCCTGCTTGAACAAGCCGCGGTCCTCGGCCTTCTCGATGGCCTCGAACTTCGCGCCGATCATCTCGACGTTGTATTTTTTGAGAATGCCGAGCTTGTGCAGCGCGACGGCGGCGTTGAGCGCGGTCTGGCCGCCGAGGGTCGGGAGCAGCGCGTCGGGGCGTTCTTTGGCGATGATCTTTTCGATCACTTCCGGGACAATGGGCTCGACGTAGGTGGCGTCGGCCATTTCCGGGTCGGTCATGATCGTCGCGGGATTCGAATTAATCAGGACGACGCGATACCCCTCGGCGCGCAACGCGCGGCAGGCTTGAGTTCCCGAGTAGTCGAATTCGCACGCTTGACCGATAATAATGGGGCCCGAACCGATGATGAGGATAGTGGAGATGTCCGTGCGTTTGGGCATCGCGGTGTCGGGTTGCGGTCAACTGATGTCAAGAATCCCTTGTATCGGATTGCGATGCGGCGTCAAGGGAATAAGTCGGAAGTCAGAGTACCCGTAGCGCCATGCGCCCTCGCATGGCGCCTTGTCGCTGGTTTGTCCGTCACGCGGGGGCGCGTGACGCTACGCGGGAAATCAACCTTGGAAATATGCTACGGCTTTTCCGGCTCTGGAACGGCCTCTGTCGGCTCCGGAGCGAGCCAGTCGCGGTCGGCGATGGCGTCGAGGATATTGCGCGCAAGATCGCGCCAGAGGCGTTCGCGGCCAACGGCAGCAGGCTCGCCAAGACCGGGAGCAAAACTGCCAACCGCTGCGACTTCCGCAACACGTACCTCGCCGTGGACATTGATGCGTACCGTTGCTTCCGCCATCAAGGTCACTTCCGTCGGGTCGTTGTTGAAGTCGCTCACGACAGTCGGTTCGCGATAACGCGTGAGCGCGATCTGTGTGACGACGTCGCCGGCGGCGCCGGACAACACGAAACGGGCGTCAATGGCCGCTTCCTCTTTAAGGCGGCGCGTGAGGTCATACGAAAGTTCCGGGCGCGGCGGCGTGATGCGGCTCTCAACCGTTGAAATCACAAGGCGGGCTGGCGCCCCGCTCGAACCGTCGGAGCGGCTCGACATGGTGTAGCCGCAACCTGTGGCACAACAGAGGACAAGGAACAGTACGATTCGCTTCATTGCGCAAGATCCTTCTCCGCTTCATCGGCCAGTTTGCGAAAATCTTCAGCCTTGGCGCGGTACCATTCGGCGGCCTTTTCGTCAAAGAGGCGCTCGAAGGTTTCCGCGGATTCAAGATACTTGCGATGCAGCACGCCGTTCACCACCTTTTCGATTTCTGAAAACTCCTTATATCGCCGTTTGGACGGCGAGCGCTGCAGGAGGTCGAGTTTGTAGTCCTGCTCGATCTTGTTGTGGATATCTTCGTAGAGCGTCGCGTCGTATTCCCATCCCTTGCTCGAGGCAAGCATCGAGCGCACCTCGCCGAGTAGGGCATCCTCGCGCATGTCCGGGTCGCGGGAGTTTTTGTACACGTCCGCGTAGGTCTCGCGGCTCTTCTCGAAATACTCGACGGCATAGGCGGTATCGGCCTGTATCATCTGCGTCTGTTCCTTGATGCGCTTGTTGGGGTCGCGGTCGATGAGCGTGCGCGTGACCAACTCCGCCAATTCGTAATTCCTCGCAAGATAGGCATACCACGCGATGTTGCGGGCGTGCTGCTCGACGCGCAGATGGATATTCGCGACGACGCCAAGACCCGCAGCGTAGTAGATCAGGATTTCTTCCGTAATCCGCCAGCTCTCCTCGAGCGCGCGGCGATCGCTGAGGCGGAAAGCCACCGAGCGCAGTGTATCCGCCTGTTCGCGGGTGAGCAGATTCTCAGGAACGCGGCTCACCGCTCCCTTGTCGCCGTGGAAAGCGTTGGCCACATCTTCCACGCGCCAGACGGCATCGCTGCCTCTCTCCAGCGCCGCGATGGTTTCGAGGACGATGGCATCGAGCGCGCGCGCGCCGTCGGCGTATTCCTGAGATGTACGCAACGTATGGAAAACCTCCTGAGCCTCCGCGAAATTCCCCTTGTCAAAGGCCGACTTGCCGCGCTGAAAGAGCGCTTCTTCGCTTTCATCGACCGTGGCGCCCTCGCGATAAATGCCGCGTTCGGGAGTGTAGCGAATATCCCCGGCAGGAACGCGGTATGGCGGACGCTCCGCCACCGAGCAGGCCGCAGCCAACCCGGCAATCGCGCAGAGAAATAGGCGCGTCACCCTGATGCGTTGTTTGTCCATCATGCATGCACCGCCTGCTTGTGTGCCGGTTTCGCTACGCCGCGCGCCATCTCCGCCAGCAACAGTGGCGGCACGCGCAACATCCGGCCAACGCCTAATTCCATCAGCCTCGTGCATACATTAAAAGCCGCGAGCCAGAAGTCGATGCGAAATTCTCCCTCGCTGCGGTTGGTGTCAAATATCCGGCGAAGCAGATCGATCACCTCGGGCCGCATGCGCACGGCGTCTGGCGCGTGACTCGCTTGCTTTGAGCTGACCAGCCCAGATTCGAGATGGCTGAAGAGCGCCGTGTTGTCGTTCACCTCGTCGCCGCTGACAACGCAATGGCCAAGCTGCGGCTCCAATCCATGCAAGCGAAGGATGGCCGCCGCGAAGCGCGCGTCGACGGCGACTGGTAGGTGTCCGTCATTGAGGGCAGCAAGCGCGCGCAGCATCAGGTCGAAGGTCTTGGGCGCGTCATGGTCAGGCGTGGGGATGGCGAGCGCGATTTCCCGCAAATACTCGGCGCCGTAGTACACGGTGAGCGAGTGGCGCAGATTGGGAAACCAGATGGTTTGACGCGCGCGCGAAAGCATGTGCAGCGGGTCGTGGCCGCGCTTGACGGCGATATCGGCTTCGAGAACGGTAAGGATATCGGCCGGGCCGCCGAACGCGTTGCGCGGGCGCTTGATGCCTCGGGCGAGGATACTGCGCATACCGTGGGGCGTGAGCAGACGCAACACCTGACTCGTTTCGGAGTAGGGTGTAACGCGCAGGACAATGGCTTCTGTGTGCAGTTCTGGCATGGTGCTGTACGCCAGCATACGAATAAATCAGGCCAGTGGCATGTCCGGAGAGGAAAGAATAGGGCGGATAGCGCAACGGTTAACCACGCGGCATTGGGCGAGGGCATGTAAAACATCTGTAACTTCATATTAACGATTAAGCTTTCCGCGCCTCCGCGTCGTCTCATGTGATGGGAAGAACGAAACCGTTTCACAGGAGAATCGCCATGCTTGCTCAACGCTTGTCTCTCGGAGTCATCCCCCTTGTCATTCTTGTCGCCGCGACGGCATCTTCGCCAATCGCGCAAGATCAACCACCGGTCGCGCCCGAAGAGACGAACGCGCCGACAGGCCGTATCAGCCATGTGACGGTCTATCGCGGGCAGGCGCTGGTGTCGCGCGCGATCGATGTTCCTGCCGGGCGCGGGCCGTCGGAGATCGTGGTGGGCGAACTGCCCGCCTATGTGATCCCCGGCAGTCTCTACGCCGACGGCGCCGATGGTGTGGCCGTCCGCGCGGTCCGCTACCGCACGCGCGTGACCGGCACGGATCAACGGGAGGAAGTGCAGGCCGTTCATGAGGCCATCGAAGAACTCGACCAGCGCGCCATGGAGAACAGCGCGCTCATGACTCTGATCGCCTCGCAACTTTCCTATCTCGACAAGCTCGAAAGTTTTGTCGCGCCGGCTGCCATGAGCGAAATGGCCCATGGCGTGCTCAACGCCGAGCAGGTTAAACAACTGACAGATTTCTCATTTGCCAAAAGAGAAGCGCTGGTGAAGGCCCGTCTCGAACTCGAGAAGACTGCCCGCCAACTTCAGAAGGACCGCAACCTGCTGATGCTCCGTCTCCAAAACCTCGGCGCTTCGAACTCGCAGCTCATGCGCGAGGCCGTGATCTTCGTTGACAAACAACGCGAGGAAGCGACGACCATCGCCCTCCATTACCTTTCGGGCGGCGTCAACTGGTGGCCGACCTATAACCTGCGCGCCGAATCCGGCAAAGACGCGATGAAGATCGAATACAGCGCCCTCGTCACGCAGGCGAGCGGCGAGGACTGGACCAGCGTCGATCTTACGCTCTCTACCGCGTCGCCCGCCCTCGTGGCGCAAGGCGCGGAGTTACTGCCCATTCTCATTTCGCTTTCTCCCAATGGACAAAGCTTCAAGGGCGATGTCGATGCTGCCCAATACAGCAAGGCGAGGCGGGAACTGCGCGACAACCAGCTCAAAGCCGCGCGCTCCGGCGCCGACATGCCGAACAACGACGAACAGAGCCTTGAAAGGTATCAGGAGCAAAACGAGGCTCTTTCAAGACAGCTCAATCAGTGGGCCTGCGAACTGCAAAAGATGGAGTTCGACGCCAGCCTCGAAGTGCTCTCGGCAAGCGAGCGCAAGCCCGAAGGTGTCAGCGTTGAGTATCGCATCGCGGGCGGCACGTCGCTGCAAAGCCGCAATGACCAGCAACTGGTGAGCGTGGCAAACTTGAACCTTGAAGCCAGCTTTGCCTATGTCGCGACGCCGGTGTTGAGTGACTACGTCTACATTCAGGGCGAGGCGCGGAACCGTTCCGAGATCGTCCTGCTCGAAGGCACCTACAGCGCCTATCTCGATGGGCGTTTTGTCGGACGCTCGGCGCTGCCAATGGTCTCGCGGGGCCAGAGCTTCTCGGCGGGCTTTGGCATCGACGAGGAACTGCGGGTGAGCCGCGAACTGACCAACAAAACGCCGGTAGTGCGCGGCGGGAACCTTGAGACGACCTACTCCTACCGCCTGCTGATCGAGAATTACAAGGACCGTGAAGTCGAAGTGCGCCTCTTCGATCGCATGCCCTACTCCGACCGCTCAGACGTGCGCATCTCGATTAAGGAAACCAGCGAAGCCTTGAGCACAGACGAGGTGTACGTGCGCGATCAGAAGGCCAAAGGCGTGCTGCGCTGGGATACCAAGGCGGCTGCCGGGGCCTTGGACGGCAAGGCAAAGCAGGTGACCTACAGCTTCGTTGTCGAGCACGACAAGCAGATGGATATCGTGACGACAAGCGCACGGTAACGCGTGTCATCTTGTCTTCAATGCACACGGGCGACTCATTCGAGCCGCCCGTTGTGTTGCCCCGGAAATGCCACGCCCGGCTATTCTTTCAATCGGATAATCACAAAGGAAGACGAGATCGTGTTGCTTCCATCGTCATATTCGCCCGTGCCGTTGACACGCAGAATGCGCTTGCCGTCGTTGAAGCGATCCTGCAGCTCCGCCGAAAACTCCGAGAACACGCTGAAGATCGAAACCTCGCCTTCCTCGATCAGCATGTAGACTTCGATCAGGGCGCTCGTGTTGCCCTCGATAGTGAAGTCGGGGACTTCCGGAATGTCGATGGAGCCGAAGAAGGGCTTGTCCAGTTTTGAGGTGATCGCGTCGGTCGTATCCAGCACGATGCTTGTCGTGCTCGACGATACCAGCGCGTCATCGGACGCGGGCAGGTAGAGAATACGCATTCCGTAAGCGACATCATCGAAGTTCGAGAGCGAACTGGCGGCGAAATCGGTGGCAGATGCCGAGTCCACCGGTTCGAAGAAGCCGCGCACCTGCACAGGCGTGTCATTCTCGATGTCCGCCGTGCTCAAGCCATCAATGTCGGCAAGCATGGCGTCGGGATCCATCTGCGTCACCGCCCCGATGTCGAAGTTGAAGATTTCGATTTCGTGGCGGCCAATGCGCGTAACGTCCATTGAAAGCACTCCGCCAGCGGGCGCCGCATTGGCCAATCCGGATACGGTGGTGAAAATACGCCGCACAACGGAATCGGCAGTATTCGCCGTCATGGTATCGTCAGAGAGCGAACCATAGACCCGCACGGCCTGACCAACGTTGATATCATCCGTGTCATAGTCCGTGATTGAGGCGCGCTGAATGACGCTGGTCTCGGCGAAACTCAAGTTGACGGTGAAGTCGGTATTGAAATTCGCCTGTGTTCCTTCCTCATTGATGCTGTAGCCGCGCACGGTCAGGACCGGGTCGGCCCCGGCGTTGCCGACGCGTTCAATAACGTGGCCTTCGACGATATCGGAGCTTCCCAGCGTGCCGAGCCCCGCTTCGACATAGCTCACGTCGAATTCGTCGGAACTGGTGCTGTGCTCGCCGTAGCATTGCACGCGGGTTCCAGCCGCAAGCCCGTCCATGGCGGTCAGGCCCGCCGAACCGACGTAAG
>JABWBM010000132.1 GCA_013360495.1 Planctomycetaceae bacterium
CGCCGCGATGGCGTATTCCACCCGGCATCGCAGTCCAGAAAGCATCCCATGCCCGTCATCGTTCACGTCGTCGGCACCGGTACCATCGGCGAGCCTCTGATCGGCCTGCTCACGCACTTCAAAAAAGATCTCGGCATCGACGAGGTCACGTTCAACAAGCGCACGCCGCTCTACACTGACCGCTCGAAAGTCGTCGACCTGATCCGGCGCGGGGCGAAGCTCGCCACCGGCGACGACCAGTTCAGCGGCTTCGAAAAGCTCGGCATGAAGGCCACTTACGAAACCGGCGAAGCGATCAACCGCGCTTCCGTCGTGATCGACTGCACACCATCAGGCTCCGGCCTTGCCAACAAGGACAAGTTCTATCTCAAGGCGACGAAGGCCAAGGGCTTTATCGCGCAAGGCTCCGAGTTCGGCTTCGGCAAGATGTACGCCCGAGGCGTCAACGACGAAGCCCTCAAACCCGGCGAGGACCGCTTCCTTCAAGTCGTGAGCTGTAACACCCACAACCTCGCCACGCTGATCAAAACCTTCGGCCTGCGCGGCGGCCGCGACATGGACAACCTCGCCAGCGCGGACTTCGTTTGCATGCGCCGCGCCAATGACGTCAGTCAGGACGACGACTTCGCACCATCGCCCGAGGTCGGCCGCCACAAGGACGAGCAATTCGGCACGCACCACGCCCGCGACGCCTACTTCCTGCTCAAAACGCTGGGCAAGGAATACACCACGCTTTTCTCCAGCGCGGTCAAGCTCAACACGCAATACATGCACGTGGTGCGCTTCCACATCAAGACGAAGAAGCCCACCACCGTCGATGAGTTGATCGGCCTCGTGCGCGAAGATGACCGTCAGGCGCTGACGTACAAGAAGTCGGCCAATCAAGTGTTCAGCTTTGGCCGCGACCACGGCTTCTTCGGGCGCATTCTCAACCAGACCGTGATCCCGCACGAGACGCTGCGCGTGGTCAACGGCACGGACATCTACGGTTTCTGCTTCACGCCGCAGGACGGCAATTCGCTCCTGAGTTCGGTGGCGGCTGCGGTGTGGCTGATCGAGCCTGCGAAGGTGACCGAGCGGCTTGAATGCTTGAGGCCGTATTTCTTTAGCGAGGTGTAGAAGAAAAGAGTTTTTAGCCGCAGATGAACGCAAATGAACGCGGATAAGAAAGGCGATCACGAATTTTTGAAAGAATAAAACCACGAAAGAAGAAATTCTTTTTCGCGATTTCCAATGCCGGTGCCGCCGCGTGTGCCGAGAAAGACACACGCGGCGGGCCGTTCAGCGTTCATGGAGCGAGGAGACCTTACACGCCGTGAAGGTCGGTGACGACAATGGTCCCCAAGCCTAGGTCGAGGGTTTGATTGGCCGTGCGGGGTCGCGTGGTATCGAGGTCGGTGCCAACGGTAAACCAGGCATCCCTATAACGGAAATCCGGACGCGCGAGGGGCGGAAGATGTTCGGCGGGTGTATTGTTCAGCGCAGGCAACGTAATGACGGTTCCGGAGCGAATCACGTACGACTTTAGCAAGTCGCTGCCGTCGGAGAACGTTCCAAACGTAAAATA
Source organism: Planctomycetaceae bacterium (assembly GCA_013360495.1). Classification (GTDB taxonomy): domain Bacteria; phylum Planctomycetota; class UBA8742; order UBA2392; family JABWBM01; genus JABWBM01. Next base: position 1,568 of record JABWBM010000132.1, read on the forward strand.
TATCAGCGCGCCAGCGAAGGGCCCACCAACGACCGTTCCAAGGCCCCTACGCGCGGAAACGAGCGATGGGGTTCCCTTGCCGCCGCGATACTGGTCCGCCTGGACGCTGGATGCGTCGCCGATGCACGCAAAGCCGGCGACGAGGGTGACCATTAGAACCATGGCGATGATTTTCGTGTACTTCATGTCGATTCCTTTCCTAGAGAAGACATCCATTCGCGCATCCGCCCACTGCGGCCACGCACCTGACACCGATTAACAGTTCTGGCGGGCGTAAAGAATGACGAGCAGGATATTTACGAACACATCCGTTCGGCTTTCAATGCGCAGAACAAAAATGTGCATGATTCTCGACGGTACGCCCTTGATCGTTCAGGCGTGGTTAGCAACGCAGCTTCATCCGCGTTCACTTGCGTGTCTGGAACAAAAGCTACGGCACGCTGAGCTCTTCAAAGAAGGATTTGACCCTACAGCGCTCGGCCTGCCTCGGTGCATTGCACCTCGGCTTGTCGGCCTCACGTATCCGCGGCGAAATATCTTCGAATTTCTTCGCGTCTTTGCGGTAAAGCGCAGAAATGCGCGTAAGGTGGTTTCCAGATCGTTCATCCTTACTATCAGGAAAAGGTTGTGCCTACATTTGGCGTTGTCTTCGAGGACAACACTTGGAAGATCGACTCCAAGTAATCGGCGGCCCTAATTCTTCAGCGAGGTGTAGGCAGCCCAGCCCACTTTTGATTTCAGGAACACGGGTTACTCCCGATCCGCATGGAAACCTATTCTGCCCCTGGGCTTTTCCGGCGGTGCCATCAGCCGGCGCATGGCGTCGAAGAGCGCGGCGATTGATTGATCGTGCTTGTTGACTTTTCCCTCGAGCTCCGTGAGTTTGTGGGACAATTCCTTGTGCGCCGCGATCATCTCGCGCAAGCGCACGAAAGCGCGAACCACGTGGACGCTTGCCGCAACGGCCTTGGGGCTATTGAGAACATTGGCCGCCATGATCGCGCCATGTTCGGTGAAGGCCAGCGGCAACACCGGAGAATATTTGAGTTTGGCGAGGTGGTCGCAATTTGCGACCACCTTTTCCTTCTCGGAATTGTCGAGTTGAAACATAAAGTCTTCCGGAAACCGGCGACGGTTGCGTTTGACTTGTTCGTTCAGTCGCTTGGTTGAAACACCGTAAAGATCAGCCAAATCGGCGTCAATCATAACGCGTACGCCACGAACAAGGAGAATGCGTTTTTCTATTTGGGAGACGACGGCTATTCCGGCTTTCCTGGCCATGTGTGAATTCTTCCCTCACGGATGCCGATCTTCTGCGCGGTAGTATATGGACGGGCATAGGACGCAAAAACAGATTTTGTCCATCAACTCAAACCTTCTTCCCTTCGCGTTCCCCGCGTCTTTGCGGTAAACTCTCCACATGCCCACCGAAACACAACTCTCATCCGCCGATCTCATGCGCCTCGAAGACACCTACGGCGCGCATAACTATCACCCCATGCCCGTGGTGCTCGCGCGCGGGAAGGGCTGCAAGGTTTGGGACGTCGAGGGCAAGGAGTACTACGACTTTCTCTCCGCGTACTCGGCGGTCAATCAGGGCCACTGCCACCCGCGGCTGATCGAGGTCGTCAAGCGCCAGGTGGAAACGCTCACGCTCACCTCGCGCGCGTTCTATAGCAATCTCCTCGGCCTCTATGAGGAGAAAATCACCAAGCTCTTCGGCTTCGACAAGGTGCTGCCCATGAACTCCGGCGCCGAGGGCGTCGAAACCGCGCTGAAACTTGCGCGGCGCTGGGGCTATGCGAAAAAGCGCATCCCGCCCGAGAAAGCCAAGATCGTCGTCTTCGACGGTAACTTCCATGGCCGGACGATCACGATCGTTTCGTTTTCGACGGATCCGTCGAGCCGCGACGGCTACGGCCCCTACACGCCGGGCTTCATCACGGTGCCCTACAACAATATCCCTGAGCTCGAAAAAGCGATGAAGGACGCGCAGATTTGCGCGCTGCTGGTGGAGCCGATTCAGGGCGAGGCCGGCGTGATGGTTCCCGACGACGGATTCTTGCGCGCCTGCCGCACCATCTGCGATAAGAATGAAGCGTTGCTGATTGCCGACGAAATTCAGACAGGACTTTCGCGCACGGGCAAGATGCTCGCCTGCGACCACGAAAACGTAAAGCCCGACATGCTGATCCTCGGCAAGGCGCTCTCGGGCGGCATGTATCCAGTGAGCGCCGTCCTCGCCGACGACGATGTGATGCTCACCATCAAACCCGGCGAGCATGGTTCCACTTATGGCGGCAACCCGCTGGCCTGCGCGTTGGCCATGGAGGCGCTGGATATTTTGATCGAGGACAAACTCGCGGAGAACGCTGAGCGCATGGGCAAAGTCGTGCGCGATGGCTTGTCGGCCATCAAATCGCCGCTCATCTCCACCATCCGCGGCAAGGGTCTCTTGAACGCCATCGTGATCGAGCCGTTCACGATCAAGGGCGAGCGCAAGACGGCCTGGGACGTGTGCGTGGCGCTCAAAGATGCGGGCCTGCTCGCGAAGCCCACCCATGACCACATCATAAGGTTGGCGCCGCCGCTGGTGATCACGGAGGCGCAGGTGAAGGATTGCCTTAAGATCATCCGCGGCGTGATCGAGGGCTTCGAGGCCAAGCGGGATAGGTGATCTACCGGATTCCACCCTTATCAACCGACCGTCTGTGGATGGCGTTCTTTCGCACGCTTGAACAGAATCCCTATTGCCTCCCCAATGAGGAGCGCGCTGAGCGTTGCCGCGATCATCTGCCAATGAAACGGCCCTTGGTGATGTGCGCTGGTCATCTGAAGGCCAAACGAGAAAAACGCTGCCGCGAGACAAACGAAGATTAGGAGAGAAGTTGCCGTTAGCGCGACGCCCTTCATACCTTCACGTTTGATCGTCCTAAATCGGCCCCAAAGCATACACATTCGGGCAATCACCGCTCCGACAAACAAAACTGAAAGCCAAAAATGGGCGTTGCCCCCGGGATGGGTGCATCCCCACCCAAAGACCCCAATTCCAAATTCCACCACTGCATGGAGCAGGACAGCAACGATAGCGAGAGTTGTGAGAGCGTATTCTCGCATACGGAGACCCAGCAAACCTTTTGCCCTATCTCTTCTCATTCAACTCATCGAGTTTCATCTGCGCGTCTTCACGCACGCCCTCGTCGAGTTTCTTGTTGGCGATGATGCCTTTGAGCGTCGTTTTGGCGTCGGCGGGTTTGCCGAGTTCGATCTGGCACTGCGCGGCCTGAAGCAGCGCCTCGCCCACGCGCTCGCTCTCCTTGAACGTCTTGGCGAATGTTTGATACAGGTTCATGGCGAGCGTGTAGTCCGTCGAATCGAAGGCCACCTGCGCCTGTTCGATACTTAACCCCTCGATCTGCGGATCCTTCGCATCCTTGGCTTTCAAGGCCTTGATGGCGCGCTCGAAACACTCCTTCGCCTTGGTTGGCGCATAGGCTGCCCCGAAGTGCCGCGCGAGCTCGAGCTGGCCCTCGGCGTTCTTCTGAAACGCCGCATCATTGGCGGCCTTCGCCTCGTACTTCTTGAGAATTTCGTCGCGCCCGGTTTTCCATTTCTCGACGGCGTCGCTCGCTGTCTTGAGGTGCGTCGTCATCTCCTTGGCGATCTCGTCCACGGTCGCGGTGTCGGCGTAGGTGACGCCGCCTTTCCAAAAGGCTTTCGTCCCGCCGGGGATGAAGGCAAGCAGCGTGCCGATATCGCCGTACTTCATTTGCAGGGCCGTGTTGAGCTGGGTTTCGCTGACGGGGTCCCACAGGTCAATCTGGCTCAACTCGAACGTTGACACCGCCTTGAACAGCTCGTCGTTGGTCTGCAACGCTTTGACGAAACCCTGAAAGCGGCTCGGCGCGCTGTTCATCATGGACGACTCGGAGTCCACGAAGGCGAATACCGGCTTGTCGTTCGTGGCCGAATTCTTGAGCGCCTTGTCGATGGCATTGTACACGACCTTGTTCGCAGCCATCAGGCCGGGTGCGAAGCAGATCAGCGCGAGCGCGATGCAGCCAAAGCGCAAAAGCGCACGTTGAAGTGATGGCATGGCAACCTCTTTCGTCACGAATCGCCGTGAAACGGGCGGCGGGGGAGCGGGGAACGGGCGTATTATACGAAGGCGGCAGGTGAGCGGAAAGGCCGTTTCGCGGCTGTCACATGGATCAAATCGCCCGTTTCCGCGCCTTGCGCGGCCAGAATCCACGTTGTAGATTGTCGTTCTTACACAACTGGAAGGCTTTCAAGCAGTTCCGCCGGCTCGACCGGCCATGAAAGGTGCGCCCCGTGGAAATCGTCATTACCGCCATTCACAGCGAGATCAGTTCCAGCGTCAAAAGCTATGCCCGCGACAAGGTATCGAGGCTGGACAAATACTTCGACAAGGCGAAGAAGACCAACGTCAACATCCACGCCGAACCCGGCAACTATGACGTCGAGTTGATCTGCAACGCCAACCACCACACCTTCACCGTCAACGTCCACACCAAGGAAAGCGTGCAGGAAGCCATCGACCTCGCGGTCGACAAGATGAGCACACAGCTCAAACGTTCCAAGGGCAAGCTCAAGGGCCACAAGGGCAAGGAGCGCCGCAAGAAACTCGCCAAGGACATCAAGCGCGTCACCCAGCGCCTGCAAAAGCTCGAGATGGTCGCGCGCAAACTCGAGAAAGAAGTCGGTGACGATGGCTTCTTCAACAAGTACGAGGAATTCTTCGAAGCCGCCGACGAGGCGAAATAAGAGTTTCACCGCAGAGGCGCAAAGAACGCAAAGGGAAGATTCTTAGCCGCTGATGAACGCAAATGAACGCGGATAAAAGAGTCAACCATGACCATGCAGGAAAAAACCTACAGAGCCATCAAGTTGTTCTCTCATGAAATCATTTTTTCATCTCTCGCATTATCTGCGTACATCGGCGTTCATCTGCGGCAAAATTCTTGTACTTTTCGTCTTTTGCGGTGAATGCCCATGTGGTGCTACTCTGAAATCGCCGTTAGCCACTACCTCGCGCCGCGCAACCACCACAGCATCGCCGAACCCACCATCGTTGCCGAAGCCTATGACCGCGTCAGTGGCGACCGCTTGAAGCTCTTCCTCACGCTGGATGACAAGGACATCATCGAGGACGCCGGCTATCGGATCGAGGGCAACCAGACCTGCCTCGCCTCGACGTCGCTGCTTTCGGAACTACTGCTCAACCGCCACATGGAGGCAGCAGCGAAGATTTCGCCCGACCAGCTTCGCGCGGGTCTCGACGAACTGCCGGAAGAACAACTCAACCAGCCCGTGCTTGGCATCCGCGCCTTTCGCAACGCTTATGATCAGTGGCGCGCGCGCCGCGACCCGCGGGGCAAGTTGCTCTGCTACTGCTTGAGTGTGCCGTGGGCGCAGGTCGAGGACGCGGTTCGCGCAGGTTACTACACGACTATCGAGCAGGTGGGGCAGGCAACCATGGCCGGAACGGGCTGCGCGTCGTGCCATCCTGACATCATCTCGGTCATTGACGGCGTGCAGAAAGAACGCGAGCACGACTTTGACCGCAGACAGCGTAGCCGCACGTTGCAGAAGACGCTGCCAGAAGCTGACCGCAGGCGCCTCGATAAGATCGAGGATGTGCTGGCGCGCGAGATCAGGCCGGGTATTCGCCTCGATGGCGGCGACATCGACCTCGTCGGCCTTTCCGGCAACGTGGTGACGGTATCGCTGAGCGGCGCATGCCGGAGCTGTTCGAGCTCGACGGCGACACTGCGCTATGCCGTGGAGCTGAAGCTGCGCGAACTGGTCGACCCTGCCCTCGAAGTCGCCGAGGCGTAACGTCGCACTCCGAATCCGCGCTATTCATGTCCCTGCGATCGCCCGCAGGTCGAGAAACACGCGTTCGCTCTCCTCGTGTCGCACCAGCCATTCACGATCCCGTGGAGCTGTATCGGCCATGGGAGCGCTATTGTAGCTTGGCTCGAAGAGTGTGGTGTACCGCCATGGCCGCGGAGCGGCCTAAGAGCATGGCCCACGGCTTGAGCCGTGGGAATCCCGCAACAAGGAATGTGCGCCCCGTAGGGGCGCGAGGCAAGCGCGGCCTCGCTCCGCCAAAGCGGCTTCGCGAAGGCGAGAGCGCATTACGCCGAGCGTCGGGCATTGAATGCGGATATGTGTGCAGTTACTGGTTCTCCTCTTCCTACTCCGCACCCCGGCGCCCGGACTCTTCTATTCTTTGGAAGCGTCGAGTGCTTGACCGAAGATGTCCACAGCCGTGTCGATGTGTTCCTTCCGCACCGACAACGCCGGGCAGAAGCGCACGCACGACTCGCCGCAGCCGATCAGCGCCAGCCCCCGCTTGAACGCCTCGTCGATGATGCGGTCGCGCAGCTTGCCGGCGGGCTTCTTTGATGTTTTGTCCGCGACGCATTCAGCCGCGATCATCAGGCCAAGACCGCGTACGTCGCCGATCTTCGGGTGACTGCTCGCGCGCTCCTTTAACTTGCCGAGCAGGTATTCGCCCATGCGCGCGGAATTGGCGATCAACTCGCTCTGCAGCATGTCGAGCGTGACGAGGGCCGCGCGGCACGAGAGCGGATTGCCGCCAAACGTGCTGGCGTGGGTTCCACTCGGCCACTGCATGATGTCGGCGGCTGCGATGGTCGCGCCAAGCGGCATGCCGGACGCGATGCCCTTGGCGGTCGCGATAATGTCCGGCTCGACGTTGAAGTGATGGTGCGCGAAGAGCTTGCCCGTGCGGCCCATGCCCGCCTGCACTTCATCCACGATTAACAAGATGCCGTTATCGGCGCAGATTTCGTGCAGTCCGGGCAGGAAATTCGGCGGCGGGACGAGATAGCCACCTTCGCCCTGTACGGGTTCGACGATGATGGCAGCGACCTGGTCCGGCTCCACTTCGCGCTTGAAGGTCACGTCGTGGATGTAGCGCAGGCATTGCTCCGCGAGTTCCTCGGGCTTCTGGCCCGGGGCCAGGTCGCGGTAGACGTTGGGGAATGGCACGTGATGCACGCCCGGCACCAGCGGGCCGAACCACGAGCGGTGGCGCGCCTTCGAGTTGCCAACCGACATCGCGCCGAAGGTGCGGCCGTGGAAGGCGCCTCGCATGCTGATGAAGTTGGTGCGCTTGGTGTGCCAGCGCGCGAGCTTGAGCGCGCACTCGATGGACTCAGTGCCTGAGTTGGAGAAGAAAACGCGCTTTTCGCGTTTGCCGCCTGCGGCTTTGGCGAGGCGTTCGGCGAGGTCGGCTTGAGAGGGGTAGTAAAAGTCGGTGCCGGACATGTGGATGATGCCCTCGTCGAGGCCCTTCTTGATGGCTTCGACGACTTTGGGGTGGCGGTGGCCGGTGGAGGTGACGGCGATGCCGGCGGCGAAATCGAGGAAGATGTTGCCGTCGACGTCCTCGACCATCATGCCGTCGCCGTGCTTGACGACGAGCGGGTAGCTGCGGGTGTAGCTCGGCGAGATGTAGTGTTCGTCGCGTTCGAGATAGGTTTTCGCGACGGGGCCGGGCAATTCGGTTTTGATCAACGGTGTCTGTCGCTCGATGCTCATGGCTGCTCCCTTAGATTGGCTGCGCGGGCTGCGGTTTGTTGTTTGCTTGCTCGGCGTAATGCGTTCTCGCGCTTGCCTCGCTCAGCCACTATAGCCGCGGGGCTGGCGGTACACCATAAAGGAAGCGGAGACGGGTACACCCCAATGCGAGTCGTTTAGGCCGCTGTGGTAGGGAAGCGGCGGATGCCTGCGCGCGTTCGTCACCGAACCATTGGAGAGCGTGGCGGGAAGCTTGTCCGGACGCAATGACGATGCCGCGTCCGAGAACGCGTGAGACAGATTGCCATAGCCGTGCATGGCGTAGACGAGCATGCCGGGGAAAAGAGCGGGACGCGGGAGTTCGCGATCGCGGTACTCGACCGAAGGCGCAGCCTCGTCATACCATTGCAGCACCAGTTGCGGCGGGCGGAAAGAAGTGAGAGATGTTGTCGATGGACCAAAGCTGAGATAGGGTATTCACCGGTGTGGTCTCCTGTGGATGGTTGTTGAATCCTACAACCACGATCATGCCATAAGAGCGCCACCTCTCCACTTACACGCTAAACGACTCGCATTGGAGTTCATCCGGTCGCCACTCATTACCACGCTTGGCCGCCATCGATCATTGCGAGTCCGGCAGCACAGCATTCGGAGCCGGATTCAACCTCTTGCCCCGCGGCATTGGCGATTCGCCCCTTGT
>JABWBM010000133.1 GCA_013360495.1 Planctomycetaceae bacterium
CAGAAGATAAGGATCATACGTGGAGGATGCCGCCATTCTCCCGAAAATCCCCCGCTGGAATCGAAACAGGTTTCGGGTACGATGGCGGCCCTTTCGAAGGTATTGGGCCATGGCTGGACACAATAAGTGGTCGAAGGTCAAGCGCAAGAAGGAGGTCGCCGACAAGCGCCGCTCCAAGGTGTGGAGTTCCATCGCTCGCGACATCATCGTCGCGGCCCGTTCCGGTGGAGGCGAGCCATCGGCCAATCTTCGTCTGCAATACGCTATTGCCGAGGCCAAACGCGCCAATATGCCCGCCGATACCATCTCGCGCGCCATCAAGCGCGGCACCGGCGAACTCGGCGGCGCTGATCCCGAAGAATTGGTGTATGAGGGCTATGGGCCGGGCGGCGTGGCACTTTTAATCACTGCCCTGACAGACAACAGACACCGAACCGCCCCGCTCTTGAAGCAGTTGTTGGACAAGTACGGTGGCAAGCAAAGCGCGCAGGGAAGCGTCAGCTATCTCTTCGAAACCAAGGGCCGGGTAGTTGTTCCAAAAAGCGCCGTGGGCGAGGATCGATTGACGGAAATAGCGCTCGAGGCCGACGCGGAAGATGTCGATAGCGGCGATGCTCAAAATTACGAGATCATTTGCGGCCCAACGCGGCTTGAAGCGCTCAAAGACGCGCTTCGCAAAGCCGGCATCGAATGGGAATCGGCAGGGCGGCAGTATATCCCGTCGGCCACGCGCCTGCTCGACGTCGCTACAGCGCGCAAGGTGCTCGAACTTGTCGATGCCCTTGAGGAGGAGGACGACGTGCAGAGCGTCGCCGGAAACTTCGATATTCCTGACGACGTACTTGCGGAATTGGCGGGGAAATAGCAGCCTGACGGCGGTATTGGAAAGCGGGTAGAGCTATGGCGGACACGAAGAAAGCGCAGGACGATCCATCCGGGCCGGGCAACGTCAAGTTGATCGGCATCGCCGGGCTGATTAAGGGCGAACAGTTCAGCATCACCCTCGGCCAGTCGGTCGTCGTCGGCCGTTCGCGCGATTGCGACATATGTATGCGCGATGTTCCGGCGGCTAAAGCCGTGGTAGAGAAGGGGGGCAACCTCGAGGACCACTTCAACACGGTGAGCCGCAAGCACGTGCAGATCACCTACCTCGCGCCCAACAAGGTCGAAGTGAAAGACCTGTCCTCCAACGGTACCTTCCTTGACGGTAAGCGAATCGAGGGAAGCACGATCATCGAGGATCTCGTATTGCACCCGCACGAGCTCAAGCTCGGAACGATCGAAACGGTATGCATCGACTGGTGGAAGCTGGTCAAGCGCTCAGAGATTCCGATGGTGAAGGTGAAATCAAAAGCGAAGGGTGACGAAGGAGCAGAAGACGAGGGGAAGAAGAAGGAAACGGGAAAAGCCAAGGGCGCCGCTCCCGCAAAGAAAGACGACAAGGGCAAGAAGTAATCACCATGCACAGATGAGTGGACCGAAGGCCCCTCGTGGGCCTGCTTTTCGTTTGACAGGGATATTGTGAACCATGCCTGAGTACGAACAGGATCTCCTTGAGGACCTGGTCAAGACGAACGTCTTTGACCCGGTGCTCATCCGCCGCATGGTGCGCTACCTCAAGCCCTACTGGCATCGCGCGGCGCTGGGGTTCGGCTTGATGCTGATGTCGACGCTGCTGACACTGGCGCCTGCGATCATCGTGGCTGCTATGGTTGACGTGGTATTCGTACCCGCCGCTACCACGACCGCGATTCCGGTGGGGGATGGGCCGGCTGCGGCCGTATCCGCCAAGGGCGGACTTTACGATTTTCCCGGCATGCGCGAGACGATTCATGCCCTCGTTCCGGAAGGCGGGGATCTCGCCACACTGCTGTGGGTTTTCGCCGCCGTTTTTCTGTTGGTGAAGGTCTTTCAATTCCTCGTTGATTGGGGCAACGGCTATTTGCTCGCATCCGTGGCGCAATCGGTGCTTTTCGACATACGGATGCAGGTGTTCCGCCACATCCAGACGCGGAGCATCGCATATTTTCACCGTCACCCCGTCGGGCGCTTCGTCACGCGTGTGACCAACGACGTCGGCTCGCTCGACGAGTTTTTCAGCCAAGCGCTAGTGATGGTGCTCAAAGACATCGTCATGCTCTTCGGCGTTGCAACGCTCCTGCTCGTCTTCAACACCGAGCTCGCCTTGATCGTGATGATGACCATTCCACCGGTGATCGTTGCGACGCTGGTTTTCCGCCGGTATTCAAGACCGGCGTTCAGGAAATTTCGCGCCACCGTCTCGACGCTCAACGCGCAGATGGCCGAGTCGGCCAACGGCATCCGCGTCATCCAGCTTTTTGGCCGCGCTGCAAAGAACCAGCAACGCTATGACGGCACCGGCCGCGAGTTTCGCCAGCACTTCCTGACCTTCCGGCACGCTCACGCGGTTTTTCGCCCGGTCTACATGTCCTTTCAGGCCATCGCGCTCGGCTTCGTCATCTGGTTTGGCGGCGCCTGGGTGCTCGACGAACCTCTGGGTACCGGCGGATTCACGGTTGGCATGTTGACGCTCTTCATCTTGCTGGCGGACATGTTTTTCCAGCCGATCCGCGACCTGACTGATCGCGTCGATCATATTCAGGCGGCATTCACCGGCGCCGAGCGCATTTTCACCGTGCTCGATGTCAAGGAACGCATCCCCGAACGTCCGGACGCGGTGAAGGCTCCGCGCTTTAGGGGCGAAGTGGAATTCGAGAACGTACGCTTTTCCTACCTTCCCGGCGAGGAAGTGCTCAAGGGCGTTTCCTTCAACGTGCAGCCGGGCCAGATGGTGGCGCTGGTGGGCCATACGGGCGCTGGAAAATCGACGATCATTAATCTGATCTCGCGCTTCTACGATATTGATTCCGGCCACATTCTCGTCGATGGCCGCGACGTGCGCGAGTACACGCTCCACTCCTTGCGCCGGAATATCGCCGTGGTGCATCAGGACGTATTCCTGTTCGCAGGCTCGATCCGCGACAACATTTCCCTCGCTGATCCCGCCATCAGCGAGGAGCAGGTGATCGAGGCGGCCAAAGCCGTCGGCGCCCACGACTTCATCATGCGTTTTCCCGAGGGCTACAATCACATCCTGCAGGAAGCTGGCAAGACTTTCTCCGCCGGCGAGCGGCAACTGCTGTCCTTCGCCCGCGCCCTCGCGCACAACCCGGCAATTTTGGTGCTCGACGAGGCCACCAGTTCCATCGATACGCGCAGTGAGCAACAGATTCAGCGCGCCATGCGTGTGCTGATGAAGGGCCGCACGTCGATCGTCATCGCCCACCGCCTCTCTACGATCCAGCGCGCCGATTTGATCATCGTCATGCACAAGGGCCAGATCGCCGAGCGCGGCACCCACGGCCAGCTTCTCGGCGAAGGCCGCATCTATCGCACGCTCTACGATTTACAAGTCAACGGCGCGGTGCGTGAGCGCGTGTAAAACAGGATTGTAGCGTCACGCGCCCTCGCGTGACGGAGCAATCACAAGGCGTGGTCTCGCCGATATGACCCCACATTGTGGTGCCAGTTGCCCTGGCGTAAAGAATCCCTAACATCGACTACGAAGGAGATTCCTATGCCCTCGGGCTGGATTGTGAGTGTCAATGTTGGAGCGGGCGGCGTCCCCAAAACGCCGCGCCCCGAGGGCGTTCGACTCGGCCAGCAGGGATTGGATGGCGACGTTCAGGGACACGAGAAGCACCGCAAACCCCAGCGCGCGATATCCATACTTTCGGTCGAACTTTTGAACGAGTTTCAAAAGGAAGGCTTCCGTGTTTCGCCGGGACTGATGGCGGAAAACGTCACCGTCTACGGTGTCGATTTGTGCGCGCTCGAAGCTGGAACGCGCATCAAGTTCGAGGGCGGCGCCGAGGTCGAGGTGGCATCGCAGCGCAAACCGTGTTACCAACTCAATCCTGTCGGCGAGGGACTCGAGCAAGCCGCCGTGGGGCGTAGCGGCGTCATGTGTTCGGTAATAACCGAGGGGATGCTTAAACCAGGCATGACTTTCGACGTTGTGCGTCCGTCATAAGGGATGATATGGCCGGAGCGGCAAGTCAGTCTCGTCTGGAGAGCAGTATGCTCGGGCGTCGCATCGTTCTTGCCAGCGCGTCGCCCTACCGCAAAAAGCTCCTGATGGACGCCGGTGTCGAATGCATCGTACTGCCTTCGAACGTTGACGAATCGCTTCAGCCGAAAATCAAGCCCGAGGCCTATGCCCGGGAACTCGCGGTTCGCAAGGCGCAGGCCACCGCGCCCCGTTGCGGCGATGCCCTCGTGATCGGCGCGGACACCATCTGCGCCATTGGTGACGAGATCATCGGCAAACCCGCCGACGAAGCCGACGCCGAGCGCATGCTCGTGCGTGCCTGTGAATCCGGCTTGCAACGGGTGATCAGCGGTATCGCGGTGATCGATACGCGCGATATGACGACGCGCAGCGCGGCGATCACGTCTTTGGTGGAAATGCGCGACACGCCAATTGAGGTGATCCGTGCTTACGTGAAATCCGGCGAGCCAATGGGCAAGTGCGGCGCGCTCTGCATCGAGTCAGGTCAATCGTTCGTCAAACGCTGGGAGGGCAGCTACTCCAACATCATGGGCTTGCCCATCGAATGGCTCTTACCCACACTGCTTGAGCTTGCCAGCCGCCGGTAAAGATCCACCGTTTTTTCGGCCATAACGTCGAGCGAAAAGTTCTCGAAGATATGCTGCCGTCCCGTAAGCGCCAGCGAACGGGCGAGTGTTTTGTCCGCAATCAACCGCCGCAGTGCTGTGGCGAGTTCGGCAGCGGCATTCGGGCCGGGTGATACCGCGAGCCCCGTTTGTTCGTGAATGATCAGGCTCTTGAGGCCACCGATCGCCACAGCCACGACGGGAATCTCGCAGGCAAGGGCTTCGGCTGCGACGAGCCCGTGGGCTTCTGTCCGGCTCGGGACAAGAACAGCGTCGAACGCGGGCAAGAGCTCGTGTACATCGTCCCGCGCGCCAAGGAAGCGAACGCGGGTTGCCATGTTGTAGGCTGATACCAAAGCTTCGAGCGCTTTCCGTTCCGGGCCATCGCCGATGACAACGCCCTGGACGCCTTCGAGCTTCGCCAAAGCTTCAATGGCGATATCAACGCCCTTCTCCCGCGTCAGTCGCGCGATCACGCCGATGATTGGCGAGGCCGCGTTGAGACCCATTCGTGTTCGAGCTTTCGTGCTGTCTCCGGGTCGAAACCGTGTGGTATCGACGCCGTTCGGCACGACGAAACAATGGTCGCTGGTCCAAAGGTCGTGGGCGATGCCGTCGTCGAGTTCCGCCTGGTTGGGCGCGACAATCACGTCGGCATAGCGCGCGTTGTGTTTTGCCGCCATGGCAAGGAGTGTTCGTTTCCAGCCACGGACGGGGACGCCGGGAATTTGTGCGCCCTCGGCGAGGATATGCCCGTGGGGGGCGAGGATCACGCTCGGCACGCCTTCTTTCTTCGCGGCCATGCAGCCGAGCAATCCGGCCTTGCTGGTGTGGGCGTGGACGATCACCGGGTGATGCGTACGGACCGCGCGCCGGAGTTCACCGTAGGCTCGAATATCTTTGAACGGCGAAATCTCGCGCACCAACGACGGGATGCGCACCAACGTCACCCCGAGTTGTTCGGCCTCGGGCCAGAGGCTGCCCTCGTCGCCGGTTTGCTCTCCTGCCGCCAACACGACGTCGAATTCGTCGCGGGGCAAGCGCTTCAGCAGGTCGAGTACGATGCGCTGCGCCCCGCCTCGCACGAGCCGCGTGATGATGTGCAGGACTTTGATGCGTTGGTCGGCCATGAGTGAAGCGAGTTTATGTCATTCCGGCGGAAGCCGGAATCCAGTCATAAGGGAAATTCTGGATACCGGCTTGACTTCGGCGAGCTCAGTCGAGTCGCGCCGGTATGACGCCCTCCATGCGATCTCAACTGGACGTTTCGTATTCACCCTCGGCGAGAAAACCTGCACGGTTCGAGGAAGCGGTCGTGTCGGCTCCATCCCAAACAATAAACGCTTCGTCCTCGCCCGCGACGATTCGCGGGCCTGCGTTAGATGAACTGTTGGAATACGCGTCGCTGACAGTCGCTGTCGCGCCGAAAGAACCGCCCTCGTCATGTGATGCGCGCGCCTTGATCTCGCCGTCATCTTCCCACGCGACATACACCTGTGTCGTTCCACTTTCTGTACGAGTAACGATATGAGGCGACGACCCCGTCGGATCGCTGGAACTGTCGGTATGCACGTCACGGGAGAAGAGCAGCGTCACGCCGAACGACGTGAACTTCGAGACGCGGATGCGGCGCTCGTCGCTATTGCCGATCCGATATGCTACATAGAATTGGCCATCGTCGGAGGCGCGCGCGATATGCGGCTCATACATGCCAAGGCTCAGGGCCGGGACGGCAAGTTGGTCGAGAATGACGAACGATCCCGCTTGACCGTTATTGTCGGACGCAGCCGCCGTGATCACCAAAAAGCCGCCGGCGATAGTGTGCCGCCACGCGACATAGACATTACCCGTGTCGTCACTCGTCACGGTGGCATTGATGGCGTCTGTCCCCGCCGACGAAGACAACGTGATCGTCGCCGCCATGCTGCCGCCGTCGGGCCGGCGCCGGTAGAAAATGTCGCCGCCTTCATCCCAGACGACGTGCAACGTATCGAGATCGTCATAATGACAATGGGGGTTCTCGTTGTCGTCGCTGTCATCGACCACTTCGCTGGCTGCGCCAAAGTTTGTCGTCACTGCATCGCGCTCGGCCATGTTGATGGAGCGCGAGGGGCTAGTGCCTTCTTCCCAGACCACGGCCACATCGCCGTCGGAATTGACCGCGAGGCGCGGATTGCGCGAGTCGGCCGTCGTGTTGGTGACGCGCTCGGCCCCACCGCTCAGGTCGGTTCCGGCATTCCCCGTGGTGAAATAAATGTCGTGGGTCGCCTCGCCGTCGCGCTGCTGCGCCCAGCAGAGGTAGAGCGTGTTCCCGACGCGCGCGATGTCGAACTCGATGTGGTCTACGTCGGGGTCGGTGGGGATCTGCTCTGCCTGCTCGACATCGAGATTGACCGTCTCGACCTCGTCTTCCGACGCGGCCTGACAGGACGATAGGGCAATAGCAGCCAAGAGTAATGCGATAGTTGACGGTTTCATGAGTGTTCGGTCTCAGGGGCTGCATCAGGGGAAGCTAAGAGACAAGCGACATGGCGGAGAGGGAGGGATTTGAACCCGCAAAGCCGATCAGCCGAGGTGCGGGGCACCGAGGCAGGCTTTGCGCTGTGGCTCATAAACCTCAACACCTCCTTAAAACATGCCGTGGCGGCTGGCGGAGAGGGAGGGATTTGAACCCTCGGTACCCTTTCGGGTACGTTTCCTTAGCAAGGAAATGCAATCGGCCACTCTGCCACCTCTCCGCAATTCCTGCCGCTGTCAGGGGAAGTATAGAGGGTAGCTTATCAGCGTCAAGGTGGGGGCGAAACGCCCTTTCTTGGCGTCTGTCACGCGCAAAGTTGCACATACGTCATGCCGACGAAAGTCGGCATCCAGGCTTTGTGCGGGGCCCTGGACACCGGCTTTCGCCGGTGTGACGTTTTGGGAACAATCTGCATGTAACATGCTTGGCATCCGTTCCTAGCTGAAATTCCTTTGTGTCCTCCACCCCTTCGCGGTGAAATGCCGTCATGCTTAAAGAACAGGCATTCTCCCTGCGTGAATGGTCGGTCAAGCACCGCCGCACGCTTCACCGCCAGCCGGAACTCAGCCTCAAAGAGGACAAGACTTCTGCCCATTGCCGCGGCGTACTCAAGGAATTGGGCTTTAATGTGCGCGATTGCTGGGGCTATGGCTTCACCGCCGACCTCGATGTTCCGGGCGCCAAAAAGCGCATCGCGCTCCGCGCCGACATGGACGCATTGCCCATTCAGGAACTCAATACCCACGACTATGTTTCCTGCTGCCCCGGCGTCGCCCATATGTGCGGCCACGACACCCACATGACCATCGCCATGACGACGGCGCGGTTGCTCGTCGAGCAAAAGAACAAGCTCAAAACCAACGTGCGCTTTCTTTTCCAGCCTTGCGAGGAAACCCCACCGGGTGGAGCCCTCGGCATGATCGAGAAGGGCTGTCTTGACGGTGTCGACGAAGTCTACGGCCTACACAACGAACCGGGAACGCCGATTGGCACGGTAAGACTCTGCGCCGGCGCCATGACGGCGGCCGCCGATCGCTTCACCGTGACAATTCGCGGCGTCGGCGGCCATGCCGCGCGGCCGCAAGATTGCCTCGACCCGATCGTCGCAGCCGCGCAGACCATCAACGAGTGGCAGACGCTGGTGTCACGCCGCATCAACCCCATGCACCCGGCGGTGCTGAGCGTCGCCAATGTCCACGCCGGTACCACGTTCAACATCATCCCCGACGAAGCCACGTTGCAGGGAACAGTGCGGACCTTTTTCGACGAAGACCGCAAGCTGATCGAGACGCAGATGCGCGCGACGCTCGCGGGTCTCGAAGGGCGCGGCTACAAAACGGCCATGGAATACATCCGGGGCTACGCTTCTATCGTGAATCATGAGTCGGGCGTCAAGCGCGTGGCGGAGGCCGCGGGCGCAGTGCTCGGCGCGAACAACGTCGATACGAAGACCGAGGGGGCTGCGTGGGGCGAGGATTTTGCCTATTACCTGCTGCACAAACCCGGCGCGTTTTTCATGTTGGGGAGTGGCAACAAGGCGAAGGGGATCGTAGAGCCGTTACACTCCGCGCGTTTCGACGTGGATGAAGATTGCCTGCCGCTCGGTGCAGCGATCATGGCGGAGCTGGTGATGCGGGTGTAGGGGTTCATGTCATTCCCGCGACTTGTCCGACGAAGCCTTGGCGAAGTTGGAAGCCGGAATCCAGAAAAGAATTGAGCCACAGATGAACGCCGATGAACGCAGATGTGAATCGGCAATCGCATCATGTTTTGACCTAGCTTTCCCATGGTTGAAAGAGCGCGGGGATATCGTCGAGCGCGTCTTGCGCGAGCCATTTGCCGTGCATCTCAATGGTTGCGGGTTTCCTGATACGTGGAATTCGCTGCGAGCGAATCCATCGGTGTGTTTGCGGATGTGGGATGATCGCGCGACGTTAATGCGCGATGGGCGCGAGGAAACACACAGCGGCGAGCCGTTGGCGCTGCTTGAACAAGTGATGCGCGACTACACGCCGCGCATGGCGCTACAGAACTCCCACGACATCGATCACAACGGCCCTGGGTGGGTGGTGTTCACGTCCTATGACCTTGGATTTCACATCGAACCAAGCGCGGGCAAGGCGCGAAAAAACGGCCCGGACTTTCCGCGGATCTTCGCAGCGTTTTATCCGTGGGTGTTGGTAGAGACGAAGGACCGATGGACGTTGCGAGTCTTGGCAAAGGACGAAGGTTCGGCCATTACCGAACGTGACAGTCTGTCGGAGCGATTCCAATCCTTGCACCTTGCACCTTGCACCTTGCACGCCCCCTCTTCCACCCCGCACTCTTCCACCTCCCGTTCCGACTACGACCGCGCTTTCGCATCTGTCAAAACGGCCATCAGGGACGGCGAAATCTATCAGGCAAACCTCACCCAGCGCTTTGTCGCCGAAGGTACAACCGACCCAAAAAGCCTTTACAAAAGACTCTGCTCGGTATCCCCAGCGCCTTATGCCTGTGCCGCGCTGAGCGCGGCTTTACAAAATAAGCAAACAGAGTAAGCTGAAAGTATCAGCGTCTGATGAGAAGTACATTTTGAAATTTGTCTGGCTGCTCCCTGCCTTTTTT
>JABWBM010000134.1 GCA_013360495.1 Planctomycetaceae bacterium
GTAGGGGATTCCCGCGTTTGTCAAAAACCGTCCCGCTGATGGACGCGTTACCAGTGTCATCCGGCGATCCGGAGTTGGGTTTTCGGGGTTTCGTAGGCTTTGGTCTATTTTTTAAGAGGTCGTCGTCGGGCGCTGGGAGACTTAGAGGCGTCGTGGGATGTGCACTGTCGACATCTGGTGGGGATTCTTCGTCCCTCTGATCGCCGCGTTCATAGGGGGCGCTTTCAGGCTTATCTTGAGAATCTTCGTCCTTTACAAGGGAAACTCCGCTTGTTTCGGACATGAACCCGGCGACGAAGCCCGCAACGCCAAGCAGTGCGCCACAGATCGCGAGTATTAAAAGACCGACATTGAACGCATACATGCGGTTGCCGAACATACGACACCTCCCAACCCGTAAAACGACAGTCCTGACATTACAGGGTCAGAATATTCCAACTCTTGCGTGCCGGATGCGAAACACCGACGCGAACGCTCCGGATGTAATACGCAGCTGAAAGACTAAAGGTTCAGACAAAATGGGTTACAAGCGGGTCAAGAAAGGTTAGGAACGGAGGCGTTGCTTCGTTGGAGTCTGAAGAGCGTGCGTCTGAGTAAGGTAGCGCCAAATTGATTGAGGTGTCTGCGCGCATCCGTCAGCATCGCCCAACTCAGAGCCGCTTCGTCTTCGGCGGGAATCGGAGTGAGGATCAAATTTCGCGCGCCTTTGAAAGGCATAACACGCAGGCGGCTTACCGCCCAGCGATGGCGGGCGTTGAGTTGGCGTTCGATTGTTTTGGCGAAGGGGTTTGGCTCGTGACAGAGCGCGTGGCATATGCCGGCGAGGTAGTCGTCTTGATTCATGCAGCAGTGCGGCGGCCGCGCCGTTTCAAGCTCGAGACCAAGCAAAATGTTATGTAACTCTCTCGTGTCGAAGTTCGACGCGAGCACCATGTCGATTTCCCAGCAACTCATCTCCCAGATATGCCGCTCGCTCATTTCGTTCCATCCATTTCCATGCAAATCTGATGTCTCGCGTCCGCCGTTCCGGAGCCGTGGGTAGGGCCGGAGATACGTATCACCGGCCCTGCCGATGGGGCACACGATCCACCGGCTCCCGGCGGAAGGCGCTTGCGCGCCCTCCGGTCTCACCGTGAGAAAGTGAGAACGATTCTCAATATCGACGTCTTCGGCGCAAAGTCAAGGAAATTTTCCTGGTGTTGAAAGGGGGCGAATGCCATTTCGGTTTTGGGGACTTCTGGATGAGGGCGGCAGCGCCTCTGATCAGGACTTTTTCTTCTCAGCTGCGCCGCCCGTGTAAACATTTACTGTCACAGAGCCGCGGTCGTAGTTCGGAACAATCTTGATCGGCCCGAGCAGATCTTTTACGTACGTCTGACGGCAACGGTTAATGCGAATGTCCGTTCCGGCGTAGATACGCTTGTGAACGATGATTTCCTCGCACAGATTCTTTCTTAACGGGTCGATGACCGCTTTACGTTCGACCTGAAGCGCTTCAAGCTCCGTCATGAGCATCTTGAATTGCTTAAGCTTCTCGATGATCGGTAAGCGCCGCTTTTCGTTAAGGGCTTTGAGTTTCCCGGGGTCTTCAAGGTAATCGCTGATACCGCGCTTGAGTTTCTGCAATTCTGCGTCCTTGCGTTTGACTTCCGCGTCAAGTGTCTGGGTTTCGGCGGTGGAAAAATTATCGAGCGTTATGTCGAGAATGGTATGTGTTCCGAGGTCGGCGCCGATGGTTGCGCATTCGATGCCGCCGAGCGCGAGGATATGGCCGCCGATTAACGTTCCCTGTGGCATGCTCAAGCGCCCGGCGCAGGCGACATTGCAGTTGATGATTTGCGATTCGACGACAACATCGCCCATGGCGTGTACTGACGCGTTGAGCATGTATTTGGCGCGAAAGTTTTGTTTGGTCTCGACCTTACCTTTGCCCTTTTCACCGCCGCCGGTGAAGCCGCCCGCGACGCTGATGTCAGCGCCAGCAAAGATGCTGGCGTCACCGAGCACGCCGCCGATCTGCACAGCAGCCGAGGCGCGGATCACAAAGCCGTCAAGGACGTCATTCTTGACATCCACCGTGCCACGAAAATCGATGTTGCCGACGTTGAGATTGACGTCGCCGCTGACGGTATAAACAGGCTCGACGACAAGCTTACCGTCTTTGAGCAAAACGTGGCCGTCGATCTCGGAGTAAAAGGTGTGATCCTTATCGTCGTACTTTACGCCGTTGCCCGCGGTGAGTGTGGCTTCCTTGACGGGCTTCGGCGTAATGACCGTTCCATAAATATCGACACCGTCCGATCCGGGAACTGGAGGGTGGAGAACGGCAAGCGCCGTGTGTTGCGGCACATTGATCACCTTACGCATTTCGCGGTAGTCGACCTGGCCACGCTTATCCTCGTCGAGACGAAGCAGTTTTGGGTCGGGATTGTCAATCAGCCATTGAACACGGCCGTCCTGCCCCTCGACAGCGTCTTTGGTATGGACGAGCTCAAGTGGTGCGAAAAGCCTCGGGTCGAATCGGCCCGCAAGCGCTGCCGTCCGGTTGTTGCGCCAGGCGTTGAGCGGACGCTCGGCATTTTCCGGCGCAAGCTTGAGACCACATTCCGTGATAACGGCCTTGATGTCGTCCTCCTTGATTCGGAAATATGGCGCCGATGGCTCGACGGAAAACCAGCCGTGGCGTTTCTCTTCGTCGGTATAGACGCTCACGATCGTTCCGCCGATGGGTTTGCGTACGAGCGGCTTATGGACGTTCTCGTCAAACGGTGGTGGCGCTTCGCCGGGAAGGGGCTGTGACTCAACATTGTTTTGGGCTACGGCGCTCATGTGCGATGCTTTGGTGTGCCTCGTAAGATTCGAAGTTTCCGGATATGTGTGAGATTCTAAAGCGGGATGGGGCGTTGTCGATAGATGAACGTACGGAAATTGTTTTGTCGAACAGGATGAAAATCGCCTATTGCGCGCTGTGGTCTTGAACTTCAGGAATCACGTATTCGTTGACTGACTCGCCCTGGGCGATGAACCAGCGGGTTTGAGCCTGTGTGCAGGCAATACGCGCGGAGTGAAAATCGCGCTCCCAGCCCTGCAGCTCCATATCGAGCGGCGCATTAACCCGATCAACTCGCGGCATCACCGGCGAGACGATATTGCTCATAGCTGGCACTGCATCGAACGAACTCGCGTTGCCGCCGCGCATCCCTTGGGCGAACCAGCGGTAGCCCACGCCGTCGAACTCAAGCCATGCCCGCACCCATCGCATGAATCACCAGTTTCAATAGTACATTACATTGGATGAGAATGCTCAGAATGTGACGTCCTTGTGCCAGTAAAGGGTATCAAGCACGATCCATTCACCATTGAATTGGTGAAACCACAGGGTGAGAAAATAATCACCATCTTTCCACCAAAGCTCTTTGATCTCTACGGTCGCATTCTTTGGGTCACTCAATGGATAAACATTGAGAAGTTCCACGCGCATCTCGCCGTAAGCTTGGGACATCTTAAATTGTTGGTCCAGATATGGCGTGCCAGCGCCGCGCAATACAGCTTCAAGCGTACGCCCCAGATATTCTCCGCGCTCTTGAACATAATCCACTGATGGCGTTGCCTGCTGTTCAACTTTTGCCGCTTGGGCGCATCCCAACGCCATGGGAAGGAAAACAAATCCCATCAGCAACGAGCACTTCATGTTCAATACCTACGAACACTAACCAACCGAAGCGCACACATTGTACGCATAGCATCACCCATTGCGTTGCTCTCTCGCCAAACTACACCATTCCCCACATATGATGGGTGTTCACGTCTTTGCCCATGAGTTTGAGGTAATAGTAAAGCTGCGCACGGTGGATGGCGAGGTGGCCAATCATATGCAGCAGGTGTTGGCCGAGCGTGTATTCCGGCCCGCCCCAAGGCGGGGTGCTCCGCTCGCTCTCAAGGCGCTTTTCGGTCGCTTCCGCGATGCTCTTCAACGCCATATCCTTGTCAAGGTCCAGCAGCTTGATGGCTTCGGCTACGGACTTGATCGTCGGCAATTTCTCCGCCGGCGGCAGCATGGCTTCCGCATCGTTGCCCCCCGGCATCGGCCCCCAATCACCGGTGACAAAGCCTTTACAGCAGAAGCCGCAGGCGTTGGTGCAGTGCATCAATACCTGACCAAGCGTCATCCAGTTCTTGCCGGTGGCGGGTTTCCAATCCAGCTTGTTGCCTTCGCAGAGCTGGAAGAGGCCGCGCGTGGCGTTATAGGTTGACTCGATTTCGGCTTTGAGCAGGTCACTCCATGTCATGACAGACCTTTCACTTGAGTTACGGGAGATATTGATGAGCGAAGTATATCCCGTCGATGCGGCACCGCAAAGAAAAACTGTATGAATATATACGTGCCAAGGGGGCGAATTGCGTGTCGTATCCGATTCAATACTGCAAATTGAGGCGTATCGAAACGAATACGAAAGATGCAGAGTGCGATTTCATCGATGTGGCATTTCAGGTACTGTTCCATTCAGTCAAAGGCGTGTTGAGTGAGGCACGCTATGAACACAGATACAAAGAGATAGAGGAGAATCGACATGAAGACCCTTTCGACGATGGAACTGACCAATGTGAATGGTGGCGGACGTTTGCTCGGCATCGCCGGACAAGACGACATCATGATCAATCTCAAAGCCAAGGCGGGCGACCCCGAAGCGATCGCATTGCTCAAGGAACTCAACGAGATTTACGCTCTCCCTGCATAACCTTGATTGACTCCGCTTTCGCAATTGCACCAAGAACTATCACACCTAAAAGGCCTTCCAGAGTTGGGAGGCCTTTCTCCGTTAAATTCGCAAGATTCTGAATTAGTGGAACTTCTGCTTATAGAGGAAGTCGTCGTTTTCGTGGGCCGGATGAGGCTGATCGGCGTAGACGCCTTGGGCCACCGTGGCAGGGTCGGGCTGGGGTTGCGCGTTGACCCAGACTTCCGCGTCCTCGACTTCTTGCCTACACTGAGCCTTGAGTTTTTCGATCCATGATTCGTTGGCGTAGCCCGCGTCGAGCAGATAGTTCTCAAAACGCGTGATCGGGTCGTTCTTTTCCCAGTACTCCACCAACTCCTTCGGCACATACTTGGCCGGATCATGTTCCGCATGCCCCTTACGCCGGAAGGTGATGGCCTCGATGATCTGCGTGCCGTCGCCGCGGCGCGCGGCGTCAACCGCCTTCTTTGTCGTCTCGTAGACTTCAAGGGCGTCGTTGCCGTCGATGGTGGGAGCGTTCTTGATGCCATAGCCGATGGCCTTGTCGGCAAAGCGCTCGGCGAGACATTGCTTGCTGGTCGGCGTGGAATAGGCGTATTGATTGTTCTCGATGATCACCACCATCGGCGCTTTCATCACAGCCGCAAAGTTCACGTCCTCGTGGAACTCACCGGTGGATGTCGAGCCCTCGCCGATCCAGGTGAGCGCCACTCGCTTTTCGCCACGCATGCGTGCCGCCAGCACGAAGCCTGAGCACAGTGCGATTGTGCAGCCGAGCATGGAGACAGGCGCGATCATGCCAAGCCGCAGGTCACCCATGTGGGTGTTGCCGTCGCGGCCACCGGTGGGAGAGTTGACACGGAACATATAGTTGGCGAGGAAGTCGCGCGGCGCCATGCCCTTCACCAGCATCGAGCCGGAGTTGCGGATCATGGGGCCGATAATGTCGTCTTTGTTCAGCGCATAGGTGGAAGCGCAGGAGGTGGCCTCCTGCCCGAGTGAGCTGAACGCCGCGCCGATCACAAGGCCGCGCCGGTAGAGCAGGGAGATTTTATCGTCGAAGGCGCGATTGAGCACCATCCAGCGGTAGAGCTCAAGCTGCTGCTCTTTCTTGAGGGAGGTTTTCCCTTTCAACGATTTTGGCGCCGCAGTCTTGGGCATATTGTCGCTCACTCGTTTCTTGTCATTCCCGCGCAGGCGGGAATCCAGAAATTTCTTTATCCAGACTGTCCCCGTTGCACTCGGCGTAACGCTTTGCTTGCCTCGTGTCGCGGGGATGACGATGGCGTGCATGATGCAGGTGCGGCGGATGGTGTAAAGGGGAAAACGATAGCGACGTGTTTGCGAGGGCCATAATGTGGGTGTAGGATACGCGCACAATGAAACCAGCTATCGTGATGTCAGTGGTGTGTTTCCTTGCTGGTTGCGCATCGCACGAATTCAATCGCGAATTTCTAATGGGATATGAATACCTATCATCCTACGAAGGCGTACACCTTTTCTATGATCCGGAACATGAGGGTTCGGTCAAATTGGAAAACCTTTTCGTCAATTCTCCGGACTATCCACGTCGACCAGAATATGCAGAACTTTCCGAAGAAGGTTTTCAGAAGTTGGTCAGCATGGTTGGCTTTTGTGGAAAGTATTGGGATACGAAATTGTGGAAAGAAGTCACCCTAACGAGCCAGGACTTTCTTCGGCATCTCCAAGGCAAAATCCAATTGCCAGAAACCGCCTACCTTCGTAAGGAAGGGGTGCTGCAGCTTCCTGAGTTCGCGTATCCGCCGTATCGCTAGGATTGAAAGCAAGAGAAAGCCGTCCGCAGATGTCGCAGATGTTGGGCGATGCCGAACGAGCGGCTCAGCCTATCGTGATTGGTCTAATTGTGGAGATTGAAGCATTGATGGCTTTTGAATTTCGGAAAACACCCTGTCTTCAGATCAAGCGGGTGGTGAGAGACTGGAACCCGTGACAGGCATCGCCATTCATCTGCGTTATCTGCGGACGGCTTTCATGCTTTCGTGATTCGGCAGTCAAAGACGTCGCCAAATCCTCGTAACACAGCCTCTTTCACGGCGTCCATCGAAACTGATTGCCCAAGCTGCGCCATGTTGGTCATCACCTCGGCGGAGAGGCCGCAGGGGTTGATCAGGTGGAAGGGCGTTAAGTCGTTCGTGACGTTCAGCGCAAAGCCGTGCATGCTCACCCAGCGGGAACATTTCAGGCCGATGGACGCGATCTTTTTGTCACCCGCCCACGCGCCGGTTTTGCCTTCCACGCGGCCTGCCTCGATATCGAACTCTGCCAGCGCGCGGATAAGCACTTCCTCGATGGCGCGCACAAAGCGGTGCAAGTCCTCGCCGCAGGGGAAATCCCGCAGCCGGAAAATCGGATAGCCCACGAGCTGGCCCGGGCCGTGGTAGGTGATGTCGCCGCCGCGGTCGGTCTCGACCACGTCGATGCCGCGCTCGCGACAGGTCTCGGGGTCCATCAGCAGGTTGCCGTCCTTGGTTTGAGAACCGAGGCTAATCACCGGCGGATGCTCGCAGAGGATCAGAGCTGAATCGGCGCCACTGACCACTTCGGCGTGGATGCGGCGCTGGAGTTCCCATGCGTCGGTGTAGGGGATCAGGCCGACGTCGAGGAAACGGACGGGGGTGGAAGCATCGTCATACCGGCGTAAGCCGGTATCCAGAGCCTTTCGGAAAGACTGGACTCCGGCTTGCGCCGGAGTGACGGTTCGAGCATCGGGCGTCTTCGGCATTATGCCGCTCCCATACCAATAACGTCGAAGCTCGCGTCGGGTAACCCCACCTCGCCGATGGGCTTGCCGTCGCCGAAGCTTTCCCAGATGTAGAGCGTCGAGCGATTGCGCGAAATGCCAAACAGGTAGCGGCCAAACTCCCGCGCCATTCGGATCGGCTGCGGCGCGTCATAACGGGCGAGCACGCCGCTCTCGATATTGAAGACGCGAATGCTGGGTGAGCGCGTAGCGAGCACAATGTGCTTGCCGTCGGGAGCAAGCGTCGCGGCGCTGATGCCGTCGCGGGTGCGAGCGCGGCGCTCGCAGGTGTCGGGTTTGCTCTTGTCCCAAAAGACTACGCTACCATCTTCGCACGCGGCGTAGAACTTTCCATCAACGGAGAACGCCGCCACCATGGGCGACGGCGCGCCGGTATAGACGGCGGCCACGCGAGGGATGTCGCCGTGCTCAATAGCGATCAGGCGCGTATCACAGATAAAGGTCGGCCAATAGTCTTCGTCGAGGAAAAGACCGCGCACGCTGCGGGCCACCTCGGTGTGTTCGGTCAAGAGACGCTGCGCCACGAAGGAAGGCGAAGCGAGCGACCAGCGCAGCAGGCCATAGCGCGAATGCGTTGCGTAAAGCTTTCCGTGGTGGGCGATGGCTGCGTTGACGCCGGTGTCCGGGTCGGCGTCGTCAGCGATCGGATAGCTTAGGATGCGGCGCGTCTCAACTTCAATTGTATAGAGGCCACAGCGCGCGCCGGCAAGGAGGACGGACTTCTCGTTGATGTTGGCGAGGCGTAGCGAGCGAATCGAGCCAAGGGGCAGCCGATTGAGGTCAAGATAAACGGACAACCCCGTCGCGCGGCCAGAGTCGAGCACATCCGTCGCGTAGATATAGCGCCCCGCAGCAATGAACATCGTACGCAACTCACCGGTGGCGGAGAGCTTCACGGAGATGCGCTTGGTTTCAGTCATGTCGTCGATTAATGGTGACTTGTCCGAGACGGTAGACTTCTGCGCTTGTGGCGTTTGCGTCGTGGGTTGTTTGGTGGCGGCAACTTCAGGCGCATGCGTCGAAACTTCCTCGCCATTCACAATGAGCGGTTCGCTGAACTGGGGGAATTGAGCTTGTTCAGGCTCGCGGGCCTGCGGCGCCGTCTGTTGTACTTTTTTCTCGATCTTGGGCTGGACTTGCTCGGGTTTGATGGCTTCGAGGCGCTCGCTGCGAACGCGTTCAAGACGCGTGAGTTCGCGGAGTTGTTCGGGCGACATGTCGCGCTCGATCAGACGTTCGAGCAGCTTGGCCTTGATCTTTTCGTCGTCGATCATCTGGATATAAAACTCGAGGCGGTCTTCCTGCAGCCGCGCGCGCACTTCTTGCGTCATGCGTAGGTATTCTTCGTATTTAATCCGGTCGATTTCGAGATTGCTCTGGGTCACCATCTTTTTGAGCGTGGCTTCGAGGTTGTACTTCTCGCGGGCATATTCCTGTTCAAGCTGGTTGAGGGCGGCCTCGCGCTGCTTGCGCTCGCGCTCGTTTTCGATGGCTTTCAATTGGCTCTTGTGCTGGAGCGATTTGAGTACGTCCTCCAGTTCCGCGCGCGAAAGGGCGGCGCCCGCTTCTTCGCGCATCACGAGCGCTTCCACTTCATGCTTGCGCTTTTCTTCGTCGGCCTCGCGGCGCTTCTCAGCTTCGCGGCGCACGGCTTTCTGGTGGTCGGGGCTGACGAAACGCAGCGCGTCGAGGCCAAGGATGGAGAGGCCGCCGGGGATCGTTTGCTCTTTGAGGCGATTGAGCAGGTCGGTTTCGGCCGCTTCGCGAAAGTCTTTGGTGAGCAGGTCTTTCACGTCGCTTGCTTGGGCGACGTTAAGCAGGCAGTAACTCAGCGCTTTGTTGAACTGGCTTTTGAGTACCGGCAGGCTCAAGTGCGCTCGGCCTTGAACGACGTTGGCAAGTGTGCTCTTGATAGCGTTCGAGTTTGCGGTGTTCAAGCGCAGGCTGAAGCGGCATTCGGCGCTGCATTCATAGCCGTCGCGGCTGGTGAGCCGGTCTGCCTTGTGCTCGACGAGAACGGTGCCGGTTTTGAGCAGGTGCAGGACGAAGTCGCCCTCGGCTTCCTCGCCGGAGAGCAGCATTTCGCCGGCGCTGCCATCGCGATGGGTGACGAGGCCGACATAGCCGTCGGGAACCTTGAAACGCGGTTTTTGCCCCTGACGCCGCAATGCCACGTCGCTGATGCGAGCGTAGAGCGTATCCTGTCGGAGTTCGGGGAGTTCGAGCAGTCC
>JABWBM010000135.1 GCA_013360495.1 Planctomycetaceae bacterium
CGAGTTCCAGCACCAGGCGCAGCACGCCGTGCGCCGCCGGGTGCTGCGGCCCGAAATTGATCGTGAAGTTGCGGAGGTCGTGCTGGCCCATGACTTTGGCTTTTCGTTACCTCAGCTCGCTCCTTTCGCCTTCTCGTCGCCCGGCAGCACGTATTCCGTGCCCTCCCACGGCGAGAGAAAGTCGAAATTACGAAACTCCTGCGCCAGCCGAACGGGTTCGTAGACGACGCGCTTCCGCTCGTCGTCGTAACGCACTTCGACAAACCCGGTGAGCGGGAAGTCCTTGCGCAACGGATGGCCCACCCAATCGTCGGGCATCATGATGCGTTTCATGTTGGGGTGTCCGCGGAAGACGATGCCGTAGAGGTCGAAGACTTCGCGCTCATACCAATCGCAGCCGCGCCAGACGGAGTAGACGGAGTCAATTTCGGGGGTGTCGCCGCCGACCCTGGCCTTCACGCGCAGCCAGCGGTTGTCATTACGGATTTCTTCCGAGCAGGCGTGTCAACCTGCAGCTTATCGATAACAATCAAAGCCGGCAGAAGACATATGACCGCGCCCACAAGGAGCGACGGGGTAGCGAGACCAACGATCATTTCAGCGTCTTTGGGATCCGACTGCGAAGCATGCGCGCAGGCAACGAACAGGAAATAGGCTCCGACAGAACTGGCCGCGATCAGAAGTATACTGGTTGCTTTGGCCGTACGCATTGTCATGGGATCAAGCTTACCCCAACTCAAACCGCTGCGCTGCCGCAACAAGTTCATCCTTCTGGCCTTGGCGGCCTTTGAACTCGGGGGCGTAGCGCACGCGGGAACGTTTCTGCTGCTCCGGCGTCATCTCGTCGGCGGGCTGGTCGATGCCGGTGCGGCAGGTGAGCGGGTCGACGCCGCAGGCGAGGCAGCCGGGCGTGTGCCCACTGCAATCCTGGGTGAATTGTTCCATCCGTGATCTTACGCGCTCGTCCCACAACGTCTGCTTATTGATGCCGACGGAGAGCATATCCCACGGGAGCACTTCATCCTTGGTGCGTGGGCGGTGGATATAGAACACCGGATCGAGGCCGGATTCGGCCAGCGCCTTGTCCCAGATTTCTCGTTTGAAGCCCTCGCCCCACGCGTCAAAGCGCGCGCCAAGCTCCCACGCACGTTTGACGGCGCGCCCGAGGCGACGATCGCCACGGGAGAGGAGCGCTTCGAGCCATGACTCGCCGTAGCCGTGGAATTTCAGTTTGATGCTGCGGAACTGGATCAGACTCAGGAGCAGCTTGCGGCGATGTTCCAATTCCTCCTGCGTGGCCATCGGCTCCCACTGGAAGGGCGTAAAGGCTTTGGGCACGAAAAGCGAGACGGTGACGTTAATGGTAATGCGCGAGCCGCGCTGCTTCGCGCGATAGGCGATGTCATTGAGTAACTCGGCGGTTTCGCGAATATCGTCGTCGTTCTCGGTTGGCAGGCCGATCATGCAGTAGAACTTGATCGTGCGCCAACCCTCGCGAAACGCCATCTCCGCGCCGTTGATCAGGTCCTGCTGCGTGATGTTCTTGTTGATCACCTTGCGCAGGCGCTCGCTGCCCGTCTCCGGCGCCATGGTGAGGCCGGAGCGGCGCACGTCCTTGGACACGCTCGGGAGTTTTTGCAACTGGTCGTTCACGCGTAGGGAGGGCAGCGACAAGCTCACCTGCTCGCCTTTGAACTCGTCGCGCAGCTTGTCCATCATGTCGAAAAGCTGTGGGTGGTCGGAGCTTGAGAGACTCAAGAGCGCGATTTCGTCGTAGCCCGTGTTTCGCACGATAGCGCGCGCCATCTTCTTCACGGTCTCGGGCGTGCGGTAGCGCTGGGGCCGGTCAATCATGCCAGCCTGACAATAGCGGCAGCCCTCGGTACAGCCGCGCATGATCTCGATGGTCACGCGGTCGTGGACCGTTTCGATATAAGGAAGTATCTGCTTCACCGGGTAGTAGGCGTCGTTGAGATTCGACACGGAGCTTTTCTTCACGCGCGCCGGGATGTTGGGGCGAAGCGGCTTGAGCGAAGCAATCACGCCACGCTGGTCGTATTGAACGTCATAAAGCGATGGCGCGTAGCAGCCGGGGAGCACTGTTGCGCACAGCTCAATGAACTCGCAGCGCAATAGTTCGGGCAGATTGGCGGGAATCAAGTCCATGCGCACGCCGAGCGGCGGCTTGGCGTGAAGATCTTTACGATTATCTTTGCCGGCGAAGGGGTTCATTCGCTCACGCAATTCGTCCACGGTCAGGCGCCCGCGCCATGCGCCCAGCAGGCGCAGGAAGCAGGGCAGAATTTCCTCACCCTCGCCGAGAAAGAAGAGGTCGACGAAGTCTGCAATGGGTTCTGGCGTAACCGCGCCGGTGCCTCCCGCGATGACGATGGGGTGTTCGCACGTCCGCTCGCGCGCTTCGATGGGGATGCCGGAGAGGCCGATGATATTGAGCACGTTGGTGTAGCTGGTCTCGTTTTGCAGCGAGAATCCGAATGCGTCGAAGGCGCTTAGCGCATAATGGTGTTCGAGCGAGAACGCCGGGATCTGACGCTCGCGCATGATCGCTTCCATGTCGAACCAGGGTGCGAAGGCGCGCTCGCATAGCATGTCGGGCTGGTCGTTCACAAGATGATAGAGGATCTTGAAGCCCTGATTGGACATGCCGATGGCGTAGGTGTCGGGGAAGGCGAGCGCAAAGCGCACGCGACGCCCGTCGCTCCAATCATGGGAAACAGAGTTCACCTCGCCGCCCGTGTATTGGGCGGGGGATGAGACGCGCAGTGCTACGCGCTCAATGGCGGGATACAAGCTTTGTGGCACGACGCTCTTTTCAGGCGTTGTACCGAACGCAACGCTCGGCTTGTCAGTTGCGGCGATGACAGACATGTCGGGAGTATAGCGCGAAAGTCTCAGGTTTACACCGGCGCATGGCCCATGAAATACATTACCCCGGGCGGTTGCTGGAGCGGTCGGGATCGACGTCGTGCCAGTCGTCCTTCGTGCGTTCGCGCAAGCGCGAACCGACGCCGACTTCCGGCTTGATAAAGGTGCCGCTGACGAAAATCTTCGCCACCACACCTTTGAACGCGTCAAACACCGTTTGCGCCACGGGCATGCTCGGCAGGCGTGGGGCGAAGTTCGGCACGAGCGTGAAGTCGAGTTCATTGCCCTTGTCATCGGGCTGGTAAAGAATGTAGTTGGTGTCGCTCTCGATGTCGGCCGCGAAGATCGACGGATTCTTCGCATAGGGATTGCGGTCGTCGTTGTCGACGTTGATACCGCCGGACGCCGCGATACTGAGCACGTCGGAGAGCAGCTCCATCTGGCGGATCTTCATGCGGTCTTCCATCAGGCGGAAGATGATGTGCGCCTCGTCGAAGAGCCCCGCTTCCTCCACATCAAGCGCCTTGTAGAGGCCCTCAAAGAGCGGCACCCTGCCCAGCGCGCCGGGTTTGCCGTAGCGCTGTTCCGGGGCAAGCGCGTCAAACTCCTCCTTCGGCAGGTCATGGATACGTTTGAGTTCCTCGACACTGAGCGGTATGCGCCCGATATCGATGCGTCCTTTGCCGATCTCGCCGCTCTTGTCGAGCGGATGGAAATTGATCTCGGCGTCAAGGCCGCCGCGCATGGCGTCTTTGGCGTTGGGGTCATAGGCGCCATCGAGCACTTGCGCGATCGACCCGAGGGAAACGCGTCTCGCGGTGAAGTTGCCCTCGTATTTAGGCTCGGTAGCCGAGTAATCGAGCATGAGCGAGCCTTCAAGGATGCCTTCATGAATCTCGCCGCGGATGTTGGGGAGGATAAAGCGCCCGTTGTCGTACTGCACGGCGGCCGTGACACCGGTGAAGGTGAGTCCCTTCCAGCGGGCGAGGTCGAATTGCACGCGGCCGTCGTAGATGATGTGGTTGGCGAGGCGATGCCCCTCCGCGTCGTCCCACATTGCCCCCCGGCAGGCGAGCAGACCAGAACAGTCGTTGAACGTGACGCCAAGCTCGAGGTCGGCGTCGACGAATTCGATCTTCGCGTCGTACTCCATGCGCGCGCCCTCAAGCGTGAGCGTCACGTCGAGGTTGACGCTGCCCGCGCGTTCGGGCCTGTCTACCCAGCTTTTCAGACGGGCGTTGGGGTCAAGAGCATCGTACATCCCCCGTAATTCCTCAGGAAAAGCGTTGCGCAGGTTATCGTCGAGTGGAATGCCCCGGCCGGAAATCGTAATGGAAAAACGTCCGCCGCCGTTGGCATCGCCCGCGTCGAACATCAGGTTTGCGAGTTCGACAGTCCCCGCCGGCGCCGATGCGCGAAAACCAGAGAGCACGATGGACGAGCATTCACCGGCGCGGGAAATCCCGATACGGCCGGACACCCCACGCAACGGGAGAGCGAAGCCGCTATAGGTCAGCGCGCAATCCTTGAGTTCGATACCGGCCTGGAGCCGTTCGACTGGATCAGGGTTGTCAATCGTCCCCGCAACGGATACGCAGATTCCAGCAAGGCCAAGGGTCGCGCCCGCCTCGGGTTGAAGGTCCCGCCATATGCCGCCAACGGCCGAAGGGCGCTCCGCCGTCCCGCCGAGCAAGCGGTCGATGGTAACGCGCAAAGACTCACTTAACCGTATGTCGCGGGCGTCAAGCGTGAGGTTGTAGTGCGCATCATCGGTGTTGGCAGGCATTGAGACCGTACCGTCGATGGTAAGCGCGCTCGTGTCGGAATCGCCCAGGGGGCGCGCGGAGAGCGACTCCACCACGCCGTGAACCCCATCGGGGCCAAACCAGAGGCGGATCGTCCCGTTGATGCGGTCGAACTCCAGGGGCGAGAGCGCCTCAAATGCCGCTGTGCCGTCGTGAATGCGCAATACCATCTCGAGCCGCGGCGGCTCGCCCGACCCGTTATCGGCGCCACGCAATTCGATGTCGACGTTGCCAGAAAGTTTAAGCTGGTCGCCTTCCATCACGAACATGCGCCGCAGGAATGACGCGTTCGTGGGAAGGAAATCGAACAATTCGCCATTGAGCGGGAGGCCGGAGACGTTCACGGAATAATTGGCGCGGTCGTAGGGGCGCTCCTTGTCGATGGTAAGTGACACGAGAAAGTCGGAGTCGCGCAATTTACCGGAAATTTCCTGAACGTGCAGGTTGCCGGCGGCGTCCAGCCTGATAGCGCCCTGCACATCGCGAAGACGGAAGGGCTTGATGGCATCGCCGAGGCGGTAGGCCGCGCGCAATCGCTCGGCCCAGAATTGGAAAGCCGTGGTGCCCTGTCCGGGCGTAAATATCAACTCCGAATCCTTGATATCCACGGCGCCGCGCGCGCCGATACCATTGAGCGAATCGCGGATTTCCACCGGCAGCAGCCGGATCAGTTCGTCGTTCAACTCCAACCCTTGAGTGGAAATGCGCAGGCGAACCTCCGAGTCGTCCTGCTCTCTCTTGCTGCTATCGCGAATCTGGCCGTCGATGAACACTCTGCCAAGACCTCCGGCGCGGTGCGCCACGAGCCCGTCGGGGCTTGGCGAAAGTTTGTTCAGGTTTGACGCGCGCGGAACGCTTTCCGCTTCCTCCGTGTTCAACCCCCGGATGCGGTAGATGGCGCGGCCAAGGTCGTCAGGCTCGGATTGAATCACGCCGGAAATGTTGTAGAGCGGGAGCGGAATGCCGCGGACCGGCTCAGGATTGGCGGGCAGGGGGGCAGGAAAGTCTTCCATCAGCCGCTGCAGGGAACGGAGGGAGTTCATGCCGTCAAGCGTGCTCTCGGCGCTTCCTTCAGCAAGCGACCCGGCAATACCGCTGTCGTTGCCGAGCCAGGCAGCCGTGACATCGAGCAATTTGACTTTGAAATCCACAGCCTCGACGGGACGGCGCACGCCATCGGCTTCGACGAAGCGCGACTGAACCGTCACATCAACGTCGGCAAGGCCGCTCGGCTCGAACTGGCCGAAGAGGTTGGCGAAGAGCGGCGGGACCACGGGTCTCACGCCGGCCTCCGCGCGTTTGTAAAGCTCCCATTCGGGGTAGAGAAGCGCTCCGTCCACGTCAACGCCGGTGAGCGCATCGCGCAATTCCTGATCGATGGAGAGGCCGCGCGCCGCGACCTGCACCTTCACAGCTTCATTGTTGGTGCCTACATCGGATACCACGCCATTGATGGTGATGCGAGCGGCGCCACGCCGCGCTGCCGAATCGCGGATGACGATGTCACGCCCATCGAAGGAAATGTTGGCGCGCACACCGGTGCAAAGGATCGGAACGGCTTTGTAGAGCACGTTGCCGGAGACGTCGAGACTCGCGGACACCTTCACCGTCTCGTGGCCGAGGTCAACGCGGGCGCGGATATCGACGGTATTCGTTTCGCCCTCCACCTCGGCAAGGAAACTATCGAAGAGTTCGGTGACCGGCGTTGCGAAGCGGCCGATGAACGCGGAGGACAGGGGATGGCCGAGCTTCGCGAGTTGCATGCTGAGCGCGCCGTCGTCGCGAAGCGATCCGACAATGGCCGCCCGCCCCCACAGGTGGCAATTGCACTGCCCGCGCAGCACCAGCTCTTCCGGGTCGGTGGGATTTCGTAATGACGAAATATCGAGACCTGAGATGAATTGGCCTTGCTCGCCCCGCCAGACGAAGCGCGGCACCCAAGCCGGGAGTGCCTCATGCAGCGGAGCGGGAAGTTCGGTAAAGATCGAGGGATCCCTGTAACGCAAAAACGCCCCGCGCACGACGATCTCGGGAATACGCGCCGCCTCTTCCTTCTCTTCGGGCGCCTTAAAAGCGTCCTGATCGAGCCATACCCCCGATGCGTCGCGGTTAAAAACTCCGTACAGCCCGTCGGGCGCTTCGACGCGGGCTACAGGGCTCGAAGGGAGACCAAACAGGTCGTAATGGATCACGACATGCGGAAAATGCAAAAAATCGTACTCGCCGGTGACGGAGCGCACCGAGATGTTGAAGAGTTCGATCTGGCCGGTGCCGTCGAGTTCGGGAAAAGTGTAGCGCGTGCGGTCTTCATCGAATTTCACCGCCACCTTGCGCAGGTCAAAAACATCGGCGAGCGCGTCATGGGCGAGGCTGTTGAGTTTGGACTGGCTGAAATAGAGGTGCAGCACGAAAAAGAGCGCGAGGATCACGAAGGCGAACCCGAACGCCACGATCTTGAAGAAGCGCTTGCGCAGGGCGGCATAGCCGCCAACCACGGCCTTGACGGTCATGGTGGGCGTTCTGGCGAGTGGCGCCGCGATCCTTTGGCGCATGCTTGGCCGCTTCATCGTAATGGAGAGTATAGCTCAAGCGGTGAGGTGTCATAGCCTGAGAGCGTGCAGCTATCCGGATGGGCGACAATGTGCTTCACACCCTCATCCGTCAGGTATGAAAAGCGTTGAATTTCCAGGGATTTCAGCTTCTTGAAGCGCGGGAGCGGCGCCAATGTCTTGTCGCCATAATCGAGGTAGCCCCAGCGGGTGTAATCGTCAATGACGATGCTCTCTACATCCTCGGGGAAGGCCTCAAGCTCCTTCGCGGCATCGAATTGTGCCACCAACGCCGGCGCAGGTTGTTTAACTTCCTCGGTGCCAGCGGCGGACGATGTTGACCCCAAAGCGAGAAAGCCAACTAATCCAACGAGCCATAACATGTTTTTCATCGTCATTTCCTTGCCATGAGTTTGATGATCCGTCCGTGCAAAAGGAATCGTTAAACCCGCCCAAGCCGCCCAATCATCCTACTGCTGCGTCGTGTCCCAGACCTGTTGGCCCTTGCCCGTTCCCGTCGTGAAACACGAGACCTCGTTGTATTCCTTGCCCTTGAGCTTGAACTTTGCGGTCAATCGGTAGAGCGTATTGGGGTTCAGGGCGTTGATCGGGAGTACGTAAATTGGGACAAGCATGCCGGAGAAAACATTCGATGGACCAGTAGCCGCGCTATACGTCACCTGCACATCAACATTTGTCCATGTCTTTTTCGCCTGAGCTTCGAGTGTGACTGACATGCTTTCCGGAATGTCACCATGGTCCCAACCAATGACGTAATACGTGATGGGATATCCGTTGCCGGCATCGTTTTTAACGCGCGGATCAGGGTCTTCATCGCGCCAGTCAACGGGAATATTGACGCTGTTGTTCGGCGGAAACACGTAAGGCTTCAACATGGGCGTGGCCGGCTGTTCCAGCGAGCGAACCATGATCGTCGTATACCCCGGTACGGCGCCGAATGCCCCCTTTGCATACCAGGAAGCGCGCATCCTGTATCCATGTAATGGCGTGTCCCACAGATCATAGACCGCATCACCAGCTTCTTTCTTGAAGCTCAAATTTGATGCGACGCCTGCCTCATGTCCCTTCGCTGTGTAGCCTTCCAATCCGGGCTGTTCATCGTGAGTTCGGCGCGTATTCAAGCGCATATACTCGCTATGGTTGTGGCAATGGACATCCCATTCGGGATCGGAAACCACGGGGACAAGGCCAAAATCAATGCGAACTTTGTTGAGCGTCATCTGCACCTCGCGCGCGAGATCCTTCGTCGTGTATTCCTGCGGCGTAACGGTGACGTCCTTGTCGCCAACTTCAAAGACGTAAATGAAATCCGGCATGGCGATCGTCTTGTAGAAGGGGAATGCGTATTGACCGGCTTTCCCGACGATGACGTGGTCAATGCCTTCATCGAAATAGACACCATTGAAATTGGCGTCAACGAACGTCACCGGCGTCTTTCCGAGCGTTGCCTGTACGGCGTTGGCGGGGAAGTAATGCAGGCGGTCGAGGCGATCAGGGTAGACCGCGAATGCGATATCGCGACCCTTGATTTTGAACTTGACCGTCGCGCCACGGGAGGCGCTTACGGAGTGACGCTTGCCTGGGATTGTCGTGGTGCCGCCCTTGCCGTCGTCAGCTTCCGTGTCCGGTATGACAATATCGCACCCTGTTTTGGTGGTTTGAAAGGCGATCTTGACGTCGTCAATCACGATGGAGCGGTCATCATGAATGAGATAGTCCGGCGTATATGCCGATTGAATCAGCCGCGAGATGGACGCAGGCTTCAACGACAGTTTCTTTGCGGCAGGAGGGCCATCGCTCTTGGAAAAGAGAGGCGATACGCCGCTGGCGAGAGTGAGGCATAGGACGATTCCACTACCGCGAAGTAGCAACGCTTTATACGTCATGGGTTTTCAGCCCTCAATTTTCTACTAACGCTTCGATATGCCCAGCAAGTTCCACTATTTGCTGCCAAAGCGGCGACTTAATGGTCATCGCAACATCGGCCTCTTGATCTACATGGGTAAGCATTCTTCCAAGCTCTCGGAGATGGGCATCTATCTTCGGAGATAGAGCAATTTTGTGGGCGTCGAGGCAGTCATCCAATGCGGTATCATCAAAAAGCTGGCTGATTAGTTCAGGCAACGATGATGACTCCTTGCCTTCGCCGTGCACCCATACTCGTTCCTGCCAAGCAATATCGGCAAGATGGTGTAGGCATTCCTTGATCTGGTGCCGAGCATATTCTGGAAGCATAAACATTACCTATACTTGAACCGATCTAGGGGTATATGGGCATCTTCTGTGTCTTTGGGTACGGGATTTCCTGACTCATCAAGCGCCTGCCCGTTGCGATGCCATCGTACATAGGGCTGGCGACTATTGGGGTGTGGGCTGCTAGGCTTTCCCGGCATAACGCGAACATTATTTCCTGGGTGAATTCAACTCGTAAGTGCAACTTTGATATTGAGGTTAGGTAAGCTGCATGGGTTAGCAGTGAACCTCAACCGCCAAGTCGAAGGAGCACGAAT
>JABWBM010000136.1 GCA_013360495.1 Planctomycetaceae bacterium
GTCACGTTATCCGGAAATGAAAGCGCCGACCCGGACGCTGTCGATCCCGAAAATCCGGTTCTGACTTTTGCGTGGCAGATCGAGAGTAAGCCTTTGGGCTCCGGCGCGTCGCTTACTGGCGCCGCGACGAAGTATCCGACGTTCACCCCGGATGTCGAAGGCGAATACGTCATTTTCCAGACTGTCACCGATCCGGACGGTCTCACGTCCGGCGCCGACTACATCACGATTTATGCCAACGACGAAAGCGGCGGCAATATGCTGTCACGCGCTGTTATTGCCTTCACCTACGGCGACTCCAACAGCAGTTCCTCGCTCAACGTCAACGAACAAGTGACGTTGAACGCTTCGGGCAGCGTTGACGGCGACGGCGACACGCTCACGTATCAATGGGAGCAAATCGCCGGGCCGGTGACCATCGTGCTCGCCAATCCGGGCAATGTGTCACAGGTGTTTACGCCAATCACTGCCGGATCCTACCGGTTCCGTGTGACGCCGAACGATGGGCAGGATGACGGCATTCCCGCCGAAGTGGACGTCCTGGTCGCGAGCGGAAGCTTCAAGACACCGAAGGCGATAACCAAGCTCAAGACGCAGGACGATTCCAACGGCGATAAATACGTCACCTTCATTCCCGGCGTCGGCGTCAACAACGACCCCGGCAACCCAACCATCGAACTTGACGGCGCTTCCAGCACCAAGGACGGCAGCACGACACTCACCTATCGCTGGACCCAGACCCTCGGGCCGACGGTGGGTATCGTCAATGCGAATGCTTCTGTGGCATCCATCACGCCGATGATCAGCCGCACCTATGAGTTCGAGCTTGAGGTCAAGGACGGCTATGGCATTGTGTCCACCGCGCGCCTTGAGTTTTCAGTGGATACCTGGCACGCGACGGCGAACCCTACCGGAAACTCCGTGCCCAAAACGGACCCGATTCCCGACCAGAACGCAACGCAGGGGCAGTTGATCACGCTTGTGGCAACCAGTACGGACCCGGACGGCGATGCTCCGGTCGCCTCCATTTGGGTTCAAACCGCTGGCGCTCCCGTCGTGCTCGACACATCCGTTTTCGGACAAGCAAGCTTCACCGCTCCGATTACCGGCACGTACACCTTCCTCGTGTACGTCGACGACGGCGCCGACATCGGCCTGCCCATCGACGTCCAGGTGTTTGTCGGCACGGTCGAAGAAGATGATGATGATCCCCCGCCGCCGCCAGCGAGCGGCAACACTCCGCCCGATGCGGTGCTGACATACAGCTATGACGATGCCGACGGCAATGGACAGCTCAATCCCGGTGAATCTGTCACGCTCGATGGATCGGCAAGTTTTGACGAAGACGGCGACGACATCATCTTTACGTGGGAGCAACGGAGCGGCCCGGAAACCGTGGCGCTCAACGATGATCCGGAGGCCGACACACAAACGATCACACTTGGCACGGCGGGCACCTACCGCTTCCGCCTGCGCGTCTATGACGGCGAGGACGAAAGTTCACCCGCCGATGTGCTGATCACTGTTTCCTCGGTGACCTTGCCACCGCCTCCGCCGGAAGACCCGCCAAGTGGTGGAGGTGGCGGCGACTCCGGTGGTGGTGGCGGCGGTGGCTGCTCGGTGAGCGCTGGCGACAGTCCGGTCAATGGAATGGCGTGGGGCTTAATCGCGCTTGCTATGCTCGGGACGTTGCGCCGCGTGCGCAGGATGTCGAGCTAGGGTTGGCTCGCTGTCTATCTGCAGTTGTAGCGCCATGTGCCCCCGCATGGCGAGCCGATCGAAAGACGTAGCGTCATGCGAGGGCGCGTGACGCTACGTCTGATGGGCCGCATTGCACGTGCCGGTGACAATCACGCCGGTGTGATCTACAGTGCCGTCATGACTATCGGTTTCTATCGCGCGACCATCGCGGGCATTGGCGCTACCGTCGGCGGCGGCATCTTTATTTTATCCGGCATTGGCTGGAACGAGGCGGGGCCGGGAATCATCCTCGCTTTTCTGCTCAACGCCCTGCTGGCGGCGTCGGTCGCGTGCGCCTTTTCCGAGATGTCCACGGCGTTTCCGCAGTCGGGCGGGGCCTACGTGTTCGCGAAGTGCGTGCTTGCCGTGCGGCCAGCCTTCGCAACGGGCTGGGTGCTCTGGTTTGCCTATGTCGTTGCCGGCGCGCTCTACGCGATGGGGTTTTCGGCATATGCTGTGATCGCAGTTGATGGGGTATGCGCGCTCATGGATCGCGCGCCGCCGCCGTGGTTGATGGATCGCTATGGGCAGCTTGCGCTGGCGGCTTTGGCGACGGCCGGTTATGCGATTCTGCTCGTTCGGGCAAAGGAGAGCGCCGGGTTCTTCACCACGCTCGCCATGTTGCTCGTTTTTCTCGGGCTAGTCGTTGGTGGCGTCGTGGTCATCGCGGGAGGCGGCACCACGGCCGATGCCAGCGCCACGTTCACGCCACTTTTCCCTGGCGGCGCTGCGGGGATCGCTGCCGCTATGGGCTACACCTTCATCACGATGCAGGGATTCGAGGTGATCGCGGCATTTGCGGGCGAGGTGAAACAGCCCCGCCGCAACCTTCCGCGCGCGATGTTCACGGCGCTCTTCGTTTCGGCGGCGCTCTATATCGGCTTGCTGTTGGTGACGGTGATCGCTGGCGTGGACGATCACGCAAGAGCGGTCAGTGCTTCGGAGCCTCACCGCTTCATGGCTGTCGCCGTGGAGAATTTTCTCGGCGCTCCCGGATATTGGGCCACCGTCGTGATCACGGTGCTGGCGTCTCTCTCGGCGCTCCAGGGAAATCTGCTTGCCGCAAGCCGCGTTGCCCTGACCATGGCGAAGGATCGCACGTTGCCACGCGTGCTGGCTAAGGCGCATAGCGTGACCGGCGTGCCAACGGTTGCGGTGTATGTTAGCGCGTTGCTTGGTGTCACGCTGATCATACTGCTCCCCGATCTTGGCGCAGCGGGATCCGCCGCCAGTTTGATCTTCTTGCTTTCCTATGCGCTGGCAGCGTCAACGAGCTACCTTGCCCGCAAGCGAGGCAGCGCGCGTCGAGGAGGCTTTCTTGCGCCGCTCTTCCCATTGATCCCCGCCGTTGGTGGCATTGGCTGTGTGGCTCTGGCGATTTTTCAGGCGTGGCTGGAACCGGTGGCAGCGTTGATCGTGCTTGGCTGGCTCGGAATCGGCGCGGTGCTCTATCTCAGGCACTTCGCGGCGCGCGCGGAAGCCGTCGACGCGCACGCGGAGGCCCGTGACCCGGAACTCGTGCAGCTTCGCGGCCGCTCGCCCCTTGTGCTGGTTCCGGTGGCGAATCCGACGAGCGCGCGCGCATTGATCGGCGTTGCGACGGCGCTCGCCCCGCCGAAAGTCGGGCGCGTGCTTCTGCTCAACGTTGTGGAGGCAGCCGGAGCTTCAGCCCGGATCGAACTGGCGCAGGCGACGCTGCGCGAGGCGCTGACCCATGCGGTCGATGCCGGCTGCCACCCGGAAGCGTTGATGACAATCTCGCCGCAGACGTGGGGAGAAATCGCGCGTGTGGCGCAGGCGCATCGGTGTGAAAGTCTCCTGCTGGGGTTTACGCAGATTCCGGAAGGAGCGGCAAACAGTAAACTCGAGGGCTTGCTCAGCGAGGTGGAATGCGACATCGCCGTGTTGCGCGCGCCGGTGGGGTGGAATATCGGCGGTGCGCGTAACATTATCGTGCCGGTTGCGGGCGGGGGAACCCATGACCGGTTGCGGGCGCGATTGCTTGCGAGCCTGACACGCCTGGGGAAATACGAGACGGTGTACCTGAGAGTCCTGAGGGAGAATGCGAGCGAAGCCGATGTGGCTGAGGCGCAAGAGGAACTCGATCAACTCGCCCGCGAGGAAGTGGAATCGGGCTATCGCGCGGAAGTGATTCGCGCTCGAGACGTGCCGGGAACGCTCGTCGAGCACGCTGCCAAGGCGGACTTGGTGGTGCTTGGCCTTCAACAGCTTACTCGCAAACGCAATGTCTTCGGATCGCTCGCCCTTCGCATCGCGCACGAGACGCAAACCGCGATGATCATGATCGGCCGGAAATAATGCCCTTGTTCCCGTCCATGCCAACGCCACAATGGGCGCATGGCTCTGCTCATGAAACCCTCGTGCGAACGCTGCGGCCTGAAGCTCGATCATGGCGCAGAAGCGTGCATCTGCAGCTACGAGTGCACGTTCTGCGCGCCATGTTCGGCAGAAATGAACTACCGCTGCCCGAACTGCTCCGGCGAATTGGTCCCTCGCCCGCGCCGCACGTAGCCGGTGCCGCCAACTATGATCTTTGTATAATGGTTCACTTGTTGAGATTGGTTCCATAGGATCATGGCATGCCCCAGTTGCCTTCTATCACCGATCAAGCTTTCGATGAGAAGGTGAAGCCGTGCGAGAGGTTGCAGGTTCAAGGAGACGCTCCCGGTATCGCCGCCATCATTGAAGGATTGAAAGCCAATCACACGCTCACGGAGCATCAAAGGGCCGTCTGTCTCGATTGGCTGAGTTGCGCCAATTGGCTCGATCAGGACTACGAAGGCGCTCTCGAGCTGATTTCCAAGGCGCTCACCATTGCCGAATCGCTCAAAAACAGGCGGCTTGCCGCCCGGCTCATTACCCATACCGGCCAGATTCGTTCTGACGCGGGCGATGACGGCGCGGCCATTGCCCATTTCCTCGATGCGCTTGATCGCTTCGCGGAGCTGAATGACCTTGAAGGCAAACGCCGCATATGCGACCTGCTCGCCAAGCTCTATTTGCGGATGGAGCATGTGATCAACGCGCGTATGTATCTTCAGGATATGCTCGAAATCGACCGCAAAACCGGCGATCGCAAGGCCGAAGCCGCCACGCTCTCGGCGATAGGCGCGACTCATGCCTCGCTTGATGAAAATGACGAGGCGATCAGATATTACGAGCAGGCTCAAGCCATCAGCAAAGAGCTTGGAGACCAGTATGGAGTGGCGCGGGAGCTGCACAACATCGGCAACGCCCACGGTGCCGAGGGCGACACCGGCCGGGCCGAGAAGGCCGTGCGTCAGGCGCTCGATATTGCGCGCGAGTTGAATTCCGATTATGGATTGTCCGTATGTCTGCTGAGTCTTGGACGCATTGAGTTACACAAGAGGCGCCTTGCGGAGGCGATCGAACTTCTTGAGGAGAGCGTCAATATCCTGCAGAAGATGGGATTTTGGGAGCGCGAAGCCGTCGCCAAAGCCCACCTCGCAATGGCGCGATTCGAAAAGGGCGAGCTTCTAAAGTGCCTGCAATTGGCAGACGAAGTGCTCCAAGCCTGCTCTGCCCTTGGTAAGGAACATGCATTCCCGGTCAGCATGGCCTATGGCGTTAAAGCGCGCTGCGCCCATACCGCCGGGCGCAAGGAAGATGCAACGCACTTTGCCCAAAAGGCGATGGACAGTATGGGCGAGCGTTCTCGGATAAACCTTTCCGATGGAAACAGGCATAGCAAGATTCTCAAAGATTGGTTGGGTGAAGTTCTCGACGCGTAAATGCGCCTGTCGAAGTGCGCTGCCAAAATGGCACCCTGCGTATGAGTCTCACCTACTCGTGCCGATGTGGCAATGTCCTGGATGCATCCTTTAGCCTTATACGTGCATTTTTTGCCAGTATTTGCTTCTGGCACAAGCATTGCTTCTGTCTGGAGTTTTGTGCGGGTAGGCTCGCATGAATTGGGCAAGGCTGGTTTTCAAGGAAGACTCCAATGGGAAAAATCGTCGGAATAGACCTCGGTACGACCAACTCTGTCGTTGCCGTCATGGAAGGCAAGAACCCTGTCGTCATCGCCAACGCGAGCGGCATGAACACCACGCCCTCCGTTGTCGCGTTCACCGATAAAGGCGAGCGTCTCGTCGGCCAGATGGCCAAGCGTCAGGCAATCACCAACCCCAAGCGCACAGTCTACTCGATCAAGCGCTTCATGGGGCGGCGTCATCATGAGGTAGCCAGCGAAGAAAAAATCGTTCCCTATCAAGTCACCGGCGGCGCCGGCGACCCGGTGAAGGTGAAAATCGGCGACAAGGAACACACGCCCCAAGAAATTTCGGCGATGATTCTCGGCGATCTGAAAAAGACCGCCGAAGCCTACCTCGGCGAAACCGTCGATCAGGCCGTCATTACCGTCCCGGCCTACTTCAACGATGCTCAGCGTCAGGCGACGAAGGACGCCGGCGAAATCGCGGGCCTCAAAGTCCTGCGCCTGCTGCCCGAGCCGACGGCCGCAGCCATCGCCTTCGGCCTCGACAAAAAGAAAACCGGCAATGTATTGGTCTTCGACCTCGGCGGCGGCACCTTCGACGTGTCTGTGCTCGAGTTGAGCGACACTGCCGATGGCAGCGTGTTCGAA
This sequence comes from Planctomycetaceae bacterium, assembly GCA_013360495.1. Taxonomy (GTDB): domain Bacteria; phylum Planctomycetota; class UBA8742; order UBA2392; family JABWBM01; genus JABWBM01. The sequence continues at coordinate 6,368 of JABWBM010000136.1, forward strand.
GTGAAGTCCATCGCGGGCGACGGCCACCTCGGCGGCGATGACTTCGATCAAGCGATCATCAACTGGATCACCGCGGAATTCAAAAAGAGCGACGGCATCGACCTTTCCAAGGACCAGATGGCGCATCAGCGCCTCAAGGAAGCCGCGGAAAAAGCCAAGATTGAGCTTTCCAACACTTCTTCGACGGATATCAATCTCCCTTACATCACCGCTGATTCGAGCGGGCCGAAGCATTTGCAGATGAACCTCTCGCGCGCGAAGTTCGAGCAGCTGTGCGAGCCACTCTTCAATCGGCTGCGCCAACCCTGCCTTGACGCCCTGAAGGAAGCGAAAGTCAGCGCAAAGGACATCGACGAGGTGATTCTCGTCGGCGGCTCAACCCGCGTGCCCAAGGTGCAGGAAATCTGCAAGGAAATCTTCGGGCGTGAACCCAACCGCGGCGTCAACCCCGATGAAGTCGTCGCTGTGGGAGCCGCCATTCAAGCTGGTGTGGCGACCGGAACCTTCAAAGACATTCTCGTGTTGGACGCGACGCCGCTCTCCCTCGGCCTTGAGACGATGCATGGCCGCATGACCGTGCTGATCGGCAAGAATACCACCATCCCGACCTCCAAGACCGAGGTGTTCTCAACCGCGTCGGACAATCAGCCCGCCGTCACCATCAGGGTCTTTCAGGGCGAGCGGCCACTCGCCGGCGAAAACCGCCTGCTCGGCCAATTCGACCTCACCGGCATTCCGCCCGCTCCTCGGGGCATGCCGCAGATCGAAGTGACCTTCGACATCGACGCCAACGGCATCCTGAAGGTTAAGGCGAAGGACAAGGGCACGAACGCAGAGAACAAGATCGAGATCAAGTCTGACTCCGGCCTGACTAAGGACGAGATCGAGCGCATGAAGCGCGACGCCGAATCCCATGCCGAGGACGACAAGCGCAAGATGGAACTGCTCGACGCCAAGAACGAGGCTGACCGCATGATCTACAGCATCGAGAAAACGCTGCGCGATCACGCCGACAAACTCGCCGGCCCAGAAAAGACAAAGATCGAGGACGCGAAGAAGGCCCTCGAAGAGGCCATGAAGGGCGACGACACGAACCTGATCAAGGCGAAGACACAGGAGCTCATGACCGCGAGCCACTCGCTCGCCGAGAAACTCTATAAAGAACAGGCTCAAGCCGGCCCGCAAACGCAGACCGCTTCGGGCGGCGGCGCCGAAGCCTCACGGGACAAGGGCGACGGCAAGCCCGGCGTGGTCGACGCCGAGTTCGAGGTGAAGAACAGCGGCTCAACGAATAATTGAGGGTCGATACGGTCAATGCGATAGCGGGACAGCGTTAGGGCCCGTGACGGCGAAAATCTTCCACCAGCGCCGCGAGGGAATGCTCATCGTCGTTGAGTTTGTTGGCTTCGGCGGTACAGCGATAGATTTCGTTGCCCTTGCTATCGAGCCAGATGACATTGCCACCCTGCACGTTTTCCAAACAACCGCGTTTGGCCAGTAATTCCTTAATTTGATCGCCATAGGGAATCTGGACATTGACCTTGCGGATCAATTCGGGCTTCTCGATGTAGGTCGTGAGCATGCCGATGGACTCGTCGGTAATGTCGAGGATCCAGTCGCCGGGGCGCGGCGTCCATTGATAGCCAAGTGAGGCAAGTTCCTTGCACAGCACGACGTACCGCTCGGTGAGGTTCATGGAGGGATGCTAGCGCGTGGCAATACAAAGAGCTATGAGTTGTGGGTTCTTCCCACGTCGCGTGCAAAGTCCTCTGGAAACGTCACACCGGCGAAAGCCGGTGTCCAGACCCATCGTAAAGACTGGATGCCGATTTTCATCGGCATGACGAAAGCGCGTGATGTGGGAAGAATCCACAAGGTGATGATTTGAAGCCATTCTATTTTTTGAGTACGGCTTCTTCGGCCTCGATCTGCTTCTTGAGGGCATCGTAGGCCTGACGGTAATACCACGCCATGCCATCTGCGGTGGAGATGCCGCGGTTCCAGGTGAGCGCGTCGATCCACGCTTGTGAAAGGCGCTTATCGCCGGAACCGTCCGCGTATGACCACTCCACCAGCCCGCCGACGATGAACGAGGAAATGTTGGGCATCACTTCGGCGGCCTTGTTGGCACCCTGACGCGCGGCGTTGTTGAGGATGTCCACGCACGCGCCGATGACGTTGAGTTTATCGCGATCCGAGGCGCCTTTGAGGTCTTTCAGAAACTCCGGCACGCTGTAACCGACGAGGAGTTGATCCATGGCCTTGCGAAGATTCTCCGGGCCGATGAGGGCGCGCGCGTTGGTGTCGGCGGCCTTTGCCTTCTCGTCCCATGTGGGCGGAGCGGGGAGCTCGGGAATTTCGGGAGTCAGATGTTCTTCCGGTGGGTTCTCTGGAGTTTCGTCCGTTGGGGGAGTGTTGTTGCTGGAATTGTTATTTTCTTCGGGCGGCTGGCTTTCCCGTTCCTTTTGCGATTCCGCGGTTCCCCACTTGGTGACATAATCCTTCTCTGTCGGATCGAGAATCATGTCCACCTTGGCCGGTCCGCCCCACAGTCCGCGAATTTGAACCACCAGATCTTTGACTCCCTTCACTTTGAAGGTGACTTCGCCAAGATAATACTGATTCGCATCGTCAAGGTTCTTGGCGCTGGCGGGAGGTTGCCCCATCACAGCCATCGTTCCGTCGTCCTGCTGTTTTGGCTCGATGATGAGCGATTCCTTCGAATAATACTGCTTGAGGTACTCAAGCCCGGTCGTGACCAGTTCGCTCTCGCTGAATGGCGCGATTTGCCTCCACTTGTACTGTTTATCTGCTGCGTCGAGATAACATTCGCCCTTCCATGTTGAGGGCGCAGGCCATGGCTTGTTGCGGCCGTCCTTTCCGCCTTCGCCTTTGACGTTGCGGTGATAGCGTCCTGCGTCGATCAACGATGCCATGGCGCTTACATCTCCGGCCTTGAGCGCTTTGTAAAACTTCATCGCGCACGCTTCGATTTCTTTTCGTGCTGCTTCAATCTGAGCTCTTCCTTTGAGGGTGCGTTCGTTTTGTTCGTCAGCGGATTTCTTGCGCTTAATCAGCCCGAGATTGTTGTCGTATTTCGATTTCAATTCCTTAGGGACTTTATTTGAGAGTTGTTCCGCCTTGGCGATTTTCGCGTCGTCAAAATTGGAGGAACTTTCCTGGTTCCAGTTCACCGTCTCTTGGATCAGCGCTTCTTCTTCCGGCGATGTTCCCGGCCCGCTGGTAGCGATTATCACGACGACGATCAGTAACACTGCCACACCGGCGCCAATACCGATAAACAAGCCGGTTTTGCTTTTGCGCGGCTGAACCACTCCGCCCATCCGTGTGTTACCCCTCGATGCTCCGCGTGCGCC
>JABWBM010000005.1 GCA_013360495.1 Planctomycetaceae bacterium
TGCGGCGCGTTCTGGGCGCCGCGCGGCCTTGAGTCCCCCACCGCCAATCCCATGAAAGACGCAAAACCTGCGCGCGTCTCAAAAGTTGAGAACATCCACGACGGCGTCTTCACCACCACCAGTGTGACCACGTTCCACAAAGCCAACCTCGCACCACTTTTCGAATCGCTGCGGGCGCAAGCAGGCCTGACGCGCGGCTGGGGCGATTGTTACGGCCACATGCTCGTGGCGACCGGGCGGGCGGAAGCGATGGTGGACCCACAGATGAACGCGTGGGACTGCGCGGCATTGAAGCCCATTGTCGAGGAAGCGGGCGGGACGTTCACCGACCTCAAGGGTTCCCCCACCATCCACGGCGGCAACGCCCTCTCGACCAACGGTAAAGTCTTTCAACAGGTGATGGGTATCATCCGCGCGGCAAAGTGAAGAGACTCAAGAGAAGACTGGATCCCCGCCTGCGCGGGGATGACGTTTGGTTGTTTATCGCCTTTTCTTATTCCGCGTTTATTTGCGTTCATCCGCGGCTAAAAATCTTCCTCTTACGTAGAAGGCGGGAGCGCTTCGGTGCGGCCAGAGCGCACCGCGCGGAAAACGGCCACGGCGCAGCCGCCGTAGAGCACCACGCAGCCGAAGATCGCAAGGACCAACGCCAGCGGGTTCGGCGTCGAGAGGTTCGAGGCGTTGCTATACATCGTGACTAGCGCCACGCGGAAAGTCTTGACCGGTTCGATCTTCTCGTTGGGATATGCTGCGCGCAGGTCGTTGACTACCATCTGCACCACGTCGCGCTCGGGAATGCCGCCTTTCGACGCATCGCCGAGACCTTTGAGCACGCTCGCGCCCGTATCGCCCCCCTTGTTCAGCGCCGCGATTTCCGCCGCGATCTTGCCGTCCGGGTAGCGCGCGCCGAACAGCCGCAGCGTCTCGTACATCAGGTTCTTTTCGTTTTGAGTTAGCGGCACGTAAGGCTTGAGCGGCCCCAAGTCTTCGGGGCGCTTCAACATGATGAAGGGCGAGATGGCATCCTCCACCAGCGACTTCGAGTCGCGCGCGAGGAAATCGACAGCCGACCAATCGGTATAGAAAGTATTGATCGTCGAGTTCATGGTGCGGGCGATTTCGTCGCGCACCTCCATCGCCGTCGCATCGTCAAGCACGAATACATCGAGGTTGCGCGCGTTGTCGCGCGCGGCGTCGGGGCCGGCCATTCCGTCGAGCAGCGACTTGAAGGCCGCGTTGAGGGCGTGCAGGCGGGTTTTGACCTCGCTTGTAGCGCCTTCGGAAAAGCTCCGTTCGATCTGGCGCTTGTCGTCGTCGGTTGAAGCGGCTTTCGAGACAGCCTTGATGCACTCAGCGCGCTTCTTGAGAAGGCCGTCGCGTCGCGCAGCGAAGGGCGCGAACGCTTCTTTGGCTTTCTTGAGCGCTTCTTCGGCGTCTTTGATCGTTTTTTTGTCGTCGCCGCCCTTGGCGCGGCGCAACTTGTGCTCGGCTTCGAGGAGGGGTTTATGAGCGGCTTTAGCCGCCGCGTCATTGAAGAAGCCGCGGTTGAGATAGTCCTCGATCTTGCCAGCGTGAACATAAAGCTCGCCCGCCTTGGCTTTGCCGGTGTCGAACTTCATGAGCGTGTCTTCGCGCTGGTTATATTTCGCTTCCGGTGGTTTGGCGGCGTCCTCAGCGCAGCCGGCGAGCAACGCGATCACGAGCGAAAGGATGAGCAGCGGGTTATTTCGACCCATAATCGAACTCCGGTATGTCGTGGTACCCCTGCTTGTTGGTTTTGCGCTGGGCGAAGAATACCGCGGCAACAATCGTCAACGCGAACGCCCCAACGCCGATGAGTTGCGTCTGGCCAGTGTAGTTGGAATAGAGTTGCCCCTCGTCAGACCACAGGAAACGCAAGTCGTCGATCGCGTTGAGCGACAACAGCAGTATCAGAACCGTGGGCGTAAAGAACTTGATGCAAAAGTCCCAAAACCATGTAGCGCGGCGTTCGGACACGTGATTGAGATGGTCACGAAGCTTCTTCGGCCCATACACCCAACCGACAAGGATGCACTGCATCAATCCGACACCAAGCAACCCGTAAGAATTGAGATAGTGATCGACCGTATCGAGCAAGGTGAAGCCGCCGGGAGTGCAGAAGATGATGCCTACGACCCAGCCGAAAAGACAAAAGATACGCAGCACCGCTACGCGGGAAAGGCCGAACTTGTCGACGATGCCGATGACCATCGGCTCGACGAGACTGAAGGCCGAGGTGTAGCCGAGCAGAAAGAGCGACCCGAAGAACGCAAGCCCGATCAACGCCTGTCCGGTCACATCGAATGGAAGCTGGCTAATCGTCGTTGGATAGCTCACGAGCGCCAAGCCGAAACCGCCCTCCACGGCGTCGCTCACGAACACTCCATTGTTCAGGGCGAGAAACCCAAGCACCGAGAAGGTGATGAAACCGCCGAAGAACTCAACACCGGAGTTGGTCAGCCCCGCGATCATGGCGCTGTTATTGATGTCCGCTTTTTTGGGCAAGAAACTCGCATACGCCACCATCGTCCCGAAGCCGATGGAGAGACTGAAGAAGATTTGCCCGTAGGCGCCTTGAGCCACCTTGATGACTTCCTGCCAGCTATCCATCTTCGACCAGTCGGGCGAGAGGTAATAGCTCAAACCCGCGGACGAACCGTCGAGATTGATCGCCGTGAAAAAGAGTATGAAGAGCAAGACGAGCGGAATCGTGATCGTGGGAATAATAATCTTGCCGATGGACTCCGCGCCCTTGCGCAAGGTCACGTAAATCGCCAGCCACATAAGGCCGTTCAAAAGCAACGCGCCCCAGTTGAGAGGCGCGAATACATTCTCTGCATGTTTCGTATTCTCATCGCCCGTCAGCACGTAGTTAAAAAGATATGTCGCTGCTCCGCCCTTGCTGTCCCACGGTAGCTGATCCTGCGCCGTCACCAGCATTTTGACCAACTCATAACAATAAAACGATACCCAGGCGAGAATCACCGTGTAGTAAAACGCGATGATCAGGCCGCCCATGGCCGCCCACCAGCCGAGAGATTCCCATTTCGGGTGCGCTCTTCCATAGGACGCAGGCGCCGAGCCCTGCATGCGGTGGCCAAGACCGAACTCCAGCATCAGCAGTGGAATACCCGCCGTCAGCAGGGCGATAAAGTAAGGGATAAGAAACGCGCCGCCGCCCGCGCTGAAAGCTGCGTGCGGATAGCGCCAGATGTTGCCGAGACCGACGGCGCTGCCGACGGCAGCGAGAATGAAGACAAGCCGTGAATTCCAGCGGTCGCGAGGCTGATTTGTCATGCCACCCCTTGTCGCCAATGACCCGCAGATGAAGCGCGGCAATGATAGCAACGGGGTCTGGCTGGCTCTACCCGGAAATTCACGGTGCGAAATTCGCAAATGGCTTTTGCCCAATGGGTTGGGGACATTCGTAAAGGAATAGCGTATTGACCCCTGACGGCGACTTGATTATGAAGGAGCGATATTCGCTACGCTATGTCATCCCCGCGCAGGCGGGGATCCAGCGCCAACCAGAATCTATCGCGGGGACTGGATTCCCGCCTGCGCGGGAATGACGTTGCGTGGCATTCTGAGGTTTCCGGTATAGAAAAGGTTATGCTTATGAAAACGAACAACCTGCTCAACGCGGCCCTTGGGGCCATGATGCTCATTGGCTGCGCCGCTTCCGGCGCAAACACGGCGAGCGGCAACAACGCTCCGCCCACGAACACAGAACCGGCGGCGAATACGCAGGCCGACAACACGCCACCGGTCGATACCGATCCGGCAACGGCATATGCAACCAAAGACAAACCTGGAACGGTGAAAATCGTGGCTGCGCCGGAACTGCCCCGCGTAGCGATGAAAACCGCGAAGGGAAATTTCCTGATCGAACTGTATGAGGACAACACGCCCAACACCGTGGCGAACTTTGTGTATCTGGTGAACAAAGGCCATTACAAAGGAAGCAACTTCCATCGTGTGCTCCTCGGCGATCCGAATGATGGGAGGTCAATGCGTATCATTCAAGGCGGTGTTAAGGGCGGGAAAAGAAGCGAAGAACAACCCGAAGATTTCGAATGGTCCATCAAAAATGAGGCGACCACTCAAACATACGGTTCTTTGAAGAACACGTCCGGGACAATCGCAATGGCCCGTGATAAGCCTATCGACACTGCCGGCTCTCAATTTTATGTCAACATCCATGATCACCCTCATCTCAACGATCCTGCAAAACCTTATTGTGTCTTCGGCAAGGTGGTTGAAGGAATGGACGTTGTTAAAGCGATCGTAAAGAACGATGATATCATCGACGCCTGGGTCGTGCAGAAACGCGATCACAAGTACGTCCCGGTCGTCAAGCTCGCGGGCAAGAACAACTACGGCCCGTTGGAATAGAGCGAATCGGAAACGATGTTCCTATAGCGCCACGGCGTTGTTCTCGCGCGACGAACAACTGGCGGCGCGCCCGACTCGAAGTGTTCGCTCACTTCGCCTGTTTCAGGTAATCGCCCTTGGCGTCCTTCGAGCGGCCGCGGGGGGTACTCAACGATTTGAAGGGCACGCCCTTCAACTGCCGGCAAAGCACGACGATCTGCCCGACGTGATAACCATAGTGCGAAATCTGGCGGGTGAGCGCATGGATCACGCTCAATGGCTCGCCGCGAATGGTGACAGTCTTGTCGAGGTCAGAGGGCTTGAGTGCTTCCAACGCGGTCAGGCAACACGCCCAGCCCTGCTCCCAAAGGCGCATCAGTTCGTCACGCGAGCGCGGGTGCGGCTCGAACTCCTCGTCGCGTTTGCGCGTGAGTTTCTCGCCGTCGGTGGTGAGAAAGTCTATCCAGCGCGACATCATGTTACCGTGCAGGTGCTGGATGTAGATGGCGACGCTGTTGGCCTCGTCGTCAGAGCGCCAGTGGAACTGATGCTCGTCGATTTGAGCCATGGCCTTTTCGCCAAGCTGCTTCGTGCGCCGCATCTCGAAGGTCACCGTGTCGAGAAAATGTTGTGCGTCCATAATTCTACTTCCTTTGTCCAACTCCCCGTTCACGCGGGCATGTTTGCTGATTATAGTCCCGCCATGGATTATCAGGCCATCATCGTTTCCAAAAGCGGCGCGGTCGCAACCATCACGCTCAACCGCCCTGACAAACGCAACGCCCTCAACCCGCAACTTGTCGACGAACTGACCGCTGCGATCAAAGAGCTTGGCGCTGACGCTTCGGCGCGCGTCGTCGTGCTGCGTGGCAACGGCCCGGCATTCTGCGCTGGCGCCGACCTCGCCGTGCTGCAAACCCTGCAAACCGCGAAATACAAGGACAACCTGAAAGATGGCCACCGGCTCAAAGATATGTTCCACGCCATCTATAGCTGCCCAAAGCCGACGATTGCCGCTGTTCATGGCCCGGCGCTGGCGGGCGGAGCGGGGCTCGCATCGGTCTGCGACTTCGTCGTCGCCGCCAAGGAAGCGGCCTTCGGCTATACGGAAGTCCGCATCGGTTTCATCCCCGCCATCGTGATGGTCTTCCTCACAAGGCAAGTGGGCGAACGCGCCGCCCGCGATTTGGCGCTCTCGGGTAGAATCCTCAACGCCGACGAAGCGCGCGCGATGGGGCTGGTCAACACCATCGTCGAAGCAGCGCAACTCGATACAACGATCGAGCAACTCACGAAGCAGCTTCTGCAGAACTCGCCGCAAGCGATCGCAATGACCAAGGAGTTGCTGCCGAAGCTCTGGGACGCGTCGAGCGGCACCATCGACAGCCTGCTCACGGCTGCCGTTACCGCAAACGCTGAAGCTCGCGGGACAGACGACTGCAAGGAAGGCGTCGCGGCATTCCTTGAGAAACGCAAGCCGAAGTGGGTCCAATGACCACCAACAAGAGCGCCATGTTCTCTAGCCGCTGGCTGATGCAGGTCTCACTGATCGCTGCTGCATATTTCGCCACCGGACGGCTTGGCTTGCTGCTTGCTATTCCGCCAGGGTATGCCACGGCGATTTTCCCGCCAGCGGGTATCGCGCTCGCCGCCATGCTGCTCTGGGGCCGGCGTGTCTGGCCCGGCGTATTCATCGGCTCGATGATAATGAACGTCTGGGTGTCGCTGAACGTCCGCACGCCACCGGCGTCGTTCGACTGGTACACCATTCTTCTGTCGGCGAGCATCGCAGTAGGCGCCACACTGCAAGCCCTGGCGGGCGCGTGGCTGGTGCGGCGTTTCATGCAATATCCCCACGCCTTCGACAACGCGCGGCACATCGTCATCTTCATCACAGTGGTCGCCTTCGGTAGTTGCCTGATCAACGCCACGCTCGGGCCGTTGTGGCTTTCCACCGTTCCCGCCGACGCAGGAGTCAACGACAGTGGAATGCGTAATGCCGTTTCCTGGAACCTGTATTTTCGCAACTCGCTGAACTGGTGGGTCGGCGACGCTATCGGCGTGCTGATCTTCACGCCGCTGATCCTGATCTGGAGGGACAAGACCGGTCCAGCCTGGCTCAGAAAGCGTCTTGCGGTCTCCCTGCCCATGTTGTTGATGCTGACGCTGACGGTCGTCATCTTCGTCCTAGCGAGCAATTCGGAAGAGCGACGTATTCGTCTGGAATTCGAAAAGATCGCGCGTCAGGAATCGTCGGCCATCGAAAGACAACTCGATATTCACAGGGAATACATCTATGCCATCCGCGGATTTTTCGAAAGCTCGGAGTTCGTGACTCGTGAGGAGTTCACTACCTTCGTGAGCAGACACCTCGCCATGAATCCTTCGATTCAGGGCTTCTCATGGGAGCCGCTGGTCCGGCGCGAGGAGCGGGAGGCATATGAACGCGCCGCGCGTGAGGCGGGATATGATGGGTTCACGTTTACCCAACGCGCCACTCAAGACGAATTATCCCCTCTTGTTCCCGCCGGCGAACGGGATGTCTACTTCCCGGTCTATTATGCAGCGCCCTACACAGGGAACGAGCGCGCTCTCGGATACGATCTTGCCTCCAGCGACATCCGGCGCCGGGCCCTCGAATGGGCGCGCGACTCAGGTGAGATCGCGGCCACGGCACGGCTTTCACTGGTTCAATCCGATGTCGTGGCGCCCGAATTTCTGCTCTATTGTCCGGTCTACGCCAACGGACAGCCGCTAGAAAGCGTCGAAGAGCGGCGTCAACACCTCATCGGCTACATCTCCGGGGTCTTCAAAACCGCAGTCCTGATTGAACGCTCGCTTGATCGGAGCAAGCAGCCGCAGGATTCGGCATTAAGAATCCAGCTTTTTGACGCTACGGATCCACCGCTGCGGGACAAGCTGTATTCGACGGTGCGCCCCGGCGACGACTGCAAACTCGACTGGTCCCAGCGTCTTACCATCGGCGGGCGTATGTGGGAACTCCACGTGTGCGGCACCCAGCAGTATCTCGAATCGCGCGGCAACCTGTTCTCTTGGGTGATCCTCGCAGGCGGCCTGCTTTTTACCGGGCTGCTGCAGGCCTTCCTACTCTCGACCGCCGGACGCGCGCAGGCATTCGAACGCTTGCTCGAACTACGCACCGGTGAGCTTCGCCGCAGCGAAGCGCGCCACGCCGCGGTCGTGAAGGGGGCGGGCGAAGGCATCATTGTGATCGATGGAACGGGAATCATCACATCCATTAACGCTGCGGCGCTCAAAGTCTTCGGTTACGACGAACAAGCGCTGATCGGCCGGAATGTCACGGCATTGATGCCGCCCGACCTCGCAGCGCGGCATATCGAGGGATTTTCGCGCTATTTGCGCACCGGCGAGTCGAGGGTGATCGGCCAGACGGTCCGGGTGGAGGGACTCACACGCAACGGCGCGCGCTTCCCTATCGAATTGAGTATCAGCCGTTTCGATGCGCCGGGCGGGCCCTTCTTCGTCGGCATCCTGCGCGATATCAGCGAACGAGTGGAGACCGAGGAACGCCTCAAACAAAGCGAGGAACGCTATCGTCTGCTGGTGAACGCGGCGCCCTTCGCGATAATACTGGTGAATCGCGAAGGCAAGATGTCCCTCGTCAACGACGAAGCGGAACGTCTCTTCGGCTACACGCGTGACGAATTGATCGGTCATTCCATCGAAATGCTTCTTCCTGAACGCTACCGGGACGATCATATCCTGCAACGCGGACATTATCTCAATCATCCCGAGCGCCGGAAAATGGGGCGGAACCGTGAACTTTTCGGGTTACATAAAAGCGGCAAGGAGATTCCCGTCGACATCGATCTGAGCCCTATCGAACTCCGGCAAGGTATGTACGTGCAAGCCGCTATCAAGGACCTGAGGGACATCAGGAAAGCGCAGGAGGAATTGAAAGCGACGAACCGTTTTCTCGATTCTGTGATCGAGAATATTCCGAACATGGTGTTCATCAAGGACGCCAAAGACTTGCGTTTCGTGAGGTTCAACAAGGCGGGCGAGGAGTTGCTCGGCCATTCCCGGGCCGACTTGATCGGCAAAAACGACTACGACTTCTTCCCCAAGGATCAGGCGGACTCGTTCACATCCAAAGACCGTGACGTCTTCCGTCAGGGCGGCGTCCACGATATTCCCGAGGAGCCGGTCGAAACAAAGGGGCGCGGACGGCGCCTCCTGCATACCAAGAAAATACCGATTCTCGACGACAATGGCCGCCCGCTCTACCTGCTCGGTATTTCTGAAGACATTACCGAACGAAGGATGGCCGAAGAACGGCTGCAGCAGCGTACCGATGAGCTGGCCCGCTCCAACAAGGAGCTTGAGCAATTCGCCTACATCGCGTCCCATGATTTGAGCGAGCCGCTTCGCAAGATTCAGGCCTTCGGCGACCTGCTCGAACGGCTTGCCGCCGAGAAACTCGACGAAAAGGGAAAGAAGTACGTCGGCTATATGCGCGACGCCGCCGAGCGTATGAAAACGCTGATCAACGACCTGCTTCAGCTTTCGCGTGTCACATCGAAGGCGCGGCCATTCGAGCGCGTCAGCATCAAGGCAGCGATTGACGATGCGCTCGCCGATCTCGAGACGCGCATCAAGGAGAGCGACGGCACCGTCAACGTCGGCCCCATGCCGGAAATCGAGGCCGAACCGACACAGATGCGCCAGCTCTTCCAGAATCTGATCGGCAATGCGCTCAAGTACCGTAAACCGGGCGTTCCGCCCGTGGTGATCGTTTCGGCGGTTCCCCTGTCCGAACCTGGTTTCAATGGCTACCGCTTCGAAATCTCCGATAACGGCATCGGCTTTGAGGAAAAATTTTCGGACAAAATTTTTCAGGTATTCCAGCGCCTGCATGCCCGGGGCGAATATGAGGGTACCGGCATCGGCCTCGCCATTTGCGAAAAGATCGTGACACGGCATAATGGGCGCATTCGAGTGACGAGTACGCCTGACGTTGGCAGTGTATTTACCGTCGAATTACCAGCCATTCAGGCCGATTCGGCTCGTGAGGAGGGCGAAACATGATCCAGCAGCAACTGGAAAGTATCGTCGTGCTCATGGCCGACGACGACGCGGCTGATCGCGAGTTGACGCAGGAAGCATGGGACGCAAGCAAGCTCGCCAACCCTCTACGCTTCGTCGAAAACGGGAGGCAACTCCTCGACTATCTGCGCCATCAGGGGAAGTTCTCCGACCCCGCTTCCGCCCCCCGTCCGGGCATCATTCTGCTGGACCTGAACATGCCGGTAATGGATGGCCGCGAGGCGCTCAAAGAGATCAAACGCGATGAACATCTGAGGCGAATTCCCGTCGTGATCATGACGACGTCGGAGGCGGAACAGGACATCGTCAAGAGCTACGACCTCGGCGCTGCCGCCTATGTCATCAAACCCGTCACGTTCGAACGTATGACGGACGTGGTAAAAACTATCGAGCATTTCTGGGTCGAAATCGTCAAGCTCGCCCCCGCGAAGTAGCCGCCCCCTTTTCATAACGCGCGGGATAAGGCGTCGCTTTTCATGTTTGGGCGGCACACAGCCGCTACATCTCGTCCACGAGGCGCAGGCCCAGCAGCGCCAGCCCCCGGCCAAGGACCTTGCGTAGCGCGCCCACGAGCGCGATGCGCGCTTGGCTCAAATTCCGGTCGTCGCCGACGATGCCCTCGTCCTTGGTCGCCGTCCAATAGCTTGAGAAAAGCGCTGAAAGATCGAGCAAGTAGCGCCCGATAACGCTCGGCTCGTTCTCCCTGCACGCGCGCTCCACCGCTTCGGGGAAACTCGCGATCATCTTGAGCAACTCGCGCTCCTGCGGGTGCGTGAGCTTCGCGTAATCCGGTGTCCCCGAAACTTCGCCGTAGCGCTCACGGAACTTGCGTTGCACGCTGCCGAGGCGGACATATTGATAGAGCATGTAGGGGCCGGTCTCGCCGCTGAAGTCGAGCACCTCGTCCCAGTCGAATTTCACGTCGTTTCTGCGGCCTTGCTTGAGGTCGTTAAACACAACCGCGCCGACGCCGACGCGGGTGGCGATCTCAGTGAGCCGCCCGGCATCCTTCGCCAGATCCGGGTTCTTCTCGGCGACGATCTTTTTCACTGTTTCTATTGCGTCGTTGAGGAGATCGTGGAGCAGCAAAATCTTTCCCTTGCGCGTCGAGAAAATCCCCCACTTCCCGGTCTCTTCGTCTTTTCCGAGCATCAGCCCGAACTCGACATGAACGCATTCTTTCGCCCATTCGTGGCCGAGCATCTCCAGCCCTTTGAAAAGTTGCTTGAAGTGCAGCCCCTGGCGGAAGTCCACGACGTACACGCCCTTGTCCATCTGGAAATGGTCGCGCCGATAACGCCCGCCCGCCATGTCACGGGTGTGATAGCTCGTGGCGCCGTCGTCTTTGAGCAGCAGGATCGGCGGCTTGTCTTTGCCATCGACGAAAATGACATAGGCATCCTCACTGTGTTCGGCGATGCCGGCCTTTTTCGCGTCCTCAATCAACTGCTTGCAGTATGGCGCGCCGGCAACGAAATAGCTCTCGCCCGTGTAAAGTCCATATTCGCGAAAGAACGCAGCCCCGTCGCGCTCGTACATTTGCTTCAACTCGGGATATACCAGCGGCCACGGCGCGAACTTCACACCCAGCAGCCGGTACACCACCTCGAACTCGCGCAGTGAAATGCGCTTGATGTATTCCCACAGCCGAAAATTGCGGCGCATGTGCGCGGTTTCGGGATCGTCATCGTCGAGCGTCGCGTCCAGCGCGCGCTCGAGGTAGGCGAACTCACGTTTGCCCGCGTCTTCAAGGGCGGGATCATCTTTGGAGCGCTGCGAGAATCGCGCGTAAATCTGGTTAAGGTCCTCGGCGCTCCAGCCCTGAAACGACGCTTCGATCTCGGCTGGCGTGGTGTGTTTGCGTCCGACCTTGAGGGCGATATCGGGAAACGCTTCACACAAACCCGCAATCAGCTTGCCAAAACCTGTGCCCCAGTCGCCGAGGTGGTTGACGCCTACGGCGCGCCAGCCATTCGCCTCGTAAATGCGCTTCAAACTGTTGCCGATCATCGTCGAGCGCAAATGGTGCACGCCTAGCGGCTTCGCGATATTCGGCGAGGAAATGTCGAGCACGACCGTCTTGCCATTGCCCGACTCGTTGTCGCCGTAATGCCACTGTTCGAGCGCATCACCAGGGGAGCGGCCATTGACGTCGCCGATGATGTCGCGCGCGAGGGCGTCGGCCTTGAGATAGAAATTGACGTAGGGGCCGGCCGTGCGGATTTCAGAGCAATAGGACAATTGTTGTTGCTGCAGCGCTTCAGCAAGTTTTGCGGCTGCTTGAGGCGGCGCCATCTTCAACGCCTTCGCCAAAGGAAACGCGGGCAAGCTCAGGTCACCCATGTCAGGCTTGGGAGGCGCAGAGAATGCAGCCTCGATCGCAGGCGCGGTAAGACCCGCGTCCTTCGCGAGGGGAAGACCGGCAATGACCTGAGCGAGCTGCTGTTTAAAGATGAGCATGGTGGATCAATCTACTTCTTCCGCTCACTCTGCCAGCACATCAGGCAAACGCCGTTGCCGTCCGGATCGCGGAACGAGGCGATGACGCCGCCGAAACCACGATCGGCGGGGGGCCCGTCGAACTTCACGCCCCGCTTGCTCATAGCCTGATATTCCGCGTCGATGTTGTCCACATGCAATGAAAACATGATCGGCCCGCGTTCGAGTGGCGCTCCCCCACCGGGAAAAATAGCGAAATGGGTTTCGCCAAGCTCTGCCTCAGCGTGCATGCCGCCGCCATGGTCGGCAACTTTGAGCGGGATGCCAACCTTGTCGCGGTAAAACTCCACGAGGCGCTTTACATCACGAGACGAAATCAAGACCGCGTTGATACTCTTGATCATGATGGGGCATCCTACCTTGTCAGACGCCGCACCACCTCCTCATAACGCTCCAGAGCGCGGCCGATGACGTTGTCCGGCAGGCGCGGCGGCGGCGGGCTCTTATCCCACACTTGGGTCTCAAGCCAGTCGCGAATGATCTGCTTGTCAAAGCTCGGCGGGGAAGTGCCTTCCTTATATTCGTTGGCGTCCCAATAACGCGAGCTGTCGGGCGTGAGCACCTCATCGCACAGGATAATCTGGCCCTTGTATTCGCCGAACTCGAACTTGGTGTCAGCAAGGATGATGCCACGTTTGGCGGCGTATTCGCGCGCGCGCGAATAGATCGTGAGCGAAAGATCGCGCAGCTTCCCGGCGGTCGTATTGCCGATAACCTTCGCCGCCTCTTCATATGAGATGTTCTCGTCGTGCTCGCCCTGCTCGGCCTTGGTCGCGGGCGTGAAGATCGGCTTCTCAAGGCGCGAGGCCTGTTTCAACCCGGCGGGCAATGTGATGCCGCAGATGGCGCCGGTCTTCTGGTAATCCTTCCAGCCCGACCCGGCGACATAACCGCGCACTACGCATTCGACCGGGAAAATTTTGGCGCGTTTGACAAGCATCGAGCGGCCTTCGAGCTGGTC
Source organism: Planctomycetaceae bacterium (assembly GCA_013360495.1). GTDB lineage: Bacteria > Planctomycetota > UBA8742 > UBA2392 > JABWBM01 > JABWBM01. The sequence goes on from JABWBM010000005.1 coordinate 12,944, forward strand.
AGCGTGCTTGGGGATCGGCCCCGGCATCTTCGTCACATCGGTTTCGAGCACGTGGTTGCCGACGATGTCCTTGAAGTAATCGAACCAGAACATGCTGATCTGCGTGAGCAGTTTTCCGCGGCCCGGAATGCCGCGCGTCATGACGACGTCGAAGGCGCTCACACGGTCGGTGGTGACGAGGAGCAGGCGCTCGGCGTCAACTTCATAAATGTCGCGCACCTTGCCGCGCGCGATGCGTTTCAAACCATTGATTTCGGTGTTGAGGATTTCTTTCTCGGCGGTCATGTGTTCTACCCTTCTGCCCGTCCTTGCTGCCCATGATGGCAAATTTGCCGCGCCGGATTGTATAGGTAAAGTGCGGGCGCGGCGCAAGAGCAACCGCTGTCTCACTTTGACAACACGTTGATCACCTCGATCGCGCCGCAACTGACGAGGGCGCTGCCGCGCTCCATATCGACGCGCACGTCCGGCTCGGCTGTCCTGCTCCAATGGTCGGCGGTGGAACCGCCAGTGAAGATGCTCTTCCCGTCGACCTTGAACAATACATTCGCGATCGTATCGTTTTCGAAGGGCATCCATGCACCACTCACCTCGACCCACTTACCCTTGAACTTTCCGGGCGCTCCGCTGTCGATGCTGCCGCCGGTGTTGGGAAGGAAGCGTTCGGGGCTGATCTCGACGCTAATGCCTTGGTTGTCCTTGTCGCGCATGTGGACTTCAATCCGGGATTCATCGGTCTCGATGCACACCCAGATGCTCCACTTCACGCCCTGCCTCTCTTTTCGCTCGACGCCAACAAGAAGGTGGCTCTTGAGGACTGTGCCTTTTTCGAGGTGAAGGTTTGGGCCGCGACGCTGCTTGGCTTCAACCATGCTCGGTAGCAAGAGCGGCAGCGCCCCATCGGGTTTCTTCTGCTCGCCATACTGGAATTCGAGCGCCGCCTTGCTGTCTTTATCCCACGTCTTGATACCGAGCGCTTCGAGCATGCGCTCTGACGTGGCCTTGGCGAGCTCGCTCTTTTTCCCTTTCGCGATCAACCCTTCGAGCGTCGTGATGTTCCCGGGCCGTTCGACGAGCCGGTCGGCGAAAGTGGATATCGCGCCTTCGTCCTTGGCTTCTAGACGCTCCCATTCCTTGAGCACGGCCTTGCCAGCCTTGTCGCCGGACAGCAACGCCAGCGTCTGATGGGCGTTGGCCGCGATGGATTCGTTTTCACTGGCGGCGAGACGCGAAACGTCCGAAAGCTCATCCGTGCGGCCCATCACGCCGATGAGCCTGAGCGCGCCGAGGTTGTCTTTCTCTTCGGTGCTTTTGAGAGCCGTGGATAATTCCTTGGTGAGCTTCTTCGGGTCATTGCGCGCAATTTTCAGCGCGGTCTCGATCGCCACCGCGTCCTCCGCCATGGCGCTGATCGTCGGCCGCTCGATCGGCTGCTGCTCGGCGTGGACAAGGACGCTGCACCCAAGAAATCCAATAATGATCGCTGAGCTGAAACGCCACATGGAAAGCTCCTCGCTACAAGTACGCGTGGTGCCCATCATGCTGCCACGTTAGCCATTGTACTCATAAAACCCGCGGCCGGTTTTACGGCCCAAATGCCCGGCGGCAACCATGCGGCGTAGCAACGGGCAGGGACGATACTTCGAATCGCCAAGCTGGCTATGCAACACCTCCATGATCGCGAGGCAGGTGTCGAGCCCAATCAGGTCGGCCAAGGTCAGCGGCCCCATGGGGTGCGCCATGCCGAGCTTCATGATCTGGTCGATACTCTCCTTGTCGGCGACGCCTTCCATCAGCGCATACACCGCCTCGTTGATCATCGGCATCAGGATGCGGTTCGCGACAAAGCCCGGATAATCGTTGCAGGCGACCGGCGTTTTGCCTACCGCCTTCGACAATTCCATAATCGCGTTGTAGGTGTCGTCCGACGTGACGTGGCCGCGGATCACTTCCACTAGCTGCATGACCGGCACCGGGTTCATGAAGTGCATGCCGATGAACTTTTCCGGACGTTTGGTGCCGGCGGCGAGCACCGTGATGCTGATGGAACTGGTGTTGGACGCGAGCAGACCATCGGGCTTTACGGTTTTATCGAGTTCGGCGAAAATCTTCTTCTTGATGTTGAGGTCTTCGGTTGCGGCCTCGATGGCGAGGTCGACATCCTTGAGGTCCGCGTAATTGGTCGTCGGCTTGATGCGCTTGAGGGCCGCGTCGGCGTCGGCCTGTGTGATCTTTTCCTTCTTCACCATGCGGTCCAGCGATGACTTGACCGTGGCGAGGCCCTTGTCGACGAACTCCTGCTTGATATCGAGCATCACGACGTTGCGGCCGCTCGCGGCAACCACTTGCGCGATACCGTTGCCCATTTGTCCCGCGCCAACGACACCGATGGCGTTGATAACTCCCGTATCCATGGACCGCTCCTGGAGAATTCAGATTTTGAACCACCAAGGCACGAAGACACAAAGAAATCCTCGGCTGGGTGATTCTAACTTTGAGGGGATGCTAACCCTAAGCGATGGCAAAGTCTTGAGAGATTTTTTGGAACACCGCCGCTCGTCGTACAACGGCGCATTCGGGAATGTTCATCCCCTTTATGTCTTTGTGCCTTGGTGGCTAAAGATACTTCGACGCCTATCCGCACTTGATCAGGTCAGTGAGCGAGAAGCGGAACTCCTTCATCACGCGCGCGAGAATGTCGATCAGCACGCCCTTGGCGTCCGGCCCCTCGGCGGCATAGCGGAAGGTTTCGCCTTCATGCGTGATATGCAGGTCGCCCGCGCAGCGCGCGCCGTCCACCTTGCAAATTCGAAGCTGAAGATTTGGGGCGTCGCCACCGCGACGGCGGCGAACAAGAGAGTTGACCCGGCGATCAAAATTCACAAGGGCGCGATTGTCGACGCGGTCAATGCCTACAAGCTGCAGCAGCATGCGACACCTCACGTTCCACGATTGCCCCACGACACCCGTCGCGGTAAATGATATCACGCAAAACAGTCGCCGTCGACCTGTTCGCACAAAATTATTTTTACGCTTATAATGTGCAACAAGCGATTAAAAACACTTTAAATGGCACTTTTACTGTATTTTATGGTTTTTATGTTAAGTTTGCCGCTGAACATTCCCGGCGCTCACGATAAATTTTGATAACGTCGTGCGCGTGCAAGATTCAGGATATATTGAGGTTACGCGATACGAGAATTTTAGACGCGATACTTGTCACGGCCATGACAAGCGACGGTTATCACATCACCATGCCGCCGTCGACGACGATGACCTGACCCGTGACATAAGCCGCATCGTCGGACGCGAGAAATGCGGCAGCATTTGCCACATCATCGGCCTTGCCTTGCCGGCCGAGAGGAATGCGCGACGCGATTTCGGCTTTCACTTGATCCGAGAGTTCCGCCGTCATGTCGGTCTCGATCATGCCCGGCGCGATAGCGTTCGCCGTAACGGCGCGGGAGGCGAGTTCTTTGGCGGTGGATTTGGTGAGCGCGATCAAGCCAGCCTTTGACGCCGCGTAGTTCGCCTGACCCGCGTTGCCGGTAATGCCGATGACAGACGCCATGTTGATTACGCGGCCATACTTCGACTTCATCAGGGGACGCGACGCTGCTTTGGTCAGCGTAAACGCCGCCTTGAGGTTCGTGTCGAGCACCGCATCCCAGTCTTCTTCCTTGATACGCATCAACAGGTTGTCGCGGGTGATGCCGGCGTTGTTGACGAGAATATCGAGGCCTCCAAAGGCTTCGGTAACGTTTTTGATCAGCGCCTCAAGATCCGCACTCTTGCCGACATCGACGCCAAAGACTTTGACATCCTGAGCGCCAGCCGATTTGCAAGCCTCCCCCACCGTATTGAGGCCATCCACATTTCGCGCGGCGAGCGCCAGCTTCGCCCCTTCGCGCGCGAATTTCTCCGCGATGGCGCGGCCGATGCCACGCGACGCGCCGGTGATGAGAGCGATTCGTCCGTCAAGCTTGCCCATGTGTGTCTTTCTTCCGTAGCGTCACGCGCTGATTCGTGACGTCTTCTCTTTTGTAGCGTCACGCGCAGATTCGTGACGTCTTTGACAACGCGTGCGCAACCTGGCTCAAGACGCCATGCGAGGGCGTGAGGCAAGCGCGAAACGCGTTACGCCGAACGCTCTTTGGCGCTACGTCCCCACCAATCCCTTCACTGATTCCGCCGTGCCGATGCTCAACAACTTCGCATCCTTCGCCGCGCGCTTCAAGAGTCCGGCCAGCACGTTGCCCGGCCCAAGCTCGGCGAAGGTCCCATACCCCTCATTAACCAGGTGCTGCATGGACGCCGCCCAGCGCACCGGCGATGTCAACTGCGACACAAGATTCTTTTTCGCCTCGGCAGCGCTGGTGACGGGCTTGGCCGTAACATTCGTAATCACCGGAATGCGCGGGTCGCTGAACTTCACGCGCGCGATTTCGGCGGAAAGTTTGTCCTCGGCGGGCTTCATGAGTGGACTATGGAACGCGCCCGCCACTTGCAGCTCGATGCAGCGCCGCGCCCCGGCATCCTTGGCGAGCGAGCACGCAAGGGCAACGGCTTCCTTCGTTCCCGCAATGACGATCTGGCCCTCGGCGTTGAAGTTAGCCATGACGCAGACGCCCTTCACTGACGCCCGCTTGCACACTTCGCCGAGTTTGTCTTCTTCGAGTCCGAGGATGCTCGCCATCGTCGATGGAGAGGCATCACAGGCCTGTTGCATGTATTGCCCTCGCGCGCGAACAAGCTTCAACGCATCTTCCCATGCGATGGAACCGGCGGCTGCGAGCGCGGAATATTCGCCAAGACTCAAGCCGGCGCAGGCGTTCGCGCCGTCAAGCAGTGCGCGTCCGGGGCCGTGTTCGCGCAAGACCTCGACCACCGCCCATGAATGCGCGAGAATGGCAGGTTGCGAGATATCCGTGCGATTGAGTTCTTCCTGCGGGCCCTCGAAGCAGATGCGCGAGAGCGACATATCGAGAATCTGGTCGGCCCGCTTGAAAACGTCAGCGGCCTTTGGATACGCAGCCGCTAAGTCCTTGCCCATGCCCACAGCCTGCGCGCCTTGGCCGGGGAAAAGTAACGCTGTTTTGGATTGCGGTGTTGTCATTGCGGGCCACTCTAGCGTGCCGTCATTCCTACGAAAGCGGGAATCCATCTTGTCTCATCATGTACACAACATCAATCGCCATCCTTGCCCGACGCTGCGCACGTGGTTAAACTCGCGCCGCGTATTGGTTAGGAAAGACGTCCTTGCCTCAGGGCGCAGGACGCTACGGCTTTACATCAGTACCCATACCGAAGCCGGCTGACCGGGAAGTGCGCGAAGGCGCAAGACAGCTTCCCCTGTTGGCCCGCCGGAGACGGAGATGGAAATTAAAATCGGCGTGCCGGTATCGCCCGGCATCGCCATTGCAACCGTGTATCTGCTCGATGCCGAGGAAATCGGCATTCCGCGCCGCTTCATACGCAAGGATGAAGTCCCCGGCGAGCTCGCCCGCTACGACGAGGCGTTGCGCCATGCGAAATCCGAGATCGAGGACATTCGCGATCAGGTCCAGAACGCCGCCAAAGGCGAAGTTTCGCTGATCTTCGATACGCACCTGCGCATCCTCGAAGACCCCTCGATCAACGACGAGATCCGCGACCGCATCCGCGTCGACCGTTACGCGCCAGAATACGCCGTGAGCCGCGTCTTTCGTAAGGTAACCAACGCCATCAAGGCCCTCGAGGACAGCTACTTCGGCCAGCGCGTTTCGGACTTTCAGGATATCCAGCGCCGCCTGATGCGCGCGCTAACGCAGGTCAAGACCGACGCCATCGACAAAAGCGCCAACATGATCGCCATCGTCGCCCACGACCTCACCCCGTCGCAGACCGCGTCCCTCGACCGGAATCAGGTGATGGCCTTCGCCACCGACCAGGGCGGCCCGACCAGCCATACCGCGATCCTCGCCAACGCCCTTGGCATCCCGGCAGTAGTGGGATTGACCAACATCACCAACGAAGTGTCAGGCGGCGAGACCATCATCATCGATGGTTCCCGCGGGCGCGTGATCATCAACCCCGACGAGCCGACGCGCAAAAAATACGAGGCATTGGCCGAGGAATACCGCTCGCGCGAGGAGCGCATCGCCCTGTCGGCGACGGAACTGGAATCGGAAACCGCCGACGGCAAGCGCATCGTGTTCTACGCCAACATCGAATTCGATGACGAGGTGAAGGACGCCCTCGAGTCCGGGGCGGCCGGCATCGGCCTCTACCGCACGGAATTCATTTTCGCGCGCCATCCGAAACCGACGGAAGAAGATCACTACAACACGATCGTCAGCTCGCTCAAAGCCGCCGGCAATCATCCGGTGACCGTGCGCACGCTCGACTTCGGGGCCGACAAATTCCGCGAGGGCGCGGGCCTCGAGCCGGAGGAAAATCCTTTCCTCGGCAAGCGCTCCATCCGCCTCTGCCTGCAGGAACCGGAAGTATTCAGACGCCAGCTCCGAGCGATATTGCGCGCGAGCGTATTTGGCAAACTCAAGATCATGTTCCCGATGATCGGCTCGCTCAAGGAACTGCGCGACGCGAAGGCGGAGCTCGACGCCGCCCGCGAGGAGTTAAAGGAGCAGGGCATTGCCTTCGAGAAGAACATCCCCCTCGGCATCATGATCGAGGTGCCTTCGGCTGCGCTGATCGCCGACCAGCTTGCTGCCGAATGCGACTTTTTCTCCATCGGCACCAACGATCTCGTGCAGTACACGCTCGCGGTCGACCGCAACAACCCGGCCGTCGGCCACCTCTATTCCCACACGCACCCGGCGGTGCTCGCGCTGATCCGCAACGTGATTCAGGTGGGCGCAACGCGCAAGATCGGCGTCTCGGTGTGCGGCGAGATGGGTGGCAATCCGCACCTCGCGGTATTGCTGCTTGGCATGGGCTTGCGGATCTTCTCTACTGCGCCGACGGCGATCCCGATGCTCAAAACCGTGATGAGCAAAATCACCGTGGCGCAGGCAGAGAAGATCGCCGACGAATGCTTGAAACTGGCAGGGACACAGGATATTGACCAGCACCTGCGGGGATTGGTGAACGCGGCCATCGGGGAGAAGTTGGTGTAGGGGATTTGAACCGCAAAGGCGCGGAGAATGCAAAGGAAGAGCAAGAGTAGATCAATGAAGAGGTTGGATAAAGCATTCCCCTTTGTCAGACGCCAGGCCCAAATGGGCGTCATTCCCGCGACTTGTCCGACGAAGCCTTGGCGAAGTCGGAAGGCGGGACACGAAGTGCGCGTAGCAATCCAGTTTTTTCTTATTGCCTTAATGATCGTATTCGGTTCGTCTCTCGCCGCGCAGAATGCGCTGACATATGAAGATATTCTCCAGAGCGCCGAGAAGGATATCGCGACGCTGAATTCGACGGCGAGCAAGGTGTACGCCGCCATCATGGACGCCCGCGAACGCAAGGGAACCGACCCGAGCAGCACCGACGCTTACCAAAAAATGACGCGTGGCGAGCAATTGAGTTGGCGCATCGCCTACCTCAAGGAATACAAAACGGCGCTGATCGGCATCTACGATATGGTTTCGGAGGAGACCAATAAGACGGACTCAATCAATGCGTTGCTGCTCCGCATCGAAGGCGCGGCGAATGAACTTGAGCGGCGAAAGGCAGAAGCGCCGGCAGATGCCAATGACCGGACAACAAGACTCCTTCAATCGGTAGACCGAATTTGCTCACTCAAGGATGGGGCATTTCGCACTGACTATTTATTCTTTAATCCTCGTGGGCTATGGTTTCAAGACACACTTGATATATTTGGAAAACCTTACGCTGTGGGCGAAGATGTTGGTACATGGCGCGCTTGGCGTAAGTTAACTGCCGCATTGCAAGCCTCTTCGGGGAGCGGTGCCAATGAGGAATTGTTTCATGTTTCATATGACAATGACTTCCTTCGCGAACTCCAAGACGTGATCGACCCCGTCGAACAGGAGGAATTCACGCTGATCATCGAACGCGAACGTCTTGACACCGAACACGAACGCGCGGCGACCACCACCACCGAGGCCGAAAAGGTTGACCTACCGCCTAACGCCAGCGAACCGGCGCGAATCCAAAATGCCATCGACCTGCTCCTCTCGCGGCGCGACGCATCGCTGACCGATTTTGTCCGGAGCTTCGAGCAGATAGCGCAGCGCGCCAGAGTTATTGGCGACGAAGTCACGGTAACTGCCTTTCTCCAGAAGCAAGGGCTCGATACGCGCCTGTCGGGGGAATCGACTGGGGAAATCACCAAAGCCGTCAATGAGGCCATCGCCACGCTGCGGCCCTATGACGGAGCGAAACTCCGAATCCTTGAACGTCAACTCGACGAAGATATCAAAGCATGGCAAGCGGAGCTCGGTGCGCTCAACGCCTCGACGTCGCCGGACAAGAGCGTTCTTCGCCCCGCCATTCTCAACATGCAGATCGCGGGCAAGGCACAACGTCTTACAAACTTGCGCGCCAAGATCCGCCGCGATGAGGTGCTGCTCGACGTGTCCAACACGCTCGCTGCCGGCCTCGTGGATGACATCGTGAAGTTCGATCAACAAATCGCCCGGCTGTCCGATCGCCAAGGATCGGCCACGCTGCGCTTCTATGGTTTTGGCGCGTTGAAAGTCCTCATCATTCTCATTGCAGCATGGCTGCTGTTGCGCGTGGCGTCGCTCATGGGCAGGCGCATCCTATCCCATTACAGCGTCGGAGCGGAGGGCGTCACCAAAGATATGGAGGCGCGCGCGAAGACGCTGACCTCCGTGTTCATGGCCGCTGCCCGCGTGGTCGTCTGGGTGACGGCATTCCTGATGATCCTGAGCGAATTCGGCATCAACTATCAGCCGCTCTTGCTCGCTACGGGCGGCTTAACACTGGCTGTCGGCTTCGGCGCGCAGTCACTGGTGAAGGATTTCTTCTCCGGCTTCTTCATCCTGCTCGAGAATCAGTTTCAGGTTGGCGATGTGATCGAGATCGGCGGGAAAACCGGCAGTGTCGAGACGGTGAGCCTACGCACCACCCGCATCCGCACGGTGGACGGCACGCTGCATATTCTTCCGAACGGTGAAATAACCTCAGTGAGCAACCTCACGTCTGGCTGGGCTCGCTTTGTTGTGACCGTCAGCGCGGGGTACAACGAAGACCCCGACGAAGTGCAGCGCCTTCTCGATCAAACAGGCAAGGAAATGTTCGCGGATGCTGCGTGGAGCAAACGCCTGCTGGAAGCGCCGGCGACCACGGGCGTCGAGAACTTCGGCGCAAGCTCCGTCGACTTCCGCGTGATGGCCAAGACCGTTCCCGGCGAGCAGTGGGCCGCTGCACGCGAGTTCCGAAAGCGCGTCAAGGTAGCCTTCGACCTTAACAATATCGAGATCCCGTATAGCTATGTGAACATGATTCAGGCGGAGGCGGGGCCGTCGAAGGTGGTGAAGAAGCACGGTCAGGCCGTCAGAATCCCGCAGGCGTCGGATTCGGCTGTAACGCCGCAAACACCAACCGTGCCGTCTGGCCAAAGCGCCAAGGTGGATCCCGCGAGCCAGCCGGACCGTATGCCGGGAAGTTGACGTCGCATATGAAAATATTGACGAATATTCTCGCCTGTCATTCCCGCGAAGGCGGGAATCCAGCCCCACGAAAAGCGCATGGTTGGCCCTGGATTCCCGCCTTCGCGGGAATGACGAACGTAGCTCGCTACCGATCCTCAATAAGTTCACCTAACGGGCGGCGAACATGAACCAACCCCTCGTCACACTGAAAGACATCACCGTTCGCTTCGGGGAACTCGTTGCCGTACAGGACGTCTCGTGCGCCTTCCGCGCGAATGAGGTCAGCGCCCTGATCGGCCCCAATGGCTCCGGAAAATCGACGCTGTTGCGCGCGGTTCTTGGCCTGGATAAATATCAGGGTGAAATTGCCTTCGCCATCAACCGGAGCGAAATCGGCTACGTTCCCCAGCGCCTCGACATCGACCGCAGCCTGCCTGTCACGGTCTCTGACTTTGTCAGCGCCATGACGACGAAGCGCCCGCTGCCCCTCGGCATCGGCGCGCGGGGCAAGGAGAAGGTCCGCGCTGTGCTCGAGCGCGCGAGCGCCGCACACCTGATCGACAAACCTTTCGGCGGATTGTCAGGCGGCGAGCAACAGCGCGTGATGCTGGCCCTCGCCCTTGAACCGATGCCAAAGCTCTTGCTGCTCGATGAACCGGCGACGGGCATGGACATCAACGCCGAAGGCATGCTCTACGACATCGTCAAGAAGCTTGTGCGCGAGCACGGCATGGGTGTAGTGCTCGTCAGCCACGACCTCTCCGTCGTCAGCGGCCTCACGCAGCACGTGCTGTGCATCAATCGCACGCTGGTATGCGAAGGCGGGCCGGAGTCGATCATGACGGACAAGACGATCGCCAGCGTCTTCGGCCATGGCCACGGCGTGTACCATCACAGCCACGGCGGCCACGAGCACCACCATCACTGATCCGGTTTTCCACGGCTGCGCCATTATCGGCACAGAGAACATCAACAGATAAAACGGGCGAACTTTGGGAACAGCAATGCGTGCTACGGGCTTTCGCGCAGACGCGTGACCATCTACCATCGCTACCATGCTCGACGCCAAAATCACCAGTATCGCTCAGCAACTTGTGGACAACCTCAAGCGCGCCAAAAAGCACATTGCCATCGCCGAGTCGTGTACTGGTGGTTTGATCGCAGCCGCGATCACCTCTGTCCCGGGCTCTTCGGACATCTTCGACTACGGCATTGTCGCCTATGCCAACCATATCAAAGAGCAGATGCTCGGCGTCCCTTCCGAGTTACTCAAGCGGCACGGCGCCGTTTCGCGCGAGGTGGCCGAGGCCATGGCTCAAGGCGCGCTCAATCTCGCACGTGCCGACATCGCCATCTCCACTACTGGCATCGCCGGCCCATCGGGCGGAAGCATCGACAAACCCGTTGGCCTCGTCTGGGTCTCGCTTGCCACCGCTGCTGACACCTCAAGCCGCGAATGGCGCTTCAGCGGCTCCCGTGCCGAAGTGCGCGAGCAGGCTGTCATTGCTGCTGTTGAGATGGCTCTTGAGTACTCCGGCGATGAATAGGTCTGCGCTCAAAGATATTCTGTAACCTTTTATAAAACAACACGTTACGTACGATTTATTGGCGATCCTAGACCGGCAAACCATCTTACGGAATCAACAATTGCAGGTCTCCGTTGGCGTAGCGGCAGGATCATTAGTGATCCAAAATTTCGGCATCTTTAAATACCGTCTTGTCAGAATCTTTAAATTTCATCCCTACACTCCAGCCATGCAATCCGGTAAAGACAGGCGACGTAGAGTGACGTTGCCCCGAGATGTTGAAGGCTCTTGAGAAGGAGTAGGTACATGAAGAGAACGATGAAGCTGGCATTCATCGCACTGGCCGCCGTTGGCGCGCTGGTGGGATTGATCAGCGTGGTGTCCACGCCGGACGTTTCCGCGGCGGACGACGCAGCGAAGGGGACAAGCGCACAAACGGTTGCGCGCGACCTCCCTGTTACAGAGATCGTGAACAACGAATTCACGCCCGGAAGCGAAGTCGCGAAAAATCTCCTCGGCGCCGACGAAGGCAAGGGTGCTTCGGACCTCGACAAGATTGTCGATGAAATCCCGGTGTACAAGACTCAGGCTGGCGTCGCTGGAAACCTTTCGAGCATCGGCTCGGACACCTTGAACAACCTGATGGCTTTCTGGAAGGAAGGGTTCCAGGGCTACTATCCGAACGTAAAGCTTGCAGTTGAAGGCAAGGGGACCTCGACGGCTCCCCCGGCGCTGATCGATGGCACGGCTGACTTCGGCCCCATGTCGCGCCCGATGAAGAACGAGGAAATCGACAAGTTCGAGAAGAAGTACGGCTACAAGCCATCTTACGTTGCGGTCGCCATTGACGCGCTCGCAGTCTTCGTCCACAAGGACAATCCGATCAAGAGCTTGACGCTTCCGCAGGTGGACGCCATCTTCTCGAGCACCCGCAAGCTCGGCTACAAGGAAGACATCGTCAAGTGGGGCCAGGCGGGTTTGCAGGGCAATCTTGCAGGCTCGAACATCACGCTCTACGGCCGTAACTCCGCTTCCGGCACGTACGGCTTTTTCAAGGAACACACGCTCGGCAAGGGCGACTATAAGGCGACCGTGAAGGAACAGCCCGGTTCGGCGACTGTCGTCACCTGTGTCTCCGAGGACACAGCAGGGATCGGTTACTCTGGTATTGGTTATATGACGGCTGGAGTTCGCGCCGTTCCTCTCGCCAAGGATGAGAACAGCGAAGCCTACGAAGCGACTTCGGAGAACGCATATAGCGGAAAGTACCCGCTGTGGCGTTTCCTCTACATTTATTACAACAAGAAGCCGGGTGAAGAACTGCGTCCGGCGGTGAAGGAGTTCCTGAACTACGCGCTTTCCCGCGAAGGCCAGAAGGTCGTCATCAAGGATGGCTACATCCCGATGAGCAAGGCGCTCGCCGAGAAGGAAACTACCAAGTTCAACACTGGAAAGTAAGGACACGGGTGATCGGCAAGGGAACTTTCTCCTTTTGCTCATGAGATCCGGGAGAGGGGCAGACCTCGGGAGGCTGTCCCTCTTCCTTTTCCGTGATATAAAGCCCCGATAATCTTATGTCACCGAACAAACCCACAGCGTCATTGCGGCCGCGCTTCACATCATGGCGCGTCTACGCCCTTGATGCCCTCGCCAATTGGGGGATCACGCTGGGTGGGTTGCTGGTGATCGTGGCCGTGATCGGGATGCTCACCTTCATCGGCTATCAGGTATTTCCGCTCTTCGCTCCCGCCGAGTCAGGCAAAATCGTTTCGTCCGAGGACGCGCCCCCCCTCCAGGGCGCGACGCTCGCCCTCAATTGCGACGAATACCGCCGCATCGGTGTGCGTATCAACGACACCGGCACGGCCGAGGTGATCGCGCTCTCCACGGGCCATACGATATTCACCTACCGGCCCGAAGTCTTGGGCGGCGCCCGCGCGACTTGCGCGTCGGTTTCGTCGATCCCTTCCTCTTTCGTCACCGTCGACAATATCGCAAGCATGCCGCTCTATCATGTCGCGGTCGGAACCGACGACGGGCGCGTGTTGCTCGGCGATATCACGTACATAACGAATTCCGAAAACCATCCTGCCGAGAACGAGCCTGCGGAACTGGCCAAACTCCGGTTGCCGACGCGAGACGAGTTCTCGTCGGCCCCCTTCGTCCCCGACATCGCCATCGTGGAGCGCGAACTCGAAGGCAAGAAGGCGCCCGCGCTGATCGAGCGGCGCATGGAAAACTACGGCGAATTCCGCTACATCTGCGTGCGGGTGCGCTTCGAACGCGCGTTAAAGTGGGACGGCGGGGGCGAACGAATCCTCGATGTTGAAAGCGCCGCCTCCCCCTTGGACGGCGGCTCGCCTGAGACCTTGACGGTGATCCGCTCGGCTTCGGGCCGCGTGAGCGTCATCACCGAAAGCTTTACCTCCAACATGATGACCGGCGAGCTTGAACTCGACCGAACCGATGCCCTCGACCTTACACCGCTCTGCTCCCGCCCTTGCGACTTCATCGCCCTTGGAGAGGAGCGCAAGCGCATCGTACTTGCCTCGCGTTCAGGCATCGTCGATGTGCTCGTCCGTAACGGCCGCAAATGGAACCACGAGTTCCTGCCGTTGGTGCGGGAGAATCAGGACGTGGAAGACCGGGACCCATACGTTCCCGCCGATATTTTCGCCGCGCATGAAGGGTCTGAACCCTGGAAGGATCAGGTCGCCGAACAGCGCCAATCGGCGAATCTTCCCTCTGCGCAGGGCGAGTTGGTCATAACCGACGTCGAGTTTGCGCTTGGCGACGAGTCGATTCTCTTCGCCGATTCACACGGCGGCTTGCAGCAGTGGTTCGGCATCCGCCCCGATCCGAGCATCAATGACAAGCTCTTCCATCGTATTCGCTCCTTCGAGCCAAGTCCCTCGCACGTCGTCGATATGGCGCAGGCCCAGCGTGGGAAAGCCATCATGACCGCCGAAGCCGATGGCTCGCTGCGCGCGATCCACCTCACGGCCGAACGCGTCTATATCACACAAGCGACGAAAGTGGCGGGCGTTCCCGCCATCTGTTTTCCCGCCAAGGGCGACGGCATCGTCACCATCGACGGCAAGGGCGGGCTGCATCACTGGTGGATGGAGGCCCCGCACGCCGAAGCGTCGTGGAAGGCATTCTTCGGCAAGGTGCATTACGAGCACCACGATCATCCGAAGTGGGATTGGCAGACGTCATCCGGCACCGACGACGTCGAGCCTAAACACAGCCTGATGCCGCTGGTGGCAGGAACCTTCAAGGGCGCGCTCTACGCCATGTTGTTCTCGATACCGATCGCGATCCTCGCGGCCATTTACACTTCCGAGTTCATGAGCTTCCGCCTTCGCGCCATCATCAAACCGGTGGTGGAGATCATGGCATCGTTACCGAGCGTGGTACTTGGCTTCCTCGTGTTGGTCGTCGCCCCGCTGGCAGACCCGAACATGCCGGCGATCCTGCTTTTCTTCATCATTATGCCCGCCGTCTTCATGATCTTTGGCTGGTTATGGCAACAAATGCCGCCTGTGATCACCGGAAAGCTCGGGCCATGGCGCACATTTATCGTGCTCTTTGTCTTCCTCGGGTTCGCGGCGTGGCTCTGCCTCGCCATCGGCCCGCGCATGGAATATCACTTGTTCCCGAAGACCGAGGCCACGGACCTCGCGCTGATCGACGCCAAAACTTTCAGGCCTCATAACGACGAAATCGCCGGAAGGCTCGATGCCGGGCACTTCGGCTCATGGACCAGCGGCGGCGCCGAACTTGCCGGACGCTCGGCGCAGCTCCGCAAGGTTGATCACGAGAGCAAAGCCGAAACGTTTTCGATTGAACTGGTCAATGGCGTCAAAGAAAAGTTCAAGCAATACGTCGCTTCACTCCCACCCGACAAAGTTTCGGTGGATGGCAGCGGCGCGATAACGGTCAATGACGAATCGGTCTCGCTCCCGCCGGGGGCGCTGCGACTCAACAAGGACAAAAAGATCGTGTTCAAGGACAGCGCGATTCCCGCCGGAGCCTCGATCACGGAGTATGGAGTCACGACGACGGTGCTCAACACGCTGCCCAAGGGCTGGTGGAACCCGGGAGGCCACGGGCTTTTTCAGGTCGTTGCGCTCTTCATCTTCATTCCGCTCGTGGTGCTTGGCTTGCGCGTAACGTTCACGGGCATGGGCTTCTTCAAGTATCAGTTCCACATCTGGAAGCAACGCGAAGGCCAGTGGCACCCGCTCAAAACTGTCGCGGCTATCAAGGGGCGCTTCGAGGGCGACCGGAGCGGGACGCTGCGCCCAGTGATGGTAGATATCGTGTTCGCCGGGCTCTATGCATCGCTCGTGCTTGCTATCGCCTACGGTCTTGTGCTTGCCGTCGGCCCGTGGATAGAAGGGCTGCTCTTCACCTACGACCATCCGACGGCGGGGCAAGTAGTCGACTTCCGTCGCGCGCTGCTTGGCGAGGAAGGCTGGAAGTTCGAGCAGAAGAACTCGTTCATCGTCGGCGTCGCCATGGGCTTCGCCGTCATCCCGATCATCTACACCATCTCCGAGGACGCGCTGCAATCGGTTCCAAACCAGCTTCGCGCGGCATCCCTCGCTTGCGGCGCGTCCGCGTGGCAGACGGCCGCGCGCGTCGCCGTCCCGGCGGCGCTGCCCGGTATCTTCTCGGCGGTGGTGGTAGGCCTTGGACGCGCGGTTGGAGAGACGATGATCGTCGTGATGGCGGCGGGCGGTACGCCGATTATGGACATGCAGCCCTTTAACGGATTTAGAAGCCTGTCGGCGGCGATCGCGACCGAAATGCCCGAGGCGCCTCAGGACGGTACGCTCTATCGCACGTTGTTCCTCGCAGGCTTGCTGCTTTTTGTCATGACATTTGTGGTGAATACTATCGCAGAAGTGATTCGCATCCGCCTGCGGCGAAAGATGGCGAGGGTATAGGGGTACCATGACCAACTTCCAGCCCAGCATCAAGCTCAGCCCGCGCCGTTACCGGCGAAAGGGCGAGCCTTACGTCTGGCTTTCGGGCGGGACCATGGCGCTCGGCATGGTGATGATCGTCGCCATCGTCGGACTGGTAGTCATACGGGGTACGAGTTCCTTCTGGCCCAGTGAAATCGAGCAGTTCACGCTCGGCGATGGCAGAGTACTCACCGGCTCGGTGGAGGCAGAACGTCCACTCGGTCTCGGCGACCTGCCCCCCAAGTTCGATGGCACACCGTGGAAGCAGCACGAGTTGCCCGCGAGCCGTGAAAACCTCGGTCCGGCTAAACTTGACGGAACGCCATGGAAAGACGAAGACATCCCTTCCGAGGCCCCACGCGAGCTCTTGATCATGCAGGGAAATCAGGAGTCGGGCATCTCAGGCAGCTATTTTACCTGGGTCAAGTCCGACATTCCTGACCTGCAGCGCTTTCAGGCCGGCAATCCCCATAGCTATGCCTCAGCCGTCGTTGCCCGCAAACCCATCGCCGGAATCGCGCGCATCGAACGCCTCGAGAAAGGTGTGCTGACTGGCTTTGTCGTCGCGGTCAAAGATGGCGACGAGGTAAAGATAGCCAAGACCGATGGCCGCACGCTCGACGAGGTGTGGGCCGTGTTCGGGCAGGAGCGCGACAAGGCCGTCGCTGTCTATGAGGAGCGGGTGCGCCTTGAGACCGATGAGCTTGGCGATGCCAACGCCGAGATCGCCGAATATGACCGGCGTATCAAGCGCATCGCTTACGACCACCGCGACAGCAAGATGTTCGTCGCCGCTATGCAATGGCTCAACAAGCAATACGACCTCTGGGTCGCGAAGCGCACGCCGCCCGAGGAGATCATGTCCGCGCATGGTGGCGATACCGGGAACATCGACGAGTTGCGCAGGCGGCAACTGGCCGAATACGAAACGATTCTTCAAGAGTGGCGCGGAACGCTGTCCACATACATCGGCGACATCGGGAAACTGACCGCTCAATACCCCCTGACTGACGCAGAGCGCGTGTACATCGCCGAAGTCTTCGGCATCATGCATGTCCGCGCGGACGTTTTCGCCACACTCTTCTCGCTCACCGACCTCAAAGTCAAGCAGATCCGCGCTAACGAGGAAAAGGCTACGTTCACGCTCGAAACCGCCGACGGCAGAAGCGCCGACATCCCGCTCGTCAAAGTCGTCCGCGCCTGGCGTCCCAACGAAATGGGCTTCTTCGACAAGCTTGGCGTCTACTTCGACCGCGCATGGGAGTTCCTGACCGCGAAGCCGCGCGAAGCCAACAGCGAGGGCGGCATCCTCGTGGTGATCATCGGCACGCTGATCATGACCATGCTCATGGCTGTCGCCGTCGTTCCCTTCGGCGTGATCACCGCGCTCTATTTGCGTGAATACGCGAGACAAGGCGCGATCGTCTCCGCCGTGCGCATCGCGGTGAACAACCTCGCAGGCGTTCCATCCATCGTGTTCGGTATTTTCGGTCTCGGCTTCTTCTGTGTGATCGTCGGCGGCTCCATCGACAGCCTTTGGTATCCGGAACTCCTGCCTTCGCCCACCTTCGGCGGCGGTGGCATCATGTGGGCCTCGCTCACGCTTGCCTTGCTCACCATCCCGGTCGTCGTCGTCGCTACCGAGGAGGCGCTCGCATCGGTACCGTCGGCCCAGCGCGAAGCGTCGCTTGGCTGCGGAGCAAGCAAGTTTCAGACGATCTGGAAGGTGGTGCTGCCGCAGTCCATGCCCGGCATTCTTACCGGAACGATCCTCGCCATGGCGCGCGGGGCGGGCGAAGTCGCCCCGCTGATGCTCGTCGGCGCGGTAAAAGCCGCCGAGGATTTGCCCATCGACGGCACGTCGCCATTCGTCCACCTCGAGCGTAAGTTCATGCACCTCGGCTTTCATGTGTACGATCTTGGATTCCAGCCACCCGACACGGACAAGACCAAGCCGCTGGTATTTTCCACGGCGCTGGTATTGCTGCTGTTGATCGGGTTGTTGAATATCTTCGCCATACGCCTGCGTAACCGGCTGAGGAAGAAGTTGCAAACAAGCCATGTTTAGGGGAATATCCATGGAGAACGGAGCGGTTATTCAGCACCAGCAACCACGAGCGGAGTCCGGGACGATTCCACATCCGAGGTTCGATTTCGGCGAGGGCAAGAAGAGCCGTCGCGAGGGCGAAATCGAAGAGTCCGTCGTATTGGTGGA
Source organism: Planctomycetaceae bacterium (assembly GCA_013360495.1). GTDB lineage: Bacteria > Planctomycetota > UBA8742 > UBA2392 > JABWBM01 > JABWBM01. Next base: position 31,239 of record JABWBM010000005.1, read on the forward strand.
GAATTTCAACCTCTGGTACGGCAAGTCCCAGGCGCTCAAGAATATCAACCTTGCGTTCCCGAAGAATCGCGTCACCGCCATGATCGGCCCGTCGGGTTGCGGCAAATCGACGCTCCTGCGCTCCATCAACCGCATGAACGACCTGATCAGCAGTGTGCGCTGCGAGGGGCGCATCATGCTCGGCGACGCCGACATCTACGCCAAGGATCAGGACGTGATTCAGCTTCGCAAGCACTGCGGCATGGTGTTCCAGAAGTCGAACCCCTTCCCGAAGTCAATTTTCGAGAATGTGATCTACGCTTGCCGCATCAACGGCGAACGCGACAAAACGAAGCTTGAAGAAATCTGCGAGCGCAGTCTCAAACGGGCGGGCCTGTGGGAGGAAGTGAAGGACCGCCTGCACGAGAACGGCAACTCGCTCTCGGGTGGCCAGCAACAACGCCTGTGCATCGCGCGCGCCGTCGCCAATGACCCCGACGTTCTGCTGATGGACGAGCCGTGCTCGGCCCTCGACCCGGTGTCGACAAGCAAGGTTGAGGATCTGATCCTCGACCTGCGAGAGAACTTCACCGTCATTATCGTCACGCACAACATGCAGCAGGCCACGCGCGTGAGCGATTACACGGCCTTCATGCTGCTCGGCGAAGTGATCGAATTCGGCCGCACCGACAAGCTCTTCACCAAACCCGACAAGCGCCAGACCGAGGACTACATAACGGGACGGTTCGGGTAGAATTGGGAAGATAGCATCATTCGTTGCCGTCGCCGGGGGACTCCTTGTCCTCGGCCTTGAGCAACGTGATCTCGAAGATCAGCGTCGCGCTGGGGGGGATGTCGGGCGGGCTGCCCGCTTCGCCGTAACCAAGTTCCGGTGGGATCACGAGTCGGCGCTTTTCGCCGATCTTCATGCCTTCGACGCCCTTCTGCCAGCCTTTTTGCCAACCATCGTCTGCGCTCGCGCTTCCGAATTCGAAGGTATAGGGATCGTCGCGGTTTTGCCGAGAATCGAATTCCTTGCCCTGTGAACCGTCGGCATTCATCAGCCAGCCGGTGTAGAGCACGTGGAGCGTCTGGCCCTTCTTGATCTCCGGGCCGTTGCCGGACTCGATCGTCTTGATATCCACCTTCGGGATCGGGCGAACCACCTTATCGCGTGTTAGGCGCAGCTTGGTGAAGTCGTCCGAGGAGATGACGTAGTACCAGTTGGCGAAGCGGTCGTTGAGGTCTTTGACCTTCTTCTTCGCTTCCTCGACGCGCTTCTTCCATTCGTCGTGCTTCTTCTGCCACTCGGTGAGCTTGGTGTCGTATTCCTCCCATGCCTTGGCGGCTTCGAGCGTGGTTTCCGGGGGCGTGGCCTCGGCGGGCTGCTCGCCTTCCTTCTTCTCCTCGGCGCCGGGACGCGGCAGGGAGGGTTCATCGGGCTTCTCCGGCTCGACGTCGGCGCTGTCGTCATAGAAGACGGTGACGATCATGAAACGATCGTCTTTTTGCTCGTCGTCAGGCTTCTCCGGCTGATCGCCCACGGGGGGCTGGGCTGCAGAATCGTCGGCGGCCATGGCAGATGACAATACGCCGCCATGGCGCAAGACATAGGAGACGCCATCCTTGCAGCGGATGGTCAACTCTCCCTCATTGGCGAGAATAAACGTTTCCTGCTTTCCGTCGCGCACCGTAACAAAACGATAGAACCCCGCGCCAAGGTTTTTAAGCGGAGCCGCGAGTGGCGATTTCGTAATGTCCGCCGCATCAGGAGTCTGTTTCATCGCGGGATCCTTGGTAAGGATTTCCACGATGCTTGGATGCTTGGGGTGGACACCCGCGAGCCGCAAATTATCGAGCGTCGTCGTGAGCGCGCTGATTTTATCCCTCAGGATTTCCTCGTCCGCTCCGATACCTCCATCCACCTTCCAATCGGCGTTCTCTTTGCGAAGAATTAAGGTTTCAGCGCCGCCCAAAGCCTGACGAAGCTCGTCGTGCGAATAGTTGTTAAACTTGAGCGTTTGAATGTCCGAAGACGTGAGTTTCAGGAGGTCGGTTTCCACCCAATCCTTGAATTCGGCGCTGACCTTAGCGTCGATTTTCGAGGCATACACGCGCGGCTTACCTGGCAGGCGTACATAAAAGTAACCACTCTTGCCTTCGACAGCTTTCCCGATGATTAAATCCGCAAGCATGTTTCCCGCCAAGTCGCGGAACGTGACCCGCTTACCACGGCCGGCGTTGCCACTGACTGATTCGTCAAGCGGGTCGACGACACCGAACTTCTCGTGGTCCGCCGGAAGATCAGAGCGGACATCGTCTTTCTTGACGCCGATATACTGCGTGGCAACCTTCTTGAGGTTGTCCTCCGCGTCAGCCGGATAGTCGAAGTGCGACGGAATGCGCCAGCGGCCATCGCGGTACTGCACCTTGAACGGAACGCGGGCGGCCTTGGCCTCGTCCCAACTCACAACCTCGATGGACTTCGCGGCCAGCGGATCGGTGAAGCCGGGGTAGAATTCTTCACCTATGTCTTTGTACGCCTCAGTTTGTGCCGGCGTCCAGGTGAGGAAAAACGCCGCGCCTGCGAGCAGGCCCGCGCCGATAAGGTAGATACTCGTGGTCTTCCATGCGTTCATAATGTTGTCTCCACATTCAAAGACGAAGATTTTCACCACGGGGAGCACGGGGATTCACGGGGTTTGAAAACGCATTTCATCGGCCGCCGCTCTCGCTGAAATATCTTTCCCCGTGCGGCCCCGTGTTCCCCGTGGTGAAAAATCCTACAGCAGGCGTTTCTCGGACACCGTCGCGTATTCCCTTCGCATTCGTCCGATAAACATCACGAACCCGAGCAATAACGCGGGGATCGGCGGCAGAACGATTGCCAACACGGTGTACGCCTTCTGAGTCCCTCTGAGGGCTTGTTCGTAGTTCTCTTTTGCGCGCTTCTTTGCCGCCTCTTGCTCGAGCTTGATTTGCTTTTCCGCGACTTCGAATTTCCGTTCTTCGGCTTCCTGTGTGATGGCGACCAGCTGAAGTTTTTCCTGGATATCGATGTCTCCGCGTTCATTGACCTTCCGGACCGCGTCATCGATGCGCTGACGGGCGGCGTCGAGTTTCTTGCGCGATTCTTCGTCTGCCTTTTCCTCTTCCTTTTGCTGCACTTCCTCGAATTCGCGCTTGCGTTTCTCGATCTGTTCAAGCGTGCGCTGGCGCGAGCGGCGTTTGCGAACGTCGATAAAACGGGTGTCGCCGATCAACTGGTCGACGCAATTGAGTATGAATATGGTGTTGTCGATCCGCAGAAAATCCGTGGACTGGCGATGGTGGTCGAAAAACGCATCCGTCACAAACTCGGCATCGGCGATAACGATGACATTGGCCGTTCCTGGCCTTGTCTTTTCCTCTGCGCTTTCCGCGCTCTTGATGCTCGATGGAAACTGCCCGGTGACACGGGCCGCGACGACGTGATACCCGCCGTCGGGCCGGTATTGATCTGGCTCTTTCAATCCCCAACTTCCGCGACCGGCAAGCTCAAGGATGTCGTCCCAACCAAGCATCCCGCTACTTCTCCCGGTAACGAGCAAAGGAGCGACCTTGAGTGAGCCCTTGTTTGACGGGTCGATGATGACGAATTCGCCGCTGAAGCGCAGCAACAGAGTCTCCAGCCCCGAGGTGGTGATTTCATCGGGGTTGAATGACGGTAACGCGGCTGTTTGGTCGGCGCCAAGGCCGACGACGTTTTCGCGGCCAATGAACGTCCACATATGCTTGAGGTCTCGCCTGAAGTAGGGGAAAGGGTTGAAGTTGTCCCAAACCACGCGATCCTTGGGAAAGGTGAGTCCAAGCTTTCCGAAAAGCCCCTCGATACGCCCTTTGGGTTCTTCCGGTTCGTCCATACCCATGCCCGGAAACTGGGACTGCGAAGGCCTCTTCGGCAAACGCGGCGCAAGCCCGAAGTCGATCCAGTGTGGTACCGGATCTTCCAAAATCAAAACGGCATGGCCATCGGTTATGTATCGCTGTAACCGGTCCATCCGGTCTTGTGTCAACGTCGAAGGCAAAAAAGCGATCAAAACATCGAGGTCGCTTGGATAGTCCTTGTCTGACGGAACGTTAACGACTTCATACTGCTTCTTCATCTCCGTGGCCAATTGCCACTCCGGCTTTGGCTGCCCCGTGGCGAAATCGAACGTCCCGACGATGCTTACATCCGTTTCAAGTACGCCGACCTTTTTCTTCTTCTCAAGCTGCGCTACCATCATCACGCTACGCAACAGTTCATATTCAATCGGCAGCGCGATTTCCATGAACGGGATGACGTCGCGCTCGACGCCACAGGTAAACGCCACGCCCAAGAATACGTTGCGGCTGGTGGACTGGCCGCCCTTCTCCTCGGCGACCTCGCGCGAAACGATGCCGAAGGTCTCCTCGGCCTCGGTCGCTTCATCGGTGTAAGGCTCGGTCTCGACGATCTCGAGCTGCACGCCGTCGCCCCCGATGCTGTCGAACTGTTCCAACAGCATGATCAGTTCGAGACGCTTCTCGACGAATGCCTGCGGCACCTCGGGGCTGATATAGGCGCGGATCAATACAGGCTTTTCTGCGCTGAGTTTGCCGAGCAGATCACGGGTGGTATCGGACACCGAATGGAGTTGTTCCGCCGTCGCGTCCACACTGGCGTTGACGCGCTCGCCAAGCACGGAGAGGCTTGCAACAGCGACGAGCACGGCGATCACGCGTAAAGTCTGATGTAGCCACATGCCCTTGCCGAATGCGCTGCTCGACCAGTGGCGCTTGCTGACCAGTATGACATTGAGGAAGAGCATCAGCGCGCCGACGGAGAGGAAGTATACGAGCCCGCCGAAGCTGATCATGCCGTCGCCAAACCCCTTGAACTTCGAGCCGAGCGTCCACTCGTCAAGGCCGACGAACTGCGGAAACACGAACGCGCCGCAGATCAATGCGCCGAGGATGAAGCCGACGGTGGCGTTATTGCTCAGCAACGACCCCACCATACCGGCTGCCACGAGACCGACACCCATCAGCCAGTAACCAAAATACGTGCCGAACATCAGGCCGAAGTCAGGCGTTCCGAGCGCCCACAGGAAGATGACGTTGCTGAGCGAAAAGAGCAACGCGACAGAATAGATGCCGAGCGCAGCGAGATACTTGCCGAACACGATGTCGAAGTCGCGGGCGGGAAGCGTAAGTAACAGCGTATCGGTGCCCTGCTTGCGTTCCTCGGCCCAAGCGTTCATGGTGATCGCCGGAATGAAGAAAAGCAGCAGGTAGGGCATGGCACGGTTGAGCTGGTCGAGGTTGGCGAGGTTGTTGCGGAAAAACGCGTCGTCGTAGACGAAGTTCGCGACGGCGCTCGCCACGATGAAGAGCGAGATGAAGACATAGCCCGTCGGCCCGCTGAAATAGCTCAAGAAATCCCTGCGGAAAACCGCCTTCACCACATGTCCGTGAATCATTCGAATGTCCTTATCGTCTCGTAACGTCTATGCTTCTTCTCTTGTCATCCCCGCGAAGGCGGGGATCCAGTTCCCGGTGTGACTTTTGGTCGGCTCTGGATTCCCGCTGCATTCGGCGTAACGCTTCGCTTGCCTCATGTCGCGGGAATGACGCCGCAAGCGCAGCGTCAAGTCAAACCTACGTCACACGCCCGCCGCCGCGCGCTCTTCCGCCGCTCCCGTGAGCGAGGCGAACACGCGGTCCAGATCCCTGTCCTTGCCCTTCAATTCCTGCACCGTGCCATCGAATACCATCCGGCCTTCGTGAACGAAAATCACATGATCAGCGATGGCCTCGACCTCCTGCAAAATATGCGTCGAAAGCAGCACCGCGCCGGTCTTGCCAAACTCACGGATCAACTTTCGCACCGCGAGAATCTGGTTCGGGTCGAGGCCACTCGTCGGCTCGTCGAGGATCAGCGCCTCCGGCTCGTGCAGCAGCGCTTGCGCCATACCGACGCGCTGGCGATTGCCCTTCGAAAGTTTATGGATCGGCTTGTCGTAAATCTCGCGCAGCGAGCAATGCTCGACCACGTAGTTCAAGCGCTCCTCAAGCCGGTTGGCGTCAAGCCCGCGCGCGCGGCCAAGAAACACCAGCATCTCGCGCGGCGTCATTTCGAGATAGAGCGGGCCGTTCTCCGGCAGAAAACCGAGCTTCATCGACGCCGCGATGCGGTCTTTTATCGGGTCGTGGCCGCAGATACTCGCGGAACCCTGGCTCGGCGCGAGGTAGCCCGAAAGCAATTTCATGGTGGTGGTTTTGCCGGCGCCGTTGGGACCGAGGAAGGCGGTCACGCGCCCCTTTGGTACGGTGAAGGTCATGTCGCGCACGGCGATGAAGTCGCCGTAGAATTTGCTCAAACCCTTTGCTTCGATCATGTCTGGTCCTCGGTTCACTCTCGTCATTCCCGCGCAAGCCGGAATCCATCTTTTGGTTGATCTGGATACCGGCTTCCGCCGGTATGACGCATCACTCTCAATCGCGCTCATCAATACGTACCAGTCGGCGGAAAATCTACCTTCTCCGCGCGAGAGGGCAACTATTTCAATGGCAAAAGTTAGCGCAGACTATTCATCCACGCCGCCGGCGGAAATCGCGCGGCGACGACGCACGACGTCCCCTTGGGTCGGTGGATTGTCGACCGAGGCAGCGATTGTCTCGCCGCCGAACTGAACGCCATCGAATATGGCGGTGACCTTCAACTCACACACTACTTCTTCTTTCTCGTTGAGGATGACGAGCACATCGCCCTTCTTCGGCATCTCGCCCTCTTTGAGGTCTACGAGCATGTTGAACTGCTTCGACACCTCAAAAAACTGCGCGGTCTTCACCACAGACCGGAAGCCGGCTTCGAAGCCGGCGGTCGGCGTGCTTGTTTCAGCGGGCTTCGGTTGAGCGGGAACCCCGGCTTTGAGATTGTTGATCTCCTCGGCCTGCGCGTCGGCGAGTGCCTTCATCTTGTCGTAGTCTTTCTGCAGCTTCTCTTTGCCGTCGACCAGTTCGTCGACCTTTTTCTTGAGCGCCACGAAGTCCGGGTGCTTGCTGATGTCCGAGCCGGACATTTCGCCCATACGCGCCTCAAGCTCGGAGACCTTGCCCTTGAGTTGCGTCATGGTGGCGTCGGCAGCAGTCAACATCTCGCGCGCGGCGTCGCGCTCGCCCTCGGCCTTATATGCGCGGCCCGTGACCTCGGCGAGCTGGCGCGAGACATCGAGGAATTTTTGCAGGTCGACGGTGGCGAGCGTGACCTTCAACTCGTCCACGGCGCCCTTGAGGGTGTTGAGCGTGTTCGAGAGCGCCTCGGTGCGCTGCGCCAGTTCCATCACTTTCCCGGTATTCTCCTTCACGCTCTCAAGCGTCTCTCCCTGATCTTCGAGCAATTCGGATTGCTCCTTCCCGCGCTGATCGAATCCATGCAACGTGTGTTTCACATCGCCGATGGCTGCCTCGATGTCCGAAAAGCGGCGCTCAAGCGTGCGGACAACGCTTTCCCTTTCCTCGTTCTGTTCCTGGAGTGCGCGCAGGTCGGAGCGCACTTTTTTGAGCGCGTCGAGAACCTCTTGATTGTCGCCGCTCGAAGCAGATTGCGCGGGTGGCTTATAATCGCTACACGCGGCCAAAAGCCCAACAATGACAACCGGCAACACGAACTTTCTCATGCTTCGAGTCCTTTTCCGCCATGCACATCGGGGCAGGGTACCCGGAAGGCAACAATCCCGGGCAAAAAGGGAAGGGGCAGAGCAG
>JABWBM010000137.1 GCA_013360495.1 Planctomycetaceae bacterium
CAGAGCGGCTGGCTCTCCGCGTGACCATCGGGAAGCGTGGCGCGAAGATAACACGAGCGCGCTTCGCCTCGCTGGATTGATTGCGCAAGCTCGTTCATCCATGGGGCAGGCACAAGGGGCACATCCACCGGCCATGTGAGGAGAATCTTCGCGTGGTGTTCACGCGCCCATATCAAGCCCGCTTCGACTCCGGCGCACGGACCTATTCCGCCTCGCTTGTCAGTGATATGCGGCACACCGGGGCAGTATCGCTTGGCCAGTGGGGCGGAGATGGCGACGGCTGAGACGACCGTCGAGAATTGATCGCGAATATGCTCAACGAGAGTCAGCCCCGAGGGAGCTGTGAGCAGCGCCTTGTCCTCGCCCATGCGGGCGCTTGCCCCGCCGGCGAGAATGACGCCCGCCCTATTCCTTGTCGCGTTCATAGTCGGAGGGCGCGTACCTGATGGCCGCGTCCTTGAGCAGTGCCTGCGAGTTGAGAAGTTCAATCAGCCTCGCGTCGCGGGCGTAACGCTCGAGCAATGCTTCGCCGCGGAACTTCTCGACGTCGTTGTCGCTGCGCGGCGTGCGCTCCATCACCGGGCGGCGGGCGGTGAGAACCGCGACGCTGTATGTCACGGGCGTAAGCGCCGGGCGCAGAGCGTTTGGCGTTCCTTGGGCGAAGACTGAGCCGATTGGCGCGTCGGCGCGAACAGTGTTGAAGGAATCGAAGAAGGGCGCTTGCGGGCTGCTATCGGATGGATTGCCACCGGCGACGCCGTCGGGGTCCTTCATGCAACTGAGTTCCGCCACTGGCCCACGCCAGTCGAACCAGTCGATGGTCTGACGGAAAAGTTTCCCGCTTTGGGCAGCGGTCTCAAGACTACCCACGGGGTCTTTCGATGCGTTGGCAGCGTTCCGCACGCGGTTCAGTTCGTCGCGGGCAAGCTCGCGGGCGATGCGCGCGATGGCGAGCTTCCGGGCGTCGCTGGTCTTGGCCGGTTCGCGCGGGGAATACTTGATCTCATCGGTCGTGGAGCGGATGCGAACGAGATAGAAGCCGTGTCCCGGGCGCTCGATCATCCCTGACGTCTTTCCCGGATGGTTTGAGGCATTGTTGAGAAAGTTCTTCATATCCCTGACGTTGGCGACCCAATACCACTTCGGGTCGCGCCCGAGGTCTCTCAGGCTCTTGGCGTCGTTGGCCCCGAACCCCGGCTCATAGTGAATCTTGGCGTTGCTCGCCATCTGAAAGAAGTCGGCTTCGCTCAGGTCTTCCTTCTTGCGGTTGATCTCCGTGCCGAAGAATGACTGTTCGTCCTCGCGGGAGTTGACCTCGGCGTCAACGGCGCGCTTGAGCTTCTTGTCCACGAGCCCCTTGGTCAGTTCCCGCGCGCGGTCGGGCATCTCAACGGCAAGCTGCTCGGCCATACGCTGCAAGGCAATGTGCCCGTCCTTGCTCTCGCTGAGCGCTTCGATCGTAAGGTCGAACTCCGCTACCCAGGCGTCAATCTGATCGCAGGTCTTGTCAATTGCCGGCTTGAGCGCCTTGGCGAGTTCGAGCTTCTGCTTCGCGCCCTCGAGACGGTATTCCGCGCGGCGGGTCTCGTGCATGCGCTTGGTGTCGGTTGGCTTTTCCTTTTCACGGGCGCGGGCGTCTTCGAGTTCCATCTCGCGGTCGCGGATATCGCGCTCGATGTTCTCGGGCGCGACCTTGGCGCGCAGGTCCTTGGCGATGTTGAAGAACGAGTTGCCGCCATTGCGCGAGATAGCGCGTTTGAGTTCCCGTTCGAAGCGCTTTCGCTTGGCTTCATCCGTTTCGTCGCTCGACGCGGAATTGAAGAGCTTCCGCACGTCCTCGAGCGGACGTTCGATCAAGCGGTCGATGTCTCTTTCCAAACCTTCGAGAAGGTCCCGCTTCCCGTTTGGAACCTGCGCCCAGGCGCGCTTGGTCTCAACTTCGTCGTCAAGCGCTTCCTTCTTGTCGTCCTTGAGGGTCTTCAGACTGTTCTCGATATCGAAGAGGGCGTACCGCGCCATCTGTTCCCCGCGGAAGCGGCGCAGCAGGCGGCGGACGTCGTCACGGGCCTCGGTCATGTCGAGGAAGGTCTTGAGTTCCTCGCGCTTGGCCGACTCCCACGCCTCCCAGGTGTCATACAGGCCATTGGCCGTGAGCTTGACGTCACCGGCGGTGTCGCTTTTCGTCCGTTCGCGCACGAAGGTCAGGCGCTCCTCAAGCCGCTCGCGATCCTTCGCCGTCGCACGGAAGTTCTGGCCGCGAGTGTTCATATAGAATGCTTCGACTTCACCGGGTTCCGGCGTGTAGCTCGAAGCAAGTTCCTCGATGTCGGCATAGATGGCGTCGAAGGCCACGGTGCGCTCCTGCGTCAACTCGATCTTCTCGGCGTCGTTGGGGTTGTTCAGTCCGTCGAGCGCGCTCACGCGAGGCACAAGGTTGCCCGCGCCGGCAAGGCTCGAACAAAACGTGTTCAGGCGCGCTTCACGCTCGCGCAGTTCGTATTGACGCTCGGCCTCGGCCTCGAAGCTGGAAGCCGGGAGGCTATACACCACGGCCTTGCGCTGGATGTAGTGCTGACCCATACGCTCGAGCAACTCGTCATAACCGATCTCATGGGCGCCCTGCAGAGATCCGATGTATTCGCCGATCATCAGGTATTCGGCGACGGCCGCGAAAAACGGCTCCGGATCGATGTTGCGGTTCTCGATATGCGCTTCACGGTCCTCCTTGGACGTCGGGGCGTCCTGGAAGAGGCCAAAGTAAAACTCTTGGGCGACGGCGGGGGGTGGCGGCGTGAAGCCAGCTTTCTTCGCGCGCTCGATCAGCGCGATATAGGCCCAGACCTGCTCGTCGTGAAACGCCGGCCACACATCCGTCAGCGGGGCGCGCTGGTTCGCGCCGCCGGTTGGGATTTGCTTGTTGGTCAGCTGCCGGTTCAGGACTTCATCAGGTGAAGCGGCGGGAAATACCGGGAGTTGCGGCGCTGTTCTGCCGAACATCATGAGCACATTGCGGCGATTGTTGAAGGTCGCGCGGTCGATGCGCTCGGTTCCGAATTCTCCGGCGAGCATCCCGCGGCCGCGATCGTCAGAGCACGACTCGACGGATGTCATCATGGCGCCGGTCACGGTGAACATGAACGCGCCGACGATGACGAGGGCGACGAGAACGATCTTTTGCCGCTTGGTGTATTGTTCGAGAGCCACGTATCTACTCCAGATTCCGGGGTTTACCTTCTATAGTATTTATAGCCCGAGCCGGGTCTTTTATCAGTCTTGGCGCGCGCGCGCAACCGCCATCGGCATGGAAATTCAGCGCTACGAACGACGCCTTGGAAGCCGGAATGCTAGTATCCGGCCATGTCCGCAAAGACACTCCTCATCACGGCCGGCCCGACGCGAGAGTTCATCGACGGCGTGCGCTTCCTTTCGAACCTCTCCACCGGAACGTTGGGCGTCAAGCTCGCTTCCGAGGGACTTAAACGCGGTTACCGCACGACGCTGATTCTCGGCCCATGCGACGCGAAACCGCCGAAGGGCGTCGAAGTCGTCAACGTCGTTTCAGCGCGCGACATGCTCGAAGCCGTAAAAGCGCGCTATAACAAGACGGTGTTATTCATCGCAGCTGCTGCCGTCGCCGACTTCACGCCGCAGAGGCGCGCAAGCGGAAAACTTAAGAAGGAGGGCAGGGATTCGCTCGTCCTTTCGCTCGTCCCAACGGTTGACATCCTCGCTTGGGCTGGCGAGCGCAAAAAGAAGGGGCAGCTCAATGTCGGCTTCGCGCTTGAGGCGCGCGCCGGGCTTTCGCTTGGCTTCGAGAAATTGCGCCGTAAATCCTGCGACCTGCTGGTTCACAACACGCTGAAGAACTTCGGCGCGGGTGGTGGACAGCAGACGATCCTCGCGCCGAGCGGGGTGCTCGCCGAGGGCAGCTTCACCAAGCCCCAGCTGGCGAAAGAGCTCTTCGACTGCATTGAGCACGTGGGCGCAACATCATGAGCGCGCTCGATGCCTTTGCTGCCAGCCTTCGAGTGTTTCGCGCAGACGCTTGATGAAGGTTTCCAGCGATGGTCCTGTGGACCCCGCCTCGTGGCCATAGATGCCGTGAACTTCCCCGAGTTTCACGGCGCGGAGTAACGGAAGCTTCCCCCAACGCTCGAACGCGGGTGTCACTTCCGTGGTGAAGTGCATCTCGATCACGAGGTCGGGATCGCGCTGGAGGATGTGCTCGGCATTGAGTTTCGGCGTTACCATCGCTTCGTCCGCGAGCGCGTTGACGCCGCCGAGGCGCGTCAGGATGTCGCTTTGCCAATTGGGGGCGCCAACGCAATCCACCGACGAGGGATCGTCAGCGTAATAGCACAACAGAACGCGCGGCGCCGGATTGCCGACGGGCGTGTTTAACGCGCTTTGAATGCGGTTTACGATCGCGTCGGCTTTCGGGCTTTCACCAAGCTCCCGCCCGATGGCTTGAATCACGCTCAAGGCGCCATCGAGCGTTTGGCTCCTCAGCTCGACCAGGTTCATCGTTCTGAGAGGGTCGAGCTTGTCGGAAAATGTCGTTTGTTGCGCGAATATGATCGTTGGCTTGAGCCGAAGAATCGTAGCGACGGAAGGATTCATCGGATCCCCGATGACGGTCGCACTACCCGATTCGCGCGCCTCGCGCACCTCTCCCGGGTAATTGCAAAAGACGCTCACGCCCACCACGTCCTCGCCCGCGCCGAGCGCGAAAATCGTCTCCGTCATCGCGGGCGAGAGCGATACGATGCGCCGCCCCGATGGCGTCGCTCTCTCCGTAACGTCGCCGCAGGCAGAGAGCGCCGCGGTACAGATGATGATTGCCAGTGCGCGGGTCTTCATGCGGCTGGTGGCGTCGAGACCATGATGGCGGTGGCGAGCACGGCCACGCGGTTGACAAGGAAGGTGATAGCGAAACGCTTGTGGATGCGTTGCAACTTCTCCGGCGCGCCGCGCAGCACCTTGGTCCCCGTGATCAAGAGCGCCACGTAAAGGCCGATACTGAGCGTCGCGACGATGATATGTATGAGCATCATCGGCTCCATCACGCGGTCAGCGGCTTCCTTGATCGCCCCGCGCGTGAACTCGAGGTAGAGCACGAGGGCGAGGTCAACGAGAAAACAGGTGATCATGATGGGCGGATGAACCTTGCGGTTCTTGCGCAACGCCACGCCGATGAAGATCAGGACGAACACGCCAAGGCCGATCACGCGCACCGGCTGCGAAAAGAACGCATTCAAGTCGATTTCGAGCATCATGCTTTCCTGCACGTTGTTGAACTGGATTCCGGCCGCGCCGGAACGACGGATCGATCTTACCATGACCGGCCGGGAAACATCAGCCCCGCTTCCTCGGGCAGTCCAAGCATCAGGTTCGCGCAGGCGATAGCAGACATCGCGCGGCGCGAAACGTTATCGAGCGCGACCACGGCGCACAGCGTATCGCCCGCGACGCGCAGGTAGAGATGAATGCGGTTGCTCCCGAGCACGTCCTTCAATTCAGGTGGACGCTCAAGCAGCCGCACGAAGAGGGCGTTGTCATATCGCTCGCGGTAGAGCGCGTTGAGCGAGCCGAGGGCGAGCTTGTCGCCCATGGGTACAAAGACCGTGGCGTACATGCCGCGTTCGAAGCCGGCGCAGGTGACGGCAGGAAGCAATTCGAATGGCGCATCCTCGCCACCGAGCCACAGCGTGCTTTCCATCACTTGTGGCTCGTCGAGCACCGCGCGCGCGCGCATCGACCCTTCGCCCTCGCCGGGATACTCGGAGCTGGCGACCGTCGTGCTGACCTGAACCTTGCCATGAAGAAGTTGTCCGCGCGCCAAGGGTTCCAGCGCGGCCACCACCGCCGACGCAAACGCGCCGGGAAGAGCCGCGCGCTGGGCGTTCACCAGTTCGCCCGCGCGTCCCTGCGTCCAGCCGTAGGTGAATGTCGGCAGCAATTCAGGCGCGGGATGGCGCACGTTATAGAGGCGATGAAACATTTCCTTCTCTGCCGGTCGAAAGAGCGGCGACGTGTCGGCAAGGCGCAATTCCGGCTGGTCTTTGAGAAGCTTTGGCAGAAGTTCTATCGATTCGGCAAGCGGCAGCGCCGCGATCACAAGGTCGAAGGATTGGTCCTTGAGCGCCGATGCCTCAATGATTGAAAGGCGCAGGTTGACGGCCATGCCGGGATAGACGTCGGTGACGCGCTGGCCCGCGAGCAGGTCGTCGGCCACGGCCACGAGTTCGATCATCGGGTGTATGGAGAGCGCGCCCATGGCCTCGATGGCCACTGGCGTGGACGCCCCAAGCAATCCGACCCTGCGTCGCTGCATGCATGGGACGCTAGGTCGACTCGGTCTGAAAGTAAAGCGCGATGAAGACCCAATACCCCGATAGTCCTGTGCGCCGGGCCGTGGTAAACTGTGCGCTCCATGAGTCAGGGAGCCGAAACACACGACTGGCGCTCGCGTCACACGCCTGGTGACGGCGTCGTGCGCACCAACCCCGAACTCGAGCGCCGCCCGGGCTGGCTCAAAGTGACAACGCCCACCCACGGAACGATCAACGACGTCGAGCGCATCGTCCACGGCAACGCGCTCCACACCGTCTGCGAATCCGCGAGCTGCCCGAACCGCGGCGAATGCTGGGGGCGCGGTACCGCCACACTCATGATCCTCGGGAATATCTGCACGCGTTCCTGCGGCTTTTGCGGCGTGAAAACCGGACGCCCCACGGAATACGACATGGCGGAGCCGGAGCGTGTGGCCGAGGCCGTAGCGGTGATGAAGCTTTCTTATGTCGTGATCACCAGCGTCGATCGCGACGACTTGAAGGACGGCGGCTCGACGGTATGGGCCGCGACGATCAACGCCGTACGCAATCGTTGCCCTGAGACGGGTATCGAGGTGCTCATCCCTGACTTTCGCGGCGTGCATGACAATCAGGATCGCGTGTTCGACGCGCGGCCGCACGTGCTCGCCCACAACCTCGAAACCGTGGAGACGCTTACGAAGCATGTGAGGCCGCAGGCGGACTATCGGCGCTCGCTTGAAACGATCGCGCGGGCCAAGACAGCCGGCCTCGTGACCAAGTCGGGCATCATGCTGGGCCTCGGCGAGGAGAAGGCGGACGTATTGAAAGCGATCCGCGATTTGCGCCACGCCGGTTGCGACATCCTCACCATCGGTCAGTACATGCAGCCCACGCGCAATCATCTCGCGGTGATGCGCTGGGTTCATCCCGACGAGTTCGCGGAATATCGCGCCTTCGCGCTCTCAGAAGGTTTCCGCAAGGTGGACTCCGGCCCGCTGGTGCGCTCGAGCTACCGCGCCGAGGAAGTGATGGAGCCGGGTTCGGAACTCGCAGACGCCGTCAAACGCGCCATAGCGGCGACGACATCGCGCTCCTAACTCCCTGCGCCTGTCCACTGAAACCGGGCGCCGTTTCCAGCGCCCGGACGAACGACCGCCTCTCGGGTGAATTACTGGTTGATGTAGATGCGGTTACGAGCTTCCAGCGTTCCTGGCGCAAAAACCTGACTTCCGTGATGGGCGGCGATGTCGAGATCGCCATCGCCATCAATGTCGCCGAGAGCGAGTGTTTGGGTTAGAACGTGTTGATCGCGTACACCGTCAAATTCAAAGCCTGTGCCAAATGCACGGATACCCTCGGAAGGGAAGTTCCCGAATCCGCCGTTGAGGTATATTCGATTCTGGCCACTGCCTCCGACGACAATGTCCAGAGAACCATCGGCGTTCACGTCTCCGGTTTTCACAACAGATGGACTTTGGGCTTCAATATATCCGAAGGCTCTTGATACAAGGAAGCTCATGTTGCCATCGTTGTAGTAGACAGTATTTCCTTGCTCAGTAGTCCAAGGTGGTGCCCACCCTGCGGAGATCACATCGAGATCTCCGTCATTGTCGACATCGGCAATGGCGGTCGCAGCACCGACACTGCCCCCAAACTCGCGCTCGATAGTGAAATTGCCAGAGCCATCGTTCGCATAAATACGGTAACTTGCGTCGCCATTGGTTAGAGTCGAGAGGTAGTCGAGATCGCCATCGTTATCGAAATCCGCCAGGCCAACCGGACGGGCTATATGGTCCAGATCCAAACGACGAGGCGGATCGGTAAATTGCCCGGGGCCATTGTTCGTGTAGACTAATAGTCTGCGTTGATATTCGACCATCCCTACAACGAGGTCGAGGTCTCCATCACCGTCGATATCGCCCAAGTCTCCCCTCCGATAATATTCGTCCCATTGACTGCGAACGGCAATCGTCGATCCCAAAAAAAATAACCCAAGACCATCGTTGAGGAAGATACTGTGAAACACCGTGCTCGGATCTCCCGTTCCTCCCATGAGCGCGACGAGATCGATATCGCCATCATTGTCAACATCGCCTGTCAGAACTTCAGACCATCCGCCGGTCACTTCGCCATCGTTCTGCTCAAGCACGGTGCCGTCGACAAACGCGCCCGTTCCTGTATTGAAAAATATCCATATTTTTGACGTGCCGCCATCGTTGCCAGCGGTGACGAGATCGAGATCACCGTCGCCGTCGAGATCGACCAAGTGCATGGCATCGGACCACAGCGTCGGCTCGATTCCGAGAGCACCGCTAAACCTTTGGCCCTCGTTCCAGGTGTCACCCTGTCCCGATCCGCTAGTAGCCGCGCGGAAGCGCGCGACATAGGGCTTGCGCATCGCGAGTCCGTCGAAACTATTGTACAGATTCGTTGTCAGCGTCACTTCCACTTCCTCACCCGCTGAGAGCGGCTGCGAAGGCATAAATTGGAGCTGCCGGCTGCCGTGGCCAGAGTAACTCCCCGAAAGTCTACCGGACGCTGACCCGTGCAGCGTGAAGTCACGGGTTGAGGGAAGTTGTACTTCCTTGGTAAAGGTCGCGACAACGTTTGTATTCACCTGTGCCTGATGGCTGTTAGGCGCGGGAAAGAGGCTTTGCAGCCTCGGGTAGTGAATCACGTTGAGCGAGAGTGTCTTCGTCGCGGTGAGTTGTGTCTTGTCCTTCACCTGGACGGTGAACGAGCGCGTGCCTTCCGACTGCGGCGTACCGCTGATCGCCCCGCCGGCGGAAAGAGACAGTCCGGTATGCAGGCTGCCGCTGAGGATGGTGAAGACGTAAGGGGAAGTCCCGCCGCTCGCATTGACGAACGTCACATAGGGCTCGCCCCGCGCGCCGTCGGGCAGGCTCGTAGTCGTAATCTTCAGCGGCTTGATCACGATCTGCGCGTCGGTTGACCCGCCCGAGATCATGATCAGGCATGCTGCGATCAGCAGCCCCGGCAGGATGGCGGCCACTGAGCCATACTTTGTCAACCGTGAGTCACTCTTGCTGTGTTGTCCCTGCATATCTCGTACTCCCTGTGAACCGTTTGAGAACACTCATCGAGCGTCGAACACCAGCGTTTCGAGGATGACGTTGCCGGAGCGACGGGTTCTATAAAGCGTTTGACGCTCGAAAAAAGCTCCGGCGCCTAGCGGTTTTCGTACACCCGGTTGCGTTGACCGGCATTGAGAATGCCGGGATTGAAG
>JABWBM010000138.1 GCA_013360495.1 Planctomycetaceae bacterium
TGAGCGAGACGATGTCGTTGGCCTTGCGCTCGACGTTGTAGACCTCCAGCGCAAAGGGAGCCGTGTCGTACTTCTTCTCTGCGGCGCGATGGATGCCGTTATATGCGGCCTTCAAGAGCGCCATGAGCCTTTGTATTTCATCGAGCGGCCCTTCGTAGTCTTTGGGCAGCGCTATCGCAGTCTCCCATGCCGCATTGGTGAGGGCTGTGTGGTAGCGAAACCCAGCATCAATGGCGGAGCCAGTGACGTCGACCAGTTCGCCGTCAGCGATGGCTTGCGCCCGTGTGTATGAATGAATCAGATCGTCCTCGGAAAAGATGTTGTCTCCCGAATCCATGAAAACCTCCGTTCTAAAATGAAGACACCGCCGATATGGGCGGTTGCTTGGTGAAACGATGTAGATGGCGCCGAACTATCCGGCTTTCAGCCGCTCGAAATGTTCCCGTTCGCGTGTATGAACTGCCGTGGGGTAGCTGTCGAGGCAAGTCATGTGCAGCCGCACCTTGCAGTATCCGCCGTTGGCCGCCCAGACCGCCTTCGCGACATCATTTACGAACTCTTCTTCGTCCTGACCCTCGCCGAGCGTGCAGCGCGCGTATTCGGCGATCAGCATGGTGTCCATATCGTCCCAAGTGCGGAAGGGCCAGTAATCCTTCAGTGTTCGTTTGATGGCGGCCTCGCGGGACTTGTCGTAACCGGAGATTTCCGCCACGATGCCGTAGCGCCTGCTCATGGGCAGCCTCCCTTCTTCGCCTTGGCCATCAATCTCTTGTAATCGCTTTGGTCCCGCACATAGCCCGTGGAAGGGAGTTCATCGAGATAGGTGGCGTCGACGTCAACCTGGCATGGGCCGCCGTTGGCTTTCCAAATGGCGACAGCGAGCCGGTCGGCGAATTCCGATTCGTCTTCGCCTGAGCACAGGTAGTGCTCGCGGTACTCGAACTCCAGCGCGTCGAGTTCCTCGGCCAGCCGGTGGTGGTACACATCCTTGAAAGGCCACTCGCCCTTCGCCGCCTTGATCATCGCGCGCTTCCGCCTCGGGTTGTAGCCGGAGATCGTGGCGCGCATACCATATCCCCTGCTCATGCGGCACCTCGCTTTCTTTCCATAGACACCTCCTAAAATGAAACAACCGCCGGTGTGGCGGTAATCTTGACTCCGAACTCCGCACGCCGGACTCCGGACTGTTCTTTAGTCCAACCAACGCCTCCCTTTGCCGGCTGCTTCGAGCATCCGCCCGCCTACTTCTTGCAAGCGCAGGCGAGATTCCAATGCGAGCGTCTCGCTGTTGCCAGCGCGGGTGACGGCGTTGATGCAGGCGTAGAGGTGATTGCCCGGCTCGACGCCATATGCGGCCGTGATCGCTTCTCGTTGATCCTGCGTGAGTTCGTAACGCTCGCCGATCTTGTCGAACACCTTCGCGGGCTCTTCGATGACAACAGCCTTGAGGCGGATGAACACCGACACCATGTTGTTGCCGTCAACACTTCGCGTTGCCATTTGTTCCGTCACCACGGCACCGAGATCGACGCCGCCGACGTGTTTGCGGCTATAGCTCGTCTCGCGCGTGGTGAAAATCATGCCGTTGAGGCAGATACGCCGAAACACCATGGAAGAGAACGAGAGGGACGCGGCGCCAACCTCCGAGTTGACGATGCCTACGCCGAAATTGAGCGGGTCGTTTTCGTCCCCAAGGTCATGACGCCCTACGACCTGCAACGCCATGATCGTCTCGCTGACCTCGAAGCGGATTCCGGTATCGGCCCTCAGCCCCGATTTCATGCACCGCGCGATGTCGAGGTTGTCGAAGGGCCGGTAGCGCGTAGAGAGCACGGCGCGAACATCGTCGCCGTCCATACGCAGTAATAGCGACCCCTCCTGCTCCTTGAGCCAGCGATTGACGTTATGGGCGCGCAATTCCGGCTCACAGCGCCGTAGATAGGCCGCCGGGATACCGAGCTTGACCGCGAGTTGGCCGAGCGCATGGGGCCGAAGCGGGTAATGCTCGCTCTTGCCGACCAGGAGCTCGCCGGAATGCTGGTCCATGCGGACATCGCTGACCGGAACAACCTCGTCGTGATAGTTCCTGCCACGCTCTGCGAGCCGGGTTATGACATCCTCGATGCCGGCTGTCGGTTCTTCGCTCAATGACGCCTGCGCCTCTGCTATTGCTTGGATCATGGGACACCTTCCTTATCTTTGAGATTGTGAATGAATACAGCCGGCCCTACGCGGGTACGGCTGATGCAAAAGCACGGTGAACGAGTGATCTCGAGAAGTGCTCAACGGGAATGCAAGGGATTCCCGTCCAAAAAAGGGATTGGGCGCCAATCACGGTTTCACGCGGACAGCGCACCAAAGAATCCAGAATGAGCAAGAAGCTCGCTCCATTATCTTATGCCCAGGAAAGCCTTGTTTTTCGCGCCTCCTAAGGCTGATCGACGCGCCTCAATGGCGGCCTGCCGATTTGTGTCGGCCACAATGACAGGGGCATCAGCAAGTGCGGGCAAGCCAGGAGAAGTAAGTTTAAGCCAAGCTACGCAGCGCGCGCGCTCAACGGGAGTGGCCCATCGGTTGCTCATAGTTCCCGCCCACGTTGGGCAATGCCGCGCGTCGATCAGGACGCCACGTCGCGCGGCTGATTGGAGTCGGCGTGACATGTTCTTTTGAAAGGAACGACTTATGAAGCGCAGTCAATACGAGATTACTGAAGAGCCGTGGAAGGCAGATGCGAGAAAGCGCGTTCGCGATGCCATTGCTGACGGCAAGGGCAAGGAATTTGGACTGACCCTCGAAAGTATCGATCGAATGCAAGGGGTGATCGAGACTCCGGATCCAAGGTTCTCTCTGGTGGAAATACTCGAAGAGGACGATGTCACGTTACGGTTCGCCGTCAGAGTGCCTGGCGGCGTACACATAGGCACTCCCATGGCCGACGAGCCTGCACCCATTCAGGTGGTGAGCCGGCAGGAATTCGCGATGAAGCGTGATGAGCAGATCATCGCGCTCCTCGGGACGACATTCTCCTTTATTGTCGACCATGATCACTTGGCGGACCAGTATTTTCGGTGGACGGTGATTATGGGCTATCTCGATTTGGAAGACGGAATGACAGAACACGACATTGAAGTTGCTGTCAATAACGTGCCATGGCTAGAACTTGTCGTGCATCCGCTGTCACAAGTTCTCCCTAAGGAGTCGGCGCAAGCGATATTATCGGAAATGCTCCCAAACGTCGCAGTAATCGCGAAAGCCATGTGGATCGAGCGCACCATACATGCAAGGCTTCGAAAGGTGGTAGTCAACAGACTCCGCAAGCGGTCGAGGACGGGAGTATTGGCGAAATGAAAAACGTGAAGTTCAGGCTCAAGGGAGACGTTCTGACGATTACCGTGGACTTGTCGCGCGACTTTGGCCCGTCGTCAACCGGCAAATCCATCATCATCGCGAGCACGGAGGGAAACCAAACTTTACCCGACCGCGTTGAGAAGATTGGTCTGAACATCTACCGGAAAACGTGACCAAGCGCCCGAGGTCGGAACCCCTCGCGCAACTGGCGAAGCCGATGTCCCAGGCAGGCTCCAAACCAAAGCGCGGGGTAAGGGGGCTTTCCCTGCGCGACCTGGGCATCGGCTTCATGGACGGGTGCGAAGTTCTGTCTCATTGATTGTGTTACGGCGCGCCTATCTGAATGCCCAAAACGAGATTGGCGTACAAATGTAAGTCGACTGCTTACAAGGAGAGCAAGATGCAAGAATGCAAGAACGAGCAGAACGTGATGTATAGCCGAGTCGGCGAGATCAGGCGCCATTTGGTGGAACTCATGAAGCGCCGACGAACGCAAATCGTGCCGCAGGATGGCTGCGGTTCGGCGATCCCGCCTGAAAGCACTGACGAGCGCGAGTTGTATACGCGTTCAATCGAGTGGGTTGTCCAACAAGTCTCAGAGGACCCGACGGCGATATTCGTGAAGAGCGTGCTCATCGATAAAAAATGCAGACGCACCGCCCCTATCCTTAGAACGCTCGATGCGGCAATGAACTCGTGCCGATTGGACTACATTCGCGCGTGCAGCATTGTCTCGCGAGCAAAAGACTGGCGAAGCATCTGTGCGCGGTGCTTGAACATTCAATATAACGTCGGCGCATACCTCGACGACATGCTCAGCGACTATGACAATGTCGAGGACATGGACTACGAGGAGCTCGAGGTTGTTTTCGAGGACTACCGGCAAAAGTCTACGCTGCCCGGCCTGCTTCCTCTCATGGAACATCTCGCCATGAATGGCATGGCCTTCGATGTTCACGCAGAAATGGCGCGATACTACCTCCACCAAAACCTGCACAAAGGCGACACGGAGCCGTGGGCAAGCATGTGTTTCTATCACGTAGCCACGGTAAACGAACTCGCGGGCAAACCGACCAAAAGATCGGCCGAAAAGTCGCCCGTGAGAAGCGACTGTGCCACGTGATGTTTTTCGTGGTTATCGCGATTGTTCGCTCAAAGAGAGGCGGTGCCGCGGATCTCGTTCATTGTTGCAAGACGACATAAGGAAATCGCGTCGGCGACATCGTGCTGGTTCGGGCGCCGCCTCTTCTTGACGAATGTCGGTGAGTAGGGTGATGCGCCGCGCCCGATCCTGCGAACCTTCCCGCCAGCAGCGATGAATGCCGCCCGCAACTTCTTGAAGTTGATATGAACCTCGTATTTTTTGAGGACGGCCTTACGAACCGCGCCCATAGAGATGTTCTTGTCGGCGGCCACCAATGCCTTCACGTACTCCAGCTGCACGCGCATCTTCGGGGTCGTATGGCCTGTGGGGTGTGGCATGGTTGGGGGAGAGCCCTGAAAGAAACTCAAACCGGGCAAGGCGCGGCCGATTTGTCGAAAGTGGCCATTACCGCATTGCCTTCGCGGCCATTTCGATGACTTTCTCACAGTGCTTGTTAGCCGTATCGATTTCGGATTGGAGCGTTTGAAGCGCATCGGTCGCGCCGGGGATATCCATCACCACTTTCGTTTTACTGTACATTCCGTAGGCGTTGGTCGCAGCCAAGCTGGCGTCCTCGATCATTCCACGCCCGACTTCCGGCACCTCGGCAATCTTCTGAAGTTTCTCTACCAGCGCGGAGACGACGCTAGTCGGTGACTTGAGAGCGAGCGCCTGCTGTACTTTGTTTACAGATTTCTGTTCATCTTGGCGCTCGGCGAAAGCCTTCTTTGCCGTAGCCGCTGCCTCGCGCGTGCTCATCATCAAAGGGTATGCGGCTTCCATCGCCTGGTCTTTTGCATCAATGTCCGCCTTGAGTGCCGCGAGCTTCGTGTCGAATTCTTTTCGCGCCTTGTCGGTGGCGGCCTTGGTCTTGTCCACAGTGGTCTTGAACGCCTTCTCGGTGGACGCAGGTTGGGTCTCAAACTTTTTCACGGAGGCGGAGGCATCAGCGAACTCCTTGGCGAAAATCGCTTTTGCGTCAATCGCTTCCCATGAGTTTCCGTTCCGAACATAGAACCCCCCGACGGTCTCCTCGTCCGGGCCGATGCAGACGCCTCGAGATTCTCCGTCTACGATATACACGAGCATTTCACAGGCAACGCCGGCGGACGAGACACCACGTTTCTCCTTCGGCTCACCCAAAATCATCAGCACCTGTTCGCGTGTCGCACTGAGACAATCTTTCCATGCTTTCGCGACAGCAAGCTTTTCCTGTGCTTCCCGCAAGGAGGACTTCGCCTTTTCAAGCGCAGCAAACTGGTCGATGAACTTCGCTGCATCGGCATCCTTGCCGTGCATGTCGAGACACACCTCATCGAAAGTGTCTCGTGCAGCCTTAGCTTTAGGTTTTTCTGCATCAGCATCCTTCTGTGCCGAATCGGCAGCCAGCTTGAGCTTGTGGTAATCGCCCTTGAGGATCGTCATCCGCTCAGTGGCATCATCGATCTGCTTCTTGAGCTTGTCGACAGCTGCACGCGCGTTGAGCTTGTCTTGAAGTTCGGCAGCATCTTCCGCCTGATCCTCCGCCTCTTCGAGCTTTACAGTCATCTCCGCGATGGAACCTTCGAGTTTGCGGTACTCGCCATCGATCTTCGAGAAGTCGGTGAGGGCCTTGCTCGCTACCTCCGCCAACTCATCATAAGTTTGAGCGATAGAACGGAACTCTTCGTAGGCGAGGTAGACCTTGATGACCGGGGTGGCGAACTTCTCCATTTCCGCGTTGTATGCCGCCGTCGCGGCGTCCTTGGCTGCAACGGCTTGCTTGTGAGCTTCAGCGGCAGTGGCGGCTTTGGAGTCCGCCTGTTTGAGCGCGTCATCGAGCTTTTTTACGTCGGACGCGATGGAGTCTTCCACCTGCTTGAGTTTTGAAATGGCAGCCTTCATGCTTTCGTCAATGCGCGCTTTGGAGTTCGTCAGCTCCGTCAATACCGGAGCGATCTGCTCCTTGAACTCCGCGAACTTTTTCACCGAAGGATCGAGCACCGGCTCCACAGGTTTCTCAGGTTCTTTCTTTACGACTGGCTTTTCGGGGACGTCGGGCTCGGGTTCTGCGATGGGCGCCTGCTTCGTCGGAGCAGTAGGCGCGCTCGCCGTAACGGTTTCACCTTTGTTTGAACGGGAAATGGCGAAGATTACTCCTCCGACCACCAAGACCCCTACGACTGAGACGACAGCTATCGCGGGAGCGTTGTTCTTCTTGCGGGTCAGAGCTGTCGCGCGCCGGGCTGGTCTCTGCGCGCGCGCGGGTTGGCTGGTCTGCGGCACTGGCGCAGCAAAGCCTGTTTGGTGGGCGGGTCTACCTTGGGGAGCCGGAGCGTATCCCGGTGGCATACCGTAGCCGGGGACAGGGCTCTGATAGCTCGAACCTTGCTGCTGCGGATAGTAACCCGCTGGCGTCGGCACGGGCGGCTGAGGCGCCGTTGGAGTCGGATAAGGCGTGAGATTGGATGACTGCACGAAGAGCGTCGGCTTCGACGAAGTATCGTAAACACGAACGGGCTCGATCAACGTCTGAGCGCAGGAATCGTCCTCAAGCACGTCGTATTGCCATGGGGTAGCGCCGCAACTCTTGCAACGCACCGACATCTCAATGACCTTGCGCTTGGCCTTGATCTTGCGATTACAGACGTGGCATCGAACCTTCATCACCGCTCCCCGCGCACAAGTCACTACCCTAAAACGAACGAAGTCGTCTCGCAGACGAATATATTTTGCACTGGTCCCAACCCGTGCCGAGATGGGCATTTTGGCGATTTCGTTACCATTTTCAATGCCTTTTGCGACTTTCGACACTCAAAAAGTACGGATTTACGAACGCTTTACGTCGGTCGTGTTCTACGCACGGAGTTACGGAATTATCGTGCAATTCCGAGACGACCGCGTCGCCCCGCATCCCTTGTTTAATCCCCGTCAGGTCACAAAGGTTGCAGGAAAAATCGGGAAAATCCGCTGCGGCATCTAGGGAAGGACAGGTTTATAATCGACCGTAGTGTGGGTTCGGGTGGTGTTTGGAATTGAGCCGTCATGTTCATGCCGTTGGCGGGTTTTTCCTCTTCGCCTCCACAGAACCCTTGTTGTCAATTCAATCACCTGATCGTGAGGACTCGTGATGCGCGACGGACTTGTGCTTTGCGTTATTGCCGTCATGTCGTTTTCTTGGCAATCGACGTCTGTGGCGGCGAAAGGCGGCGAACTGTTCGCCCCGTCACAGAATGCGAACGCTGCTCAGACCGCTGCCCTCGCCGAAGTCCATGGCGTCAAGCAACTCAACGCGCTTCCAGAGACAACTACACGGCTCATTTGCTTTTGGCCAACGATTGAGAAGTTGAAATGCCTGCCACGCTTCAAAAACCTCGAGTCTCTTACGCTCCAAGCATCAAACACGGTTACCGACGACGATCTTGTCGAACTGGTGCCGATGTCCAGCCTGAAAAGTCTAACATTGGACGAGTGTAACCCACTGACCGCAGCGTGCATGGAGTACGTCAAGGAACTCAAAGGACTAACGGAGCTGCGCGTCAGAAATTGCTATGCGATGGGGAAAAGTTGGGTTGAACCTCTCGCGGAACTTCCGAATCTCGAACGTTTGACCGTCGAATTCATGCCAGCCTTCGATGAAAGCGAATATCGGGCGCTCGCGAAGATCAACTCACTCAAGCACCTCACCATAGAGAAGTGCGATGACGACGAGCAGGAAGGCATGGACGCGCTCAAGTCATTGAAACTCAAAACTCTCTGGATCAACTCCTCGAAATTCCCTCACCGTTGCGCGCCAAAACCACACGAATTGGAGGCGATCTGCGAAATGCAGACGCTCACATCGCTTACGATTTGCCTTGAAAAGGAGGCCCCAGGGTTGGAGGGTATCAGCGGACTTGCCAATATCGAACGTCTCCAGCTCACCGTCTGTCAGGACGGGATCAGCGAAGCAGGAGTTCGATCGCTTGCCTCACTCACGAAGCTCAAGCAACTGTTTATCGAACAATGTGTGAGCCCAACGGTCATTCCCGCGATAGCTTCATTGAAAGGCCTCGAGCATTTGCATGTTCCGATTTCCGCGGGCAAAGACGAGGTCATCGGCAACGAAGTGCTGGAGCGAATTGGAAGCCTGGCAAGTCTCAAACACCTCTCGATACCATTCGGCTCGGACTCCAAGATCGACGCCACAGGCGCCGCCGCGCTCGCGAAGCTGACGAAGCTCGAATTCCTGTCGCTGTGGAATGCAAGATGGCTTACCGATGACGCCATGGCGTTTTTCAGGGGCTTGCCGGAGTTGCGCGAACTGTATCTGCGTGATTGCGCGCACAACGAGGGGACGGGGTACGTCGCGCTTGAAAAATGCAAGAAACTGGAAACCTTTCTCAGCGAGAGCTGCGCCATCACCGACGAAGCTCTAAGCTCTATCGGCAAGCTCAAATCCCTGAAACGCGTCTGGCTGCTGCGTGGTGATTACGGCGGCAGCGCGCTGACGAATGCGGGGGTCGCGCATCTGTCGAAGCTTTCGAATCTTGAATATCTGGAAATCGGGCGTATGGAGAAGGTTACCAACGAGGGATTAGCGGAGCTTTCCAAGCTCAAGTCGCTCAAACGTATCGAGCTTGGCGCACTCGGCGAGGTCACGGGGAAGGTGTTCTCGACTCTCTCGAAGATTACAGCACTCGAGTTTATCGGCTTTTACTACTGCGGCGATGTAACCGGCCAAGACCTATCGAGCCTGAGCAGTCTCAAGCGTCTCTGGGGTTTGGATATCAACGGTTGCCTCACCGACGTCGAGAAGGCGGCAGGCTATATTGCCGCCTGCAAGCGCCTCGATACTCTGAGCATCGAGTTCACCGATGGCGTCACTGATGACGCGGTCGCCAAACTCTCGAAGAGCCAATCAATCGCGTGCCTCTCGCTCTGGGG
>JABWBM010000256.1 GCA_013360495.1 Planctomycetaceae bacterium
GGAGCGCGCATTGCGCCTTGATGACCGGTCCGGTCAGGATGCGATACTCATTGAATTCTCCGCGGCCCGCCATGGCGCTCAATTGCCGGTCGATGATGTCAGTAGGCGAATCGGATGCGTGCGCTTCGGCCAACCCGCGCACATAGGCAAGCAGCAGATCATTCATCGCTTGCGACGTTCCACGGTATGCTTCGCAGAGCTTGGCGGCGTGGTGAAGATCGTTGGCGTCCTCCGTCCAGAGCGTAAAGCGCGCGAGAAAGCTCGCCTGCACCGACTTCCTGCAATACTCGGACGCCTGCCGGTAGGTCATCGTTCCGGCCAGCGCGTGCCCAAACGCGATGCTGACGTGGGAATGGATGCGTTGATGAGCCTCGGGTAACTGCGGGACGACGTTCACCAGGCGTTGCAGCCCCCGCCGTAGCCGCCCGGTTTCGATGTCGACCCTTGCGGCCATCTCGACGATGGCGGCGTGTTCGACGCGGACGCTCTTGTTGCGGGAGGTGAAGAGCACGCCTGCGTCGCCCATGGCGCTCGCTTCGCGGAGGCGCAGGGTTCTGAGCAAACCCGCGATCATGCCGTGGAAGTCGTTGCAGGCTTCGCGGTTGAGTTCGCCGTGCTCGAAGAAATAGTCGAGCACGAGCGCGCGCAGGAGCCGGATGGCCTCGTCGTCGTCGCCGGTGAAGTTGGCGTAGCGCGAACGAAGCTTCGTGTATTTCGCGATCGCGCCGGGCTCGTCGCACATGCGCGAGATCTGCGCGCATGCGTCGAGCAGGGGGCGCGCTTTCTCCGGATTGCGTTCCTTGTCGAGGGCGTTCGCGACCTGCGCGAGCAACATGTCGAAGGTGCCTCGGCTGACTTCGCTCAGGCGTTTGCGGAGGCTCTCATATCTCGAAAGCGCGTCGTTCAGCTCGCGAAGGACTTTGAGGTGTTCCTTGCCGGCGAGCGCGCCAAGCCTCATGCGTGTCACGGCATTCATGGCTTCGACCAGTTCCAAAAGATTGGACGCCGTCCCCGACGCGACTTGCGGCACATCCGTCAGCATCGGGCTGCCCTCGCCCGTGAGAAGCCACGCCGGATTGACACCGAGCTGCTCCACCAGCTTGCGGCAGAGCGACGCCGGAATGCTTCCCTTCCTTAAATGGCGGCTCAGGGTCTGGTTCGGGATGTCGAGGCGCTTGGCGAGCTCGCGGACGGACATATCGTTCGCGATGTGATTGAGCCTCGCCCGAAGCGACTCGTCCTTGTCGAGATCGCCACCATTCGCCGGCGCTGGATCATCTGTGACCAATGTCTGCCCCAATCGACGGTCTTGTGCCGCCATGTGCCTCAATAATTTGGCATATCTTATATGCAGTCGTTATGAAAGTGCACACAAATGAGTGAAGATTGTGTTCGCGGTGAAAGTCGCCGCAAACAACCAAGGAGACCGCCATGAACGTGCAGACACTCAATCAAACTTCTGCGGACAAGGGGCGAATCGCCAATGCCGCGGGGCAAGAGGTTGAATCCGGCTCCGAATGCTGTGCTGCCGGACTCGCAATGATCGATGGCGGCCAAGCGTGGT
>JABWBM010000139.1 GCA_013360495.1 Planctomycetaceae bacterium
GCCCTTGAGCTTGAGAAAATGCGAGAACTTGTCGAGGTCGCGCCGGTAGGCGAGCAGGGTATTGTGTGCCAACCCGATTTCGACGCCCATGGCGTCAAGAAAAGCCTGTATCCCGTCGTCGATCAGCGACATCAGGCCATCTCCCGTTCCTGGTTTTTGCGTGAAACCGGAATGCGAATGGTGAAGGCCGTTCCTTTGCCCGGTTCTGAGTCAACGGCGATCACGCCGTCGTGGTTGGAAACGATGGTATGGACGATGGTCAGGCCAAGGCCGGTACCTTTTCCGGGTCCTTTCGTCGTGAAGAAGGGGTCGAAGATATGGGCGCGGGTCTGCTCGTCCATGCCGTGGCCGGTGTCCTTTACCTCGATCACAATGTCGCCGCGCTCTTCGCGGGCGAGCAGCTTGACCTCGCCGGAGTCGCTGAGCGCGTCCCGGGCGTTCAGCAGCAGATTGATCATCACCTGTCCGATGGCGCCGGGATCGCCAAAGACCTTGGACAAGACCTTCGGAAGCTCAATTGACAGCCGGTGGGTTTCGTCGAATCGGTAACGCACGAACTCGACAGCCTTCGTGAGCGCTTCAACCACATCAAAGTCGGCTGCTGGCGCATCGCGGCCACGGGAGAAGTTGAGGATCTGTCCCATCAAGGTTTTGATTCTTCCAAGGCCTTCTTCCATCAAGTCGAGATATTCGCGTTGGGACGAATCGGTGGTCTTCTCTCTGATACGGCGCAAAGCGTTGAGCATGCCGCCGAGTGGGTTGTTAATTTCGTGGGCGAGGCCAGCTGCCAATGTGCCAGTAGCGGCGAGACGTTGGGCTACGATCAACGAGCGTTCATGCTCCCGGATGCGTTGGCTCGCGTCGTGGACCTTGTTTTCCATATCAAGTTGATACTCCTCAATGCGCGCTTGCATCAGGTTGAAGGCGCGCAGCAACTCGCCCATCTCGTCTTTACCCGCTCCAGTTTCGTCGAGTTGATGCGAAAAATCTCCGGCAGCAACGCTCCGGCTTGCCTGCACAAGTGAATCGAGCGGCGTCAGCACAAAGCGCCTCACTGCCCAGGTCGTCACGAATGTCATGGCGAGGGCCGCGAGCGCTACAGTCCACATGGCTGCTTCGACAATGGGTGAAAGATCGAGACTTGCCAACTCCGGAGCCGGTGGCGTGGAAGGCTTCGCCACCATTTCAAGACGAAGGAGTAAATCTGGACGCGACTCGAGCGTCGGCTCAGAACGGTCCGCGTCGAAATAGTGGTACCGTCGGTAGATGATATTGCGATGCGCGAGCGCCGAAGCGTTGTTCAGCCGGGCAAGGAGCCTTTCCTCGGTTTCATCAATTTGCCACGGCTGTGGCCCGGATTCTCCTTGGCCCGGGTATTTGACCAACAAGCCCGCTTCGCTTGGATGGACGATCCCGCTGGGCGCGAGGGGAATAACGGCCACCGAACGGAATATGGCCGCATCGCGCAATCGCCGGAAAAGCTCGCGTTCACGATCCTCGCGATAATGATGAATACTCAGGTTGCCATCGACCCAGTTTTTCGTCACGAGCAGCCATGCGCGGTCAAGCTCTTCCCCGAGTTGGTTATGGTAATTGGCGAGGCGCTGAGCGTTCGTGTTGTTCGTGTTCTGAATGCGGCGGGCTTCGTTGCGCACGCCGAGCACGATCAACACCAGCAAGACCACCGCCATGACCGCCGGGATAACGAGCACTCCAAGCGCGATTTTGGTTCTCAGTGACACGCGGTTCCCGCCCCTTTCGCGCGCGAGAGTATACACATTAAGCCCTTGGACTGGTGAGGGGCTTTGACCGTTGTTATGCTCCCCTTGCCCATACGTGGGCGGATAGCTCAGTCGGCTAGAGCGTCTGCCTTACAAGCAGAATGTCGGGGGTTCGAGTCCCTCTCCGCCCACCAGCTACGCTTTGCGTAGGGGTTGGAGAGAACTTCGACGCTACAGTGCTCGGCCTGCCTCGTGGGATAGCTACGGCATGCTGAATGGTGGAAGGGCAGTTTGACTCAACGGTGTTCGGCCTGGCTCGATGCACTGCATCTCGCCTGATCGGCCTCACGCCTCTCCGCCCACCAGCTACGTTTTGTGAACTCAATGACAGGAATACGGATGGATCGACAGAAAACAGATACAGCGCCTCAATCTTCGAAAAATCCAGCGGGGATTTTCGCCGCCATGGTTGCGGTGATCGGCGCCATCGGATACGTCGATTACATCACGGGGCCGGAGTTCGCGTTCTCGTTGTTCTACCTGATCCCTGTTGCGTATTCCGGTTGGCGCATGGGAATAATCGGCGGTGCGCTGATCGCCGGCCTTGCGGCAATAGGTTGGTTTTTTGGGGAACAGGGGCTGTCCGGTTATAGTTCCGGAAGCCTGTTCGCGTGGCGAGCTTTTACCCGACTTGGAACCTTCCTTGGCGTCGGCATAACCTTCGCTTTGCTTCAGAAGGAACGCGCGCGTGTCACCGCTCTCATGGAACAGTTCAAAGGCATCGCGCAGCGCGATAGCCTGACGGGCCTACCCAATCGTCTTGCGCTTGTCGAACGTATGAAGACGGAACTCGAAGAGGGGCGTGCCGCTGGCAAGGCGGTATGCGTGATTCTTCTGGACTTTGACGACTTCAAGAACGTCAATCTTGCGTATGGCTTTGAGACAGGCGATGCGATCCTTCGGGAAGTTGGCAAACTTTTCGACGCCAGTACTCGACATTTCGACATGGCTGCGCGCGTAAGCGGCGAAGAATTCGTGCTGGTCATCAAGAATGTCGAATCCGATCAAGCCAAGATGATCGCGCAGCGTCTGCACGACCAGATTCGGAATGTCGCGAAAAAATACCCCAATTGCAAACTTGAGGCCACTATCGGCATTGCGTACTTCAACGTGTTTCCTGATTCGGTCGACGCCTTGTTGAACAAGGCATACGCCGCGCTCACCGACGCAAAAAAAGCGTATCGTGGGAAGGCGGCCTTTTGGTCAGGGCGGCAGAACACCATCGAGCCGCTTGTATAGATATCGTTACTTCACGTGCTGCGTCGGCTTCATCGTCCAGGCGAGCGCGCGATTCCTGCCCGCGAGCTTCGCTTCTCTCAGCGCTGTGTCGGCTGCGGTGAGGAGCGTATCGACGTCATTGCCATGTTCAGGCATGGCCGCAACACCAGCAGAGAGCGTGACCGTCCCTAGCCCCTCTCCCTTATGCAGGAATTGGTGCTCGCGCACTTTTCTTACCAGTTCCTCCGCCTTGCGCATGGACATCGCTAGGTCTGCCTCCGGCAAGAGAAGCAGGAACTCCTCCCCTCCGTAGCGACACACGATGTCGCCGCCACGCATTTCGCTGAGAAGGAACGCCCCGAGCTGGCGTAACACGTCGTCTCCGGCTGCATGGCCGTAGTCCGTGTTGTAGCGCTTAAAGTGATCAAGGTCGATCATGATGAAACCCATCGGGCGGTGATGGCGCTGGGCGCGGAGTAACTCTCGCCCAAGCCATTCTTCCATGTAGCGGCGATTGAACAGGCCGGTCAGCGGGTCGCGCGTCGCCTGTTGTTGCAGCGACTCGCGCAACTTCAAGCTTGTGATAGCGAGAGCTATATGCTCCCCGAAGGTATGGAGGAAAATATTGTCAGCGGCCCGCTCACGGGCTGTCCTTTTCGATGAACCCGGCAACTCACTGACATACAACACGCCGAGCACGTTGCCCTGCGCCATCATGGGCAGGCAAACGCTCGCGCCGGAAAATTCTGCTTCCTTGATGTGGGGGCAGACAATGTCCTGCCTCCCATCGCCGACTGTATGGGGCTGGCCGCGACGAATGGCCCAGCAATCGTCCGGGTCGAAGATGAAGGTCTGGCCGGACTCCCACCCCCATGTGGCGACGCTTTCGAGGGCGTTTTTGGATGCGGGCAGGAGGCAAAGATATCCCCGTGTTCCAGGAAGCACCGAGAACATTGTTTTTTCAATGATCGTTCCCGCTTCCTGGACACTTTTGCAAGCAAGCAACATTTGCCCCACGACTTGAATCTGATGAAGCTGGCGATTCCGTGCATCGAGGTCCTTGATTGCACGGCGCAACCAGCCGAGGAGTATAGCGGTTCCAACGTAGATGACGAGACGTGTAAGACCATTCCAGATGACAAAGTAAAAATACTCATCCGGCGCCCAATAGAATTCGGATCCAATCCAGCAAAGTGTTGAGACTATGGCCACAGCTATTCCGCCCACCGTACCGAGCCTCCAGCCGCAATATGCTATCGGGACGAGGTAAAACAGCGACCAGCCGATTTGGGGACCGGAGAGGAAATCGACTACGCCCACTGCGAGAGCGGCGCCGAGAGCGCAAAGAAACTGAAGCGAAGTCCAGAGATTAGTACGGGTGTTTTCCACGGGCATTTTCATTTTCAAGTGAAACTTTTGGCCCCTATAACACGTACCAGACGAAAAGTGAACCGGCGTCAGCGGAGACTGTCGTGGATCTGGCCGGAAGGGGACGGTTGAATGTTCTCTCGGCGCGAAATCGCGCCGTACCACCTTGACAGTCGTGCGCCGCTCGCTACAGTTAGCGCCCTCTTGGACAGCGAAACAAAGTGAGGACGCCATGAAGGCAGAAATACATCCAGAAGCGTTTTTGTGCACCGTGAACTGTTCCTGTGGCAACAGTTTTCAGGTGTATTCCGAGCGAGAGGCGCTCAACGTCGAAATTTGCTCGGCGTGCCATCCATATTACACGGGCCAACAGAAGTTCGTTGACTCGGCCGGCCGCGTCGACCGTTTTACACAGCGCTACAATCTCAATCAAGACAAGCTTTCCAAGATGGCTGACACGAAAGAGGTGGCGAAGAAGCCCAAGGCCGAGAAACTTGCTCACAAGTTTAACCCGAAGAAGAAGGCTCCGACGAAGCCTCTCCACGGGGCCAAGGGTGGCAAGGACGAAGGCGCGAAGCCAGCCGAGGCCCCTCCTGCCGAAGCGGCCAAGAGCGAGAAGTAGCAAGGTACGCAATATTCACGGCGCGGGGGGCGTACTCCTGCGCCGTTGTGTTTAAGAGCGTTTTTGGGAATGATTCCACTGTAGCGTGACGGGCCTTCTTGTTCGAAGAAGACGCCATCCGAGGGCGTGAGGCAAGCGCGGAGCGCGTTACGCCGAGCGCATCTTTGGCGCTACCTTACGAGAACCATGATTGAAGTCCTCCGAAAACGATTCGAGCGATTCCAGGAAATCGAAGGGTTGATCCAGCAGCCCGACGTTATCGCCAATACCACGCGTTACTCGGGCTTGTTGAAGGAGCGCGGAGCGCTGATCCCGCAGGCGAATCTGTACCGCGATTACGCCGGAATCCTCAAGCAGATTGCCGATAACGAGGAATTGATCAAGTCGGCTGGCGGCGCCGAGGATGAATTGGTGGAGCTCGCGCGCGAGGAATTGAAGGAGCTGCAGCCGAAGGCCGAGGCGTTGCGCGAGAAAGCGCAGGAAATGCTGCTGCTCGACGATGAAACCAGCGCGCGCTCGTGCATCGTTGAAATCCGCGCGGGCACCGGTGGCGACGAGGCGAGCCTTTTCGCCAACGACCTGTTTTCGATCTATTCCTATTTCGCCACACGCCACGACCTCAAGATCGAGGTGATGGATCGCGCGGAATCCGAGCTTGGCGGCATCAAGTCCATGGTGTTTCGCGTGGACGGCGTCAACGCTTCGAAGTGGTTCCGCTACGAAGGCGGCACGCACCGTGTCCAGCGCGTTCCGGCCACGGAAACGCAAGGGCGTATCCATACGTCGGCGGCAACTGTCGCGGTATTGCCGGAACCAGAGGACATCGACGTCAAGGTGGACGAGAAAGACCTGGAGGTCGTCGCTGCGCGGTCGGGAGGGCCCGGCGGACAGAACGTCAACAAGGTCGCCTCGAAATGCCAGATACTCCATAAGCCGAGCGGAATCCGCGTGGAATGTCAGGAGACGAAGAGCTTTCACCAAAACCGCGAGCGCGCCATGGCCTTGCTGCGCGCTAAGCTTTACGAAGTCGAACGCATGCGCATCGAGTCAGAACGCAGCCAGACTCGTCTCGCCATGATCGGTTCAGGCGATCGATCGGAAAAGATTCGCACCTATAATTGGCCGCAGTCGCGCTGCACCGACCATCGTTGCAAATGCACGATTACGTTGCAGAACGCTCTGGCCGGCAACATCGACGAGATCATCACGGAAATGCGAAAGTTCGAAGTGGCCGAACGGCTCAAGGAAATGGCCAAGCAGCCGTGAAAGATATTTTCGCGCGGCCTGCTCCTGACGTACAATCTTTCCCGGCGAGGTGGTATATGGCTGAATTCGACGGGGAACTGCTTGGCGCGAATCATATTCGCGATGTGTCCGACATTGCGCGCCTTCCCGCCACGACAGAAGTGGTCTACGTCACCGATCTCGATGACGAGAAGATGACAGCGCTCGCCAAGTTCCGCGATTTGCGCGATCTCCTCACCGATGGCTGCGATAGCTTGACCGATAATGGCGTTGCCAATATCCGCCGCTTCGAAAAGCTCCAAACCCTCGACCTCGAAGGCGCCGCGAACGTGAGCGACACCATCGTCGATCATCTGGTGTTGCTCTACAACCTCAAGTCCCTCAACCTTCGAGGCTGCAGCGGCATTTCCCGCGAGGCAGCGTGGCGGCTGACATCGGCGCTGCCGGGTTGCGAGGTCGATGTCGATATTCCCGAATAACCGCCTACGTGGCTTTGCCGGTTTTCTTTTTGCGTCCCGCCACATCCGCAAGCGCGGCTTCCAGCGCAGTGATGAAGTCGCTCACTTTGCCGTAACGCTTGGCGGGATTCGGTTGCAATGCTTTTTCCAACGCAGGCCAGATTTTTGGCCCGATGTCGGCGACACGGGCATTGAGCGGTACCGGTGGTTTGGTGAAGGTATCCTTGTTCATGCGGGGAAGAATCGCCGTTTCGCCGACACGGCCCGTCTGTGTCGGTTCCCAGGGTGTTGCGCCAGCGAGGGACGCATAAAAAATTGAGGCGGCAATAAAAATGTCCGAGCGAATATCTGTCGTCCCCTTGTCATCGAAGAATTCTGGCGGACGGTGGCGAAGCACATCCTCGGGCGCGGTGGCGAGGAACTCGACTGGCGAGTGTTCGACGCCTTCCTTCTCCGCCTGTTCGAGGTTGATGATCATGGCGTTTCCCTGCTGGTCCACCATGATGTTCTGCGTGCTCAGGTTTCGCAGCACGAAACCTTTCTTCTGCATGTAGTCAAGACCGTTGAGAACGTCGATGGCGATGTGAAGGAGCAGTTCTTCATACAGCGCGCGGCCATGTTCCGTAAGAGTGATCAATGGCGTTCCATCGATGAAGGCGGTCGCGATAAAAGGAGCGCCCTCGTATTCACCATGTCCACAGAGACGGACGAGATTCTTGTGACTCAACTGCTGGAGGATCGATAACGAACGCGCGTAGTTCTTCGTGGTGTCACTCTTTCCCCGGGTAGCGTCGCCGGGTATTCGCAACGCCACAGGGAATCCCGCAAGCGGATCCTTGCCCCCGGTCTGAATGCCAAGAAAAACGTCAAGGTGTGGGCGCGTGGAGAGCAGAGAGCAAATCTGATAATCCCCGCATATTTTGCCGATTTGCGCGAGCTTTGTGTCTGTTCGACGGGCCGCTGTCCCATCAGAATCAAGACGTATTTCATCGTCCTTGCGCTTAAGATTCCTTGCCTTGTCAGGCGCAATGTAAACGATTGCTGCCGGGCCGATTGTGAGCACGTCGTGTTCGACAAGTTTTGCGCTGTCGACAGCCTCGCCATTGAGGAGGAGCGGGAGAGGGCCGGTACGCTTGATCCAGGCTGCGTCGCCAGTCCGCTCAATCGAACAATGTTCGCCGCTGACCTCGAGGGATTTGATGGCGATGGCGCACGCCGGTTTTCGGCCAATCAGGAACGATCCCTGTTCGGGAATCTCATAAAAACCGCGGGCATTGCCGTTGAGAACCCGTAGGCGGGCGAAATTTGACATGGTAGCTCCCTATTCTCTGAATCATTGTACTTCGGGAGGTCGTGATGACATCAGGCTTTCCGCCGTATGTGACCAGTATCCCCCTCGAGTTTTCAAGGGCGCGCCATGGGGGAGATATAAAAGTCAGCATCCGCGGGCGCTAAGCCTGCATGGCGCAAGAGGATTGCGGTTTGGCCGCGATGGTGCGCTGAGTGTGTCAGGACGTGGAAAAGGATGTCTCGCAGCGTCATAGAATACTGATCGCCAAAGCTATCACGGAATGTCTTGGCGCGCCCAAAGTCGTCCTCCGTGCGGTTACAGAGGTATTCGTCCCAAAGCCTTTCGGTTCGTTCGAGCACTGCCGCGCTTTCATCGAGTGTGAAAGCTGGGTAGAAGCCGTGGTCAGGAAGCGCGCCTCCAGTAACGCGAGCATGCCAAATATGACGCGCAGCGACGGTGTGATGAAACGCCTTCCGCGCCGCAGCAACACGATCATCGGCGGAGTCACCCGCAGTACGCAAAGATGTGAGGTGGGCACGATTCGCCCAATTTTCGTAGGCGAACAACTTCGTGTAATGTTCTTTCTCGCTGATGGGCATGTGGTCTCCGCTGCCGGGTGCTACGCGTCCTCTCAGTCCATCGGTTGCAAATCTGCGTTGAGGGACTGAAGCGGGTCGTTGGGGATATCGAGAGAAGCCTCCCATTTTTTTCCGGCTTTTTCATAAGTAAGGCGAACTGCTCCCGGGATAACACCCTTGAAGTTGGCAGCTCCAGTCTCATCGGTGCGACCCTTTTGCGACGCGCTGGTTCCGTGCCGCAACGAGACGCTTTCCGTTGCCAGTGGCACCCCATCGACGAGAACCAGGAGGTGAAGTTCGACAAGCGCGGGAAGAACGATCTCGAACTCTGCGTTCCGTCCAGCAGCGACAATGACCCGATGGGGGGAGTTTATCACACCATCAAGCACGCCTGCCGCCGTTGGCTTCACAACATATTCGCCTGGAGAAAGCCCATCAATTTCAATCATTCCATTATGGTCGCTCGTCCCACTAATGCCTGAGATGTCCGCGCCGTCACATCGCGCGAGATAAACGCCAACGCCCGAGAGCGGTAGCGTACGTGTATCAAGGACATGGATACGGAGGGCGCCCGGCGCCGCGAAAACGAGGTCTACCCTATCAGGCGCCTCATTGGATTCGATCGTCACGAAAGACTCGGCGAGTTGATATTCCTGCCGCGCGACAATCAGATACTCGCCCGGCCCAAGACCGCGAAGTTCGAAACGCCCATCCAAATCCGAAATGCAGGCGCTTGCCGGGCGGAGGTTCTGGGTTGGAAGCAGTTCGGTAACACTGGATCCGGCTGTCGCCGCTGCCGCCACTGCACGTATTTTTCGCATCTCGAA
>JABWBM010000140.1 GCA_013360495.1 Planctomycetaceae bacterium
GCCGATCACATCGGGCGCGCCCATTTTCTTGACAACTTCGTCAAGCAATTCTCCTGGCCCCGGAAGGTCTTGGGGGACATAGCCGAACTCGACGGTCGAAAAGAGAGCGCAAGCGTTGAAGAGCAACGCCGCCATGCCAAGGCTCAAAAAAGTAACAATCTTCATGAGTTCCTCCGGTTCGAAAACGGTTCAGGAGCGCGTCACAAACGCACGGGAGAGGGTACCCGATGCGGAAAGGGGGCATGCTATCGGTGGGTCTGGTAGCTCGCAAGAGAAGCGCCAATCTTTTTCATGGAAAATCCATGGAAGCGCGGCGCAACATTGGCGAGCGCTAACTCACCTCCGGCGGAACGCGCCAATCCGTTCTCAAATGCACAAAAATCAGCTATGCTGCGTCTTCCCCTGATTGAGGCGGCGAAAAGCAACGACCAAAGCGCAAAGCATTATGGCCTCGAACACCAGCCTGCGGGAAAATCTGACCGGCGCCGAACTGGGCGGCTGCCGCATCGAGGCGGCCGTTGGTGGCGGGAGCATGGGCTTCGTTTTCAAGGCGCGGCACATCGCGCTCGATAAAATCGTCGCCATCAAAGTGCTCACGCCCGAGCTTCGCAACTACAAGGCGCTGCGCGAGCGCTTCCGCACCGAGGCGCGCATCGCGAGCGCCATCGAACACCCCAACGTGGTGCCGATCTTCGGCGTCGGCGATGAGAACGGCTATAGCTATATCATCATGCGATTCTTTGACGGCCCGTCGCTCTACCGGCTGCTCTCACGTCAGGGGATCGAGCCATTATTGGCCGCGAAGATCGGCGAAAACCTTGCCTCGGCGCTCGCGGCGATTCACCGCGCGGGCTACGTCCACCGCGACGTGAAGCCCGAGAACGTCATCATCACCGAAAAAGGACAGGCAATCCTCACGGACTTTGGCGTCGCGAGCGAAATCGGCGTCGCCGAGCAAGCCGGGCGCGGCGGCAGCCCTGCCTACATGTCGCCCGAACAGTGCCGGGGCGAACCGCTTGATGGACGCAGCGATCTTTACTCGCTTGGCGTGACGCTCTATCAGATGCTGACGGGACGCCGGCCATTCCTCGGCGAGACGCGCCCGAGCTTGCTGCTGATGCATCAGCAGGACGACTTTCCGCCGATCCTTTCGCTGCGCCCCGATACGCTCCCGCTTTTTGCGCAAGCCGTCGAACGCTTGCTCGAAAAAGTCACCGCCCGGCGTTTTCAGCGGGCGGAGGACCTCGTCGATGTCCTTCGCGCGGTGCAAGAGGAATTGCGCGCTGTGCGCCGGCGCAGCGGCGTCACCGTGCAACGAAAGACCCCCGCCGAAAGCGCCATGATGCCGGCCATCGTGGAACGCGATACCGAAGACGTCCAGCTTGACGAAGTGGCCGAGGACGTGGAGCTGAGCCTGCTCTCCCTCGACGCCGAGGTGGAGGAAGCCACCGCCGTGCAGTCGAGCGCGCGGGGCGCCATGGAAAGCCAGCGCACGGCGAAGTTCACCCGCGAGGCGATCCTGCAATCGCGCTGCGAGGCGGCGCTCGCGCGCATCAACCGCGCCGTCGAGCTACGCGCTGACGACCCGAACTTGCGCATCACGCGCGGCAACATTTTCCGGCGCATGCGCGACAACGAAAAGGCCGAGGCCGACTACCGGCGCGCCGCCGAGCTCGCGCCGGACAACCCGCGCGCGCTCACCACACTCGGCTCCTTCCTCGTGACGATCGCGAAGGTGAAGGAGGCGGAGGAACTACTTCGCCGCTCGCTGACGCTCGATATGAACAACGTCGAAGCGCGTATCGCGCTCGGAAAAATTTACGAAAAGGCAAGCGCGACAGGCCTGGCGCGCAAGCAGTATGAGAAATGCGTCGAAGCCGTTCCCGCCGATGAACGCGGCCATGTGGCGCTCGCGGCGTTACTGATCGGTCAGGGGCAATATGACGCTGCAAAGCCCTTCCTTGCCTCGGCGCGGGAGTTGAACCCCACCTTCGCGCCGACGCTCTTTTGGCTCGCAATCGTTTCCGCGAACGAGAAGGACTGGAAATCGACCATTGAATTTCTAGAAGCGGCGGTCAAGGCGGGGCTCAAGGATCGGGCGCGCCTGACGGGCAGCAAAGAGTTCGAGCCGCTCAAAGATCACCCGCGCTTCAACGCTCTGCTCGGGATTTTTGGAAGTTAGGTTCTGTCATCGCGACGCGAATGGCATAAAATGTATTGTTACGGGAAAGGAAGGTAGAGCCGACAGTGGAGATCGCCCTCATATCCGATCTTCATGCGAATATCGAAGCCCTCGATGCCACGCTCAAGGACATCGAAGCGCAGGGCGTTAAGAAGATTTTTTGTCTCGGCGACATCATCGACTACGGCCCGAACCCGTGCGAAGTGCTCGATATCGCTATCGCGCGATTCGAGCTGAACATTCTCGGCAATCACGAAGAAGCGCTGATGATGGTGGCCGAGGATTTCAACGAGCGCGCCATGCGCAGTGTCGATTGGACCCGCGACACGATCAACGACCCCGATGTGCCGCGCGACAAACGCCATGCCTATTGGAATTTTCTCGATGGCCTCGCCAAGTCCCGCTACGCCAAGCAGGGCGAAAACCTTTTTCTGCACGGCTCTCCACGCCAGCCCACGCGGGATTACGTCTTTCCCAAGGACGTCAAGAATACCGAAAAGATGCAGCAGATTTTCGCGGGTTTCAAAGGTGGCGTCCGCTACTGCTTCTGCGGCCATAGCCACATCCCCGGCATCTATACCGCCAAGGGCCAGTATGCCCACCCGGGAAAGATCAAGGGCGGCGAGGTGGACCTCTCCAAGTTCGACAAGCTCTTGATCAACATCGGCTCGGTGGGGCAACCCCGCGACAACGACACGCGCGCGAGCTATGTCATCCTCTATGACCAGCGCGTGGTCTTCCGGCGGGTGGAGTACGATTTCCACGCGACGGCTAACAAACTGCGGGATATCAAGCGCCTGCCGAGCTTCCTCGCCGAGCGGTTGCTGGTTGGGAAGTAGCTTGGCGTAGATATTGGTGGATTCAGCAGGTTCAATCGCGGTCAAATTCTCTCCTTGACCAGAAACGCGCCGGAACTATCCTGCATCCCCTTCCCAAATGGGAATGTACGCCCCGGCACTTTGCGCCGGAGCATGTGACGTGAGGACGATTATGTACGCAGTAGTAGTAGACGGCGCGAAGCAACTCCGCGTGGCAGAAGGAGATGCGGTGCGCATCGACCAACTCGGCCTCAAGCCCGGCGAAAAGGTCACCTTCGACAAGGTGCTCCTGATCGGCGAGGGCGAACAGGTCAAGGTCGGCACGCCGACAGTCAAGGGCGCCAAGGTTGAGGGCGAGGTCGTCCGCGAGATCAAGGACGACAAGACTTATGCCTTCACCTACCGCCGCCGCAAGGCGAGCAGCAAGGGCATCCGCGGCCACCGTCAGCGCCACACCGTCGTCAAAATCACTACCGTCAAAGCCTAGGAAAAGCAGCAGGAGCGATCGCCATGGCACATAAGATGGGTCAAGGTTCAACGAAGAACGGGCGCGATTCGAACCCGAAGTATCGCGGCGTCAAAGCTTACGGCGGTACGACCGTCAAGGCCGGATCGATCATCGTGCGTCAGGTCGGCACCCGCGTGCATCCGGGTACCAACGTGCGCTTGGGCAAGGATTACACGCTCTTCGCTCTGGTGGACGGCATCGTGCAATTCTCCGGCAAGACCCGCAAGCGCGTCAACGTCGTGCCAGCTGCCGCGAATTAAGCGCAATATTTGTGATCGGATGTTGTGACGCCCGGTGTTTAAACCGGGCGTTTTTTTGTCCGTCACGCGGGGGCGCGTGACGCTACGCCCCTATCGCGATAATGTCACGTAGTACGTGCCGCCGTCGCGGTTGATCAGCAGCAACACCCGCCGCTCTTTCGCATTGTAGAGTTTTTGGAAATCGCCGACGCTGCCCACTGACTCGCGGTTGACCTCGACAATCACGTCCTTTGCCTGAACGCCGCGAGCAGCGGAGCTTCCCGGCTCGACGTTCGTTACGATCACGCCGTTCTTGACGCCCTCTGGAATTTCGTATTTCTCGCGCGAGGTGTCGTTGAGGTCAGTGATCGTCATCCCGCCGAGCACGCCCTGATCGCCGCCGATGGTGAGTTCAGCGCCCGTGACCTCGGGAAGTTCGGCGAGCACAAGCTCCTTGGTCGTCACCGAACTTTCCCGGCGAACTTTGAGTGTAATCTTCGTCCCGGGCCCGAGGGAGGCGACGGCGTTGCGA
This sequence comes from Planctomycetaceae bacterium, assembly GCA_013360495.1. Lineage (GTDB taxonomy): Bacteria > Planctomycetota > UBA8742 > UBA2392 > JABWBM01 > JABWBM01. Next base: position 4,280 of record JABWBM010000140.1, read on the forward strand.
AGCTGGGCTGACGACTTGATGTCCTCGTTGTTGGCCGTAAGGATGACGTCGCCGCGCATGATACCCGCTTTACTGGCGGGGCTTTCCGCCGTTACGTCGGATACGAGTACGCCTTTGGTGTCGGGCATGTTCATGCTTTCGGCGAGGTCTGCTGTGATGTCCTGCACGGACACACCGAGCCAGCCCCGCACCACCCGCCCGTTACGAAGCAGATTATCGACAATGCCCTTGGCCATGTTCGAGGGGATGGCGAAACCGATACCCTGATAGCCGCCGGAACGGCTGATGATGGCCGAGTTGATGCCGATCAAGTCGCCCTCCATGTTGACGAGCGCCCCGCCGGAATTGCCAGGGTTGATGGCGGCATCGGTCTGTATGAAGTCTTCGTATTCGTTGATGCCGACGCTCGCGCGGCCAGTGGCGGAGATGATCCCCATTGTTACGGTTTGCCCCACGCCGAAGGGGTTGCCCAGTGCGAGCACCACGTCGCCAATACGCATGCGACTCGAATCGCCGAGGGCGATGGCCGAAAGCTTTTCGATTTCCTTGTCGTCAGGGCTAAGGAGGCGTAGCACGGCGAGGTCAGATTTCTCGTCACTGCCGGCGATGTCGGCTTTGAACTCGCGGCCATCATGGAGGCCGACGACGATGTCCGAAGCCTGAGCGACGACGTGGTGATTGGTCACCACGACTCCTTCCTTGGCGATGATGACGCCTGAGCCAAGACTGCGTTCTGTCCGCTCACGCGGGATACTGCGCCGCCCGAAGAAGTCGCGGAAAAATGGGTCGTCAAAGGAGGGGTGTGTTCCCTCCGCTGTTTTCACCACGCGCGTCGAAGAGATGTTCACAACGCTCGGCATCACGCGCGCGGCGATATCGGCAAGGTTCGAGCCATCCTTGCTTCCGGTCTGGGCGAAGGCCGGCGCGGGCAAAACGCCGCCGCCGAGCTTATGGTTGATCGTGGGGCTAAATGATTCGCTGCCATCGCGGTGACCGAGGTAGTAGATACCGGCTGCTGCCAGTAGCGCGACGACGGCCCCAAGGGCAAAGTACCGGGCAGTATTGGTTTTCATTGGCATGGTGCTGGTCGTCATGGTGATTCTCCTTATCTGGCGTTCTCCGCAGTCATGTATGTCCCTTGATACCTATTAATAACGTGTATTTCTTGAATTTCATCCCTCAGATTTTCGTCGCGGAGATCGCATAAACCGCATAGCTGCCGATTGTTTGACGTGGCTAAAAATCGTACCATGCCGCGCTCATTCAATGACCCACGGCGCTTTCCTATGAAAACGAAGGCCACCTCCCAACTGGTTCCCGGCGACATCGTCGCCCAGCCCGTTTCTGACGGTAAGGGCAACGTCCTCGTCCATGCCGGTGCCGAGATCACCGACGCGCTGATTCGCGTGCTGAGCCGCCGCGGCGTCGAGGAAGTCGAGATCAAGGAAGGCGACGAGGCCGAACAGGAAGAACAGGAATCGCGCCGCCTCGAACTGTCCCATAGCGACCCCGTGACGAAGCAGAAGATCGAGGAGATGCAGGAACGCCTGAACCTCGGCTTTCACCGACACGAGGGCAACGTCACCATGGCGATGCTCTACAAGACGACAGTGGATTACCTGACGGCGAAGATCGCGAGCGGCGAGAGGTAAACGATGGCGGTCGACCCGGCAAAAATTGAAAACATGCTCACCAACGTTGAGGAATTGCCGACGTTGCCCTCGATTATCGGCCGGCTGATCGAACTGCTCAACGACGAACGCTCGCAGGCGAAGCAGATCGCCGAACTGATCAGCTCCGATCAGGCGCTCTCCGCCAAGGTGCTCAAGATCGTCAATTCACCGCTCTATGGCGTGTCGAAAAAAATAGGCACCATCAGTCAAGCGGTCGTGATTCTCGGCTATTCCACCGTGCGCAGCGTTGTCTTAAGCACCTCCGTCATCGAAACATTCACGCGCAAGGACATCCACGAGGGCTACTTCAATGCCTCCGAGTTCTGGACACATGCCATCGGTACGGCTGCCGCCTCTCGCGCGTTCGCCCGGACGTATGAAGTCGGGCGCGTGGACGACGCCTTTACAGCGGGATTGCTTCACGGTGTCGGCCTGCTGGTGCTCGACCAATACCTACCCGACGTGATGGCGCAGATTCAGGAACTGGTGGAGCTTGAGGACCTCCCCCTCGTCGAAGCCGAGGAAGAGGTCATGGGCATGAACCACGCGCGCGTCGCGGCGAGACTTCTGGAGGAATGGAAACTGCCAGAGATCATCGTCAAGGCTGTAGCGAATCACATACACGTTGATAATTGTCCGGATGATCCGCAGCTGGCTTCTTGTGTTCACCTCGGCGATATCTTCACGCGCGCGCTCGGCTATGGCAGCGCCGGTGAGCCGACCGTTCCCGCGATCAACAGCGCAGCACTCATGGCTCTTGGCATCGACCATACCGCATTCCCGGTGCTGATCGAGCCGGTGGATCGCGACATTCAGAAGGCGTCGGTGCTGCTCGAGTTCGCGCGGGCGGGCGCGTCAGCGTAACCAAATTTTTAACCACGAAGACACAAAGGTCACAAAGGAAAGAAAGAGACGGGCAGGAAAAAAATCACGGGTTCGCTCTCCTGTTCCCCATCTCATGACTCCCTATCTTTTCTTCTTCGTGGTCTTCGTGCCTTTGTGGTTCAATATTTTCCGGCTTCGTTTCATATTTTGAGAGGCGTTCCATGGCGATTCGCGTAGCGATCAACGGTTTCGGACGTATCGGGCGCATCGTCACGCGCGTTGCCAAGATGCGCCACGAGTTCGACATTGTCGCCGTCAACGATCTCGGCGAGGGTGAACAGCTCGCGGCGCTTTTCAAATACGACTCCACCCACGGCATCTTTCCCGGCGACGTGAGTTACGAAAACGGCAAACTCTCCGTCGATGGCGATACTTTCGAATTCATCAAGGAAACCAAACCCGGCAATCTTCCATGGAAAGCGATGGGGGTCGATTATGTCGTGGAATCTTCGGGCGTTTTCCGCAAGCGCGCCGATCTCGAACAACACCTGACGGCCGGCGCGCGCCGCGTCGTGCTCACCGTTCCGGCCAAGGATGCCATCGACGCCACCATCGTGCTCGGCGTCAACGACCACGAACTCAAGCCCGAGCACAAGCTGCTCTCCAACGCGAGTTGCACGACGAATTGCGCCGCACCCATGGCCAAGGTGCTGCACGACCGCTTCCGCATCAAGCGCGGGGCGCTCAACACCGTTCATGCCTTCACCAACGATCAGCATCTGATGGATGGCCCGCACAAGAGCGACTCGCGCCGCGCGCGCATGGCGACACAGTCGATCATCCCGACGGACACCGGCGCTCATTCGGCCATCGGCAAGGTTCTGCCCGACCTCAAAGGCAAGCTCACCGGCATGGCGATGCGCGTTCCCGTGATCGACGGTTCGATCACGGACATGGTGGTCGAAGTGGAAAAAACCGTCACCGTCGAGGAAGTGAATCAGGCTTTCATTGACGCCGTGAAAGGCCCAATGGGCGCCGTCATGCAAGTCAACGTCAAAGAGCCGATCGTCAGCGTCGACATCATCGGCAATCCATTCTCCTGCATCATCGACGCCGAGCTGACCGACGTGGTCGACGGTAACATCGTGCGCGTGTGCGGCTGGTATGACAACGAATGGGGCTACGCCAATCGCGTGGTGGACCTGATCGAGCGCATGGCGAAGCAGGACGGCCACGACGTCGCCTTCACGCCCCATGGCATCAGCAACTACCGCAAATTGCAAAAAGGTACGCGTCGTCTCGACGCTGGCACAGAGCAATGAAACACATCGGCATTGTCACGTCTGGCGGCGACGCTCCGGGAACCAATGCGGCTCTCCGGGCAGCATCGCGCGCGGCGTTTGCCCGTAGCGTGAAAGTCAGCGGCCTGCTCCACGGCTGGGAGGGCGCCGTCAAGAACGACTTTCTCGAGATCACCCGCGACGTCGTCCACGGCATCGTGGAGCGGGGCGGAACAATCCTCCATAGCCGGCGCACGAAACTGCTCACCGCGAAGGGCGACGTGGAGAAGGTGATCGCCGGCCTGCGGCGCCACAAGATTGAAGGCCTTGTCGCCATCGGCGGCGACGGCAGCCACCGGGGCGCTCTCGTCCTTGCCGAGGCGGGTTTTCCCGTGGTGGGAGTACCGAAAACCATCGATAACGACCTGCTCGGCACGGACTTTACCATCGGCTTTCAGACGGCGGTGCAGACCGCCTGCGACTGCATCGACCGCCTGCGCGCGCATACCGAGAGCCACGACCGTGTGATGATCGTCGAGTTGATGGGGCGCCATGCCGGCTGGATCGCGGCGTTCGCGGGTCTCGCGTCGGGCGCCGACCTGATCCTCGTGCCGGAGCGCATGTGGGGCATCGACGAAGTGTGCGATCATCTCAAACAGCGTCACGATGTCGAGAAGCGCAATTTCAGCTTAATCGTCGTCGCGGAAGGCGCGATCGAGTCGCAGAAGATGCTGCGCCGCGCGAAGGACACGCGCCACGATCACCTCGGCCGTCCGCACCTCGGCGGCCTTGGCGACGTGCTCGCGCGCGCGCTTGAAGAACGCACAGGTTACGAGTGCCGCTCGACCCAGCCGGGCTATCTGCTGCGCGGTGGTTCTCCTGTGGCGGTGGATCGACTCCTTGCCACGCGGCTCGGTCTTCGCGCCGCCGACTGCCTGCTCGACGGCATGAGCGGGATAAGCGTCGGCGAGGTGGGAAGTAAACCTGTGGAGAACGCCATCGCCGACGTGGCCAAGGGCAACAAGCCGCTACCGGACCTGGAATATGAACGCGCCGCCCGTTTCTTTTAGAGCGTTTTCATCGTCGGTTTGCAGAAGAATCGCAAGCCGGAGCTCTCGTAGCACCCTGCGCCACGCGCGCACATTCGACGCAATCTGTTCTAATCTAGGGTTTCGCCATTTTTAGGTAGTGGTTGGGAGTGATTCCGTGTACTGGTTTTTGTGTCGAGCAAGAACCTTTACCCGGAGATCACCCCCATGCAAA
>JABWBM010000006.1 GCA_013360495.1 Planctomycetaceae bacterium
CGCCTGCTCGAAGCGAAGGCGCTCTTGTTGATCGGCCAAACCGCGCCGGCCACGGCCATTCTCTCAACACTGACCGACAAGAAGGATCAAGACCAGCTTTCGCGCGCTGCGTACGCCATGCTCGGAGTGGTGAACATTCACAGCGGCAGAAGCCGGACGGGGCTTGACCTGCTCTTGCAGGCTCTCGAAAACTCCGCCGACTATACATGGGAAGGGCAAGCGGAAGCGGAAGCCGACCTCGGGCTTGCCTATCTCGTTGTCGGTGATGGCGAAAAGGGCCTGATGTGGCTGCGCCGCGCGCAAATGTTCTTCGAGGCCACGGGCGACTTCGACAGCCTCGTGCGCAGTTTGAAAAACGAGCGCGACTATTACGACGAAATCGGCGAGAACGGCCTTGCCTCCCAAGTCCAGCTTCGCATCGACGAACTCAGGGCGTATTAGAATGCCTGTATCGCTTGCTCTTGTAGCGTCACGCGCTCTCGCGTGACGTCTTGACCTGCGATAGAGCAAGCGTTGCAAGAAGACGCCCTGCGGGGGCGCAGGGCGCTACGCCTCCGGTCGTCGTGTGCGCGAGAGCAACGCGACGCTACATGCAAACCAGTTCCATTACCGCTCTATTCAACCCTCGCATGCTGACGCGCCAACGCCGAAAAACGCGGGTCCGCTTCGACGTCGAGAACCCGTACTGATTTTTGAATCTCGCCTAGCGCGCGTTCAGGCTGCGCCGACACGCCGGCAATAACCGCCCCGAGCCCCATCGCATCCCCGATGATCTCGATAGCGTCCGGTTCCAGCCCCACCGAAAGCCCCAAGGCGTAAAGCGTCTCCGGGTTCACGCCCGCATCACCGCCCGTATCGACAAGCAGCTTGTGCGGCATCTCGCCGAACGCTTCCAAGGCAAGTATCAACGTCGCCGTCACGCGGCCCTTGGCGGTTAACACGGCAGCGAAATCTTGCTCCGAAAAAACCACGGGTGTCTGCGGTTCGAGAATGATTCCGCCCGGCGATAACGCCGGTGTCCCCGGCCCGGCGAGCACGACTTCGCGCACACCATCGGGGCGTGTTCGCGTGGTGCGGCTCTCGCTGAATCGCCCGTCCGTGCGGGCGACGCCGGTCATGGCCAATTGATAGACAGCGTCGAACATCCCGCCCGCGCACAGGCCTATGGGCGATTCCTCCCGCACGGTGGTGAGTAGCATTCGCACCTGCATGGGAACGATCTGCACCGAGTCGATGGCGCCCGGAACAGGCGGAACGCCGCACTGGATACCTTCACCGCTCAAAATGCGCGCGCCACCCAATGGCGCGAAGAGCAGCTTCGCCCGCGATGCAAGCAGCACCGAACCCGAGCCGTGCAAGGAAAGCAATGCTTGCGGCCTGCGGCTCTCGGCGAATCCCGCTCCGAGGGCAAGCGAAGCCGCGCGTGAGGCGTGATCGTCGGGTATAGTATGACGCGTCGCGTCATCGGATACATTGAGCGCGCCTATTTTCGGCTGCTCGCCCACAACGATAAGACGCTCGATCTTCACGCCGCCTTGGCCGAGTTCAGTTGTGGCTCCCGCGACAGCCTGCTCTCCCCGCATCGCCACGGCGCGCGTCACGACGCCGCCGGAAACCAGATAGCCATGCGTCATCTCCGCTTCGGCGATGAGAACCTCCACCGTTCCAGTAAAGTCTGCGGCGACCATCTTGCCGACCAGTGGCTGTCGCGCCGCCACATCGGCCAGCTCCGTGCGCGGGCTAACGCTCACATGCAGATCGCCATACACATGACCGTGGCAGGAGAGGTAATAGCTCGTGCCGTCCTCATGGCGCTGAAATGGCTCAACGGCCGAGCCATCGGGTCTGCGGAAATGCGCTACGGAACTCGTGGGTAGCGCCTTCGAATCAGCGCCTGCAACGAACCTTACGCGGCACAGATGGCACGATCCCTGAGCGCTGCACGAACTGTCGATATGCACGTTCGTGCGGCGCGCCAAGAGAAAAAGGTTTTCCCCCTCGTCCGCCTCGACGAGTTTTCGCGCGGGCTCGAAATAGACCTTGTGGCGCTTCATTGGCCTTGGATTGTAGCGCCGTGCGCCCTCTCGCAAAGCAGTGCGCTTGAAATTGTAGCGTCACGGCTACGCCGTGACGTCATGCCCGTAAATTAGGCGTTCTCGAAGACGTCACGCGAGGGCGCGTGACGCTACAGCGGCGATATCGTCATCCCTCAAACCGAAAAGCTCGTACACCGCCCGGTCGAGAGCGGCTTCCATATGCGTGGAATCAAAAGTTTCGCTGGCGTAGCCGTCGAGCAGCAGCTGCACTGCGTTCACGATTTCGTCGTGCAGGCGGCGCTCACTCGCTGTGCGGATTGACTTGACGGGCAGCTTGCGCAATGCACCCACTTTCACTTGCGGGAATGCGCGCTGGCCGGACTCGACGACCATCTGTCGATACACCCAACGCATCAGCGTGGAATTGAGCGCACCTACCACATAGCGCACGTCGCGCCCATCTTGTGGATCAAAGAGCGCCAGCAGTGAGTTACGAAAGTATGTCGCACCCACACGCGGCCCGACGATGGGGAATCCGGCAGTTTGACGGATCACGAATCGCGCGCGCTCGTAACACTCTTCCTCTCGAATCGTGAAGTATTCCCCAGCGGTAGGCTGATAGCCCAGCCGCAGCCACTTCGCCGGCGCGTCGCAGCGGTAGCGTTGCACTTGTTTGCCTTCGAGAATCGGCGCCGATTGATACGAAGGGTCGGCGCTGCTGACGATCAGCTTGCGCGAACAGTTCCCCGTATGCACGCCGGGATCGGCAACCAGCGCGCCAAGGCTTTCGCCCTGAGCCAGCAATCGTTCCAACAGATCGCCGCCGCACGCCGACCACGACTGATCGCCGTTGAATACACCGGTGCTCTCTTGACCGTCCTTGCCGATGATCACTGCAGGGCCATCGTGGTTCTTGTCGGCGATGAAGGTCAGCGCCGGCGTCACCGCGCCGCCGAAGATTTCCTCGCCCCAGTAACGCACGCGCGCGAGCAACGTATGCCGCGCAACGCACGCTCGCAATGCACGGTAGCCGATCAGGTGGGCGATCTGGTCGGGCACGACAAAGGCCGTAACGCCCGCGCTTAAGTCGCGCACGGCCCGCTCAACGAAGAGCGAATGCAGGCTCAGCCAACCCGACGTGTCGTAGTGCCGCTCGTAATACGCCTTACGCTTCGGGTCGAGGGTGTGGCCGTGCCGCCCGGAGTACGATATCCACGGCGGATTACCGATCACGAGGTCAAAGCCCGGCTTATCGCGCTCGAAAACCCGCGCGAACTTCGCACGAATATTCAGCGCAGCGTCACTCAGCCCCGCATCCTCGACCAATGCGTCGCCGGTGACGATATTGTCCGCGAGTGCGGCAAGTGCATCTTCATCTTGTATCCCGGCTGCCAAGAGCAGCGCCCGCTTGGTCGTCTCCACGGCCAGCGGATCAAGATCGACGCCATAGATGTGCCGTCGCAAAAGTTCGAGCCTGTCCGCGCCGGGATCGGCCCGCAGCATTTCTTCAAAACAGCGCACAAGAAACGCTCCGCCGCCGCACGCCGGATCAAGAATCGAAACGTTTAACCTTGGATGGATTGCAATGGATCCGTCATTCCCGCCGAGGCATGAGGCAAGTGAGCGAGTAGCGAACGTTACGCCGAGTGACCGGGAATCCAGTCTTACATTTACTTTTCTCAGTCGCGCGAATGACTCGGCGACAAGCTCATCCACTAATTCCTGCGGCGTATAGAACGAACCATGTGCACGGCGATCTTCGGAGGGCGCGAGCGCAACGCAACCATCGGTTTCAACCTTCAACGACACGCCAAGACTCGACTCATAAACGCGCGCGAGATGGCCAGGCGCCTGCGGGTTCGCCTTATCAAGCCCATAAAACGTTTCGCGAATGAGCGCCTGACGCGCGGCGATTGTGAGCGATGCGTTGTCACAAAAACTTTTTGACGCGATTTCGACACCGCAGCGAACAAGCGCCTCGCCGATAGCGGCGCGAGATATGTTCACTAAATCGAGCGTTACATGCTGACCCACGAGAACATCGTAGCCGTAAATCCAGCTGCGCAGAAGGCGTCAATCCTCCGCGCCTTCATCCTCGCCCCAGATATGCGAAAGCGATCGGCCCGAGATTCGCATGAACTCCGGCAGATGCCGGTAATACACTTCGAGACAAAGACACGAAATCGCCGTCGAATACACACGCCCGTAATTCTTGCCGTAGTAACTGGTGGCCGGCCAACTCCCCTTGCGCGGCCCTTCCGCCTTGTCCTGATGCTCCACCAAGGTGCGCTTGAGCTCAACGTTATAACGCTGCCATTCCTCGCCGCCCTCCATGATCAACGCCATGCCGGTGTAGTACCATTGATACGGGTCGGTATCGAGATCATTGGCTTGGGCATAGTCAGGCAGGCTGCGGCGCAGCGCGGCGACCTGCCGCTTGTGAACGTCATGATCGAAGCTCTGCCCCAACACCCTGCGGCAGAACAGATTCACCGCCGTCATGCCGAGACTGGTGCGGCGCACGCCGATACCCGCGTCGGCGTACATTCCTGCGCCATCGGCCTGTGTGTTGGTCTCGATGCAGGAGCGCAGACGCGCGAATACCTGCGACGGGATCTCAACGCCAGCGGCCCGAGCGCTTAAGATAGCCGCGAGCGCGAAACCGGTGATCGACATATCCGAGCGCGGTGGTTCGTTGGCCGTCGGGTAGCACCGATAGTCCCAGCCGCCCGTCGGCTGCTGGCGCGAGATCAGGAACTTAAGCCCCTTTTCCACCGGAGCGCGCAATTCGGTATCGCCGCTCATGGCTGCGTAGTCGGCGAGCGTGAGCAACGAGAGCGCGTGGTCGTACATGTCGCCGCCCGAAGCCATCTGGCGCGAGAGGAAACAGCCCTCGGCGTCCTGCGTTCGAACGATGTAGTCAAGCGAGGCTGCCACGTTGCGGCCAAAGTCCGGGCTCGATCGCGTGTAACCAGCGCCCGTAAACGCGAGCGTGGCGAACGCCGTCAACCCGAGATCGCGCACGGGACTCCCCGCCCCCTCGGCAGCGCAGCGGTCGCGGTAGGCAAAGAGGTTCTCGCCCTCGCCGCGCGGGAGGTAGCCGGTCATGAACTCGTCGCCGTCCCACCGGCCATAACTCTCCTTCGACGCCGGGCGCAAATCCTGCACCGATGCGAGCCAGCGAAGACCATCCAGCACCGCTTCCTCGGTCTGCTTGGAGCCGCCATTATCCTCAAGCGCACGGCTGCGCAGCGCCTTGGAGCGCCCGTGATAGGCGGCGCGGGCGATGGCAACGCCCTGCGTCCCCGTGCCAAGCGGAGCACCTTTGCTGAGGCTCGAACTTAAATCCTCCATCGGATCGGCGGCTTGCGTGGGTGTTGGCGGAGTGTTCGAGGGGGTATCGCCACGCACGCTGGCGTTCTTCGGCAGGGTGAAGGGAAGCTGATCGCTCGTGCTCGGCAAGGGCTGCTCGACCGCCGGATTCTGCGGCGCAGGCTCACCACCGGCCGCCGCTTCCTCCGCGACATTTTTGTCCTTCGCTTCGGCCAGCGAGAGCGCAAGCGGCTGATACTGTGCCATGGTTTCAAGGTTAAGGGCGCGCATGGCCGTGCGGCTATTGAGCAGCAATGTGAACGCGATCAGGTGAATCGCGATGGCGAACACCACGGCGGGGCCGGTCTCGCGCTTCATATTTTCACCAGCACTCATAGCAATCCTGTAAACCGCTGCCCTACCAAACGTCATTCCCGCGCAGGCACGAGGTAAGCGAGCGAATAGCGAGCGTTACACCGAGTGACCGGGAATCCAGTCTTTCTTTACTGATCTGGATGCCCGCCTCCGCGGGCATGACATAAACCTCCACTACTTATTAGAACCAACACCACCGCTCATCTCCCGGCCTTCGATCGCCTTGCGGACAAGTTCGAGGGCATCCTTGCGGCTCGCGTCCTTGGCAAGGATCGCTTCCATTCGCCGCAACTCGTCGAGCGTCTGGCCCGCGAGGTCGATCTCCATCGGCGCGCCCGGCGCCGCCATGGCAGTGAGCGCGCGCCGCGCGGCGAGGCGTACTTCCGTCACCTCGTCATTCTCGGCAGCGCGCTCGAGGGCAAGGATTGCCTCGCCATCGCCAAGAGCCCCAAGCGTAGTCGCCGCCATTTGCCGCTCAGCCGGATGCTCGCTTTTCAGAAGCTCGCGCACGGCGTGGGCTGCGCCGATGGCGCGCTCCCGCATAACGACGCTGAGAGCGGCGAGACGCGCGCCGACGTCCTCGGATTGAAGCCTCTCCACCAACGGCCGCGCCAGTTCGACTTCGTGATCGAGCAAGAGTTTGCGCGCTTCGGCAGGGAGCGAAAAGTCGTTCGCCGGTTCGAGCGGCGGCTTCGGTTCGTTGCGGATCGGCTCCGGTGGCGGGATATTCGACACGGGTTTCGGCTCGTTCGGCCGCACGGGCTTTTGAGGCTTCGTTTCCTGCTCCTTGACTCTGCGCTCAAGATCGGCGCGCGCTTTCTCAATTTCATTGCGTTCGTCCTGCGCGTCGATGGCAGTGAAGAGCGAAATGCCAAATGCCGGCAACACCACGAGCATCAGCAGCCACGCCGCCATGGTGAAGGGTGAACGCTGGCGAGGCGGAGTCGTGGCCGCAGCGCCATTGGCCCCATTGGCTGCGACACGCGCCTGACGGTCAGACGGGCGCGGCAATATCGCCGCTTTGCGTTGTGATGACGGCTTCGATTGGCGGGCAGGCGGCGGTATCACTTGCTTGCGCCGCCCCGAAGGCGTGGGCGACGGTTGAGCTTTCACCTTTCCAGCGGCTTTCACTGCATCTTGCGGTAAACAGCGATAGCACAGCACGCCGGAAGGAAAGCGAAAGCCGCGCCCCTCCACAAAGTCCTGAGCGTCGAGCGGGATGCGGCACGAGCCGCAGAGCATGGGAGCGGACGATTGCGCGTTATTTTCGAGATCGACGGGCAGGCTCTCGCTCGTGGTGCAGCCCGCGCAAATAACTATGGTTCCACGTTTTACGGCGTCACCACGGCCGATGGCGCCTTCGCCAAGGGGCTTTCCACAACGGTCGCACCGCAGGAATTCCATGGATACTCTTCGGGGGCATGGGGTTGCCGGGGCAGGGCACTATTATAGCCGATGCGATGGACCGGGCCACTGGAAAGCCCAGGACCATACCACAACTTTTTCAGAAAAGCCTTTGACTTGACGCGTACCACCGGTTACTCGCTAGTGCTCTCATTCGAGGAGCGGCAATTATACACTTTACGAAGTTCAGTAATCCGAATGCTGATCGCCAAGCAGCGGGGAGTTTGTTTTTGGGGCGTGAGGCCGATGAGGCGAGGGGCGAGCGTGAGTGAGCCGACGTTCAAGTCAGGCCGAGCGCAGTTCCCGATCCTCGTAAACCTCGCGGCTGCCGCCATCCGTCAGGCGCGCTGCTTCGCGCCGTGGCGATGGCCTACGTGTGCGGGGGAAGCAAGGTCGAGGATGACGTGACGAAGCGGGCGTTCAACAGGGGCCAACCGCCATGAATTTCCGGCCTTTTGAAAGGCTCATTTCCCGATTCCTCTCTTCCACCTCCAATCGTCCTAAGTTAGACTCCGACCATAACTTGTGGTGTTTGCGGCGAGGTTGACGGCGGGGTGTCTTCGCGCCCTTTTTTCCCTCGCCCAACCACGACGCCGCCCCGGAGCTAGGGGATGGTGAAAGGGCAGCGTACGGTACGCGTAGCGCCCGATCATGAGGGGATTGTGTATGACGGTTCTTACGTGGCGGCGCGCAGCGCTCCTTCTCGCCCTTGTGGCGATCGTTCTTCCTTGTGTCGCGACTTTCGCCCAGTCGGGCGTGCGCATCACCTCAATCCGCTCGGGTCAGGTGGTGCAGGGTGGCTCCAACATGCGGCTCGAGTTTGGCAACGGCCCGGCGGCGCGTATCGAATTTACCGCTGACGGCAAGGAATGGACCCCGCTCAACCGGAGCGGCACGAGCCCCGTGGAGATCATGATCCCGCGTGTGGATTCAAGCCGCTGCCAGATTCGCCTGACCTATGAGAGTGGCGCTGTCGCCCTCTCCGACCCATTCACCGTGGACAGCACGGCCCCGGTATCGAAGGCCATGGGCAACGCCAGCGTCCGCGCGGGCATCGTCCACGTGCCCTTCCACGTGTTCGGCTACGACGTCGATGGTGTGTGGCTCGAATATCGCGGCGCCGATGGGCGCGTGCAGGCTACTGCCGTGATGCCGCCCGAGCAGGCCAAACGCGAAGGCTTCAAGCCACCCATGGGCGACGGGCTCTACGACGTGACCCTGCTTTCGTCGGACAGAATCGGGAACAAGGAAACCAAGGCGGCACCCGACACGCCGCAACTGTTGATCGATGCGACCAAGCCGGTCGCCACGCTCGACCTCGGCCTCGCAAAACCATACGCGTTCGGCGGCAAGACACTCAACATCACCTACAACATCACGGAAGACAACCTCGCCGACCATCGTTTCGAATACGTTGTCGGCAAAGCCAACATCGACCGCAACGCTCGCGGCCTCCAGATTCCCGTCAAGCCCAACGGCAGCAAAGGCGTGGTGGAGTGGGAGCTCCCGCGCGAAAACCACGCGCAGGTGGCCGTGGTGCTGATCGCCGTTGATTCGTCGGGCAACGAGACGCGCACTGTATCGAACACCTTCTCACTTTTTAGCGACACGCCACAGGCGATCATCACCGGAGAAAGCCCGGTGGGAGAGAGCCGCGTTGCTTTTACGCTCGACTACCTGTTCGCGGAAGCGCTCCGACAGGTCGTTCCGCAATACAACGTCTGGATCTACGAGGGGACGTGGAATAACAGCACCCAACGATTTGTATGGGACAAGCAAAACGCCATCCGCGATGGCGATTTCGGCAGTAGCCCAGACAAGACCAAGATCGAAGTGGCAACCAAGAGCACAGTGAATCGAGCCTTCTGCGCTCGAATCTATGCCGGCCCGGACTTTGAGGACATCTCGGAACTCGAACCGACAGATACCACCGCGCCGGAAAGCGTATTCATTCCGAGCGCCGCTGGCGCTTCAGGATTTGGTTCCCTCGCTCGCGTCAGACTCGACGAATTGCCGCGCGAGAAACGCATGGTTCGCGAAGGCGCAACCGTCGAGTTGGCGTTCAGCCTCCCAACAGACATTTCCGCCTATGCCGAAGTGGAGTTCCAGTATTCTCAGGATGGCGGCAAGACTTGGCCCGGAAAAATCGGTGGGCCGATCAGCGTCACCGACCGTCAATATGTCAAAGCGAGAGAATTCCGCGGGGTATTCCCCTGGACGCCCGCTGGCAATGTTGGATACGCATTGGTACGCGCCGTGACACGTCTTGAAGTGGCGGGCGTCCCCTATGAAGTGCAAGACCTCATGAACGAGGGCGTGATCGTCGACAGCACGGCGCCGAGCGGCGTCGAATTCTTGCGCGTCAAAGATCATATGGGCCGCGAACTCAAATCCGGCGACTACACCAATAGCCGTGAGCTCAAGGTCGAGTGGACGGCGACAGACGAGGGCGGGGCCGGTCTCTCCCATGGCATACTCTGGGACGACACGGACAAGACCTTCGCCGATGCCGAACCCGCGCAAGTCTGGAATAACCATGGTTTCGTCGATGGCACGACCACACACTCGGCTGACATGCGCCGCCTCGACCCGCTGGCGCAACCCTACCCGCTCAATCTTGGCCGCGACATGGCCCCCAAGGGCAAACTCGGTCTGTTTCTCGAAGCCTTTGACCATGCAGGCAACAGCAGCCTGCGCGGGCAGATTCCGCCCAACAACCAGCCGCCGATGTTCATGCTCAATGTCGACTTCATCGCGCCCAAGGTGCGCATCACGAAGCGTCCGGACATGAGCGATGTGCGCCCCGGCGACGTCGTCGCCATCGCATGGGAAGCGCGCGACGATCAGCCCAACCCTCGCATCGAAACATCCATGGACCCCACGCCGGTGACGATCTACTTCGTCGACGGCAGCGGCCGGCGCACCATCGCGGGCGAGCAGTTCACGAGCCTCAAGGCTACAGGCGAAATGGCCATCACTATCCCGCCTGTCGCGGGCGATTCGTTCACCATCCTCGTGAGCGCCATTGACCGCGCGGGCAATGAGTCCGACGCGGCCGATATGCAGGCCCACGTGCGCCTTGGTATCAGCCGCCCGAAGGTTCCGGGCGTGATGCTCACCTCGCGCGCCGGCGACCCCAAGGGCAAGGCCCACAGCTTCACCTGGGAATCCGGCAATGACATGCCGATGGAGAACATCGACAAGCTGATGCTCTGGGTCAGCATGGACAAGGGCATGAGTTGGCAGATGGCGAGCGAGTTCCTGCCCAATGCTCCCATCACCTATACCGCTGAGAAAGATGGCCACTATGCCTGGGCCTTGACGGCGTCCTCAGTCTTCGGCCTCGCGGAGCCTCCGCCAAGTTCGAGTGCCAGCATCGAGCAGCAGGTCATGCTTGACTGGACGCCGCCCATGGTCGAGCTGGAGGTCGTTGGGGAGCAGAAGGATGTGTACGTCGTCGGCGACCAGCCGCCCATGGTCCGCTATCGCATTACGGACGAAACCTTCGATCCGAATAAGGTCCGCGTTGAGATTTCCACCGGTGAAGGCGGCATACCCTTTGACGCAAGCCGCACCGTGAACGGTGAATGGATGGCCATTCCCTTGACCCTCTCTGAGGGCAGTATCAGCATCCGCGTCACCGCGATCGACGACCTCGGCAATCAGGGCGAGGCGCAGCCGCTTACCCTCAACGTGCTGGGCAAGGGGAACTGGTACTTCACGTCGCCGGCCCAGAGCGCCACATGGCTTACCGGCACCCAACTCCGGTTGCAATGGGAACGCGCGGGAGCCGTAGCCGAAAACGGCAAGGTCGACCTCTATTACGAAGAAGTGCGGCAAAGTGAAACGGGCGAATGGGCCGCCGTTGGCGAGCCCGTGGTGGTCAAGATGGGCTGCCCCGACATCGCACAGTTCGGCATGTACAAGCAGGACAAAGGCGTACCCAGCCGCGAAATGTTCGTGCGGTACCTACTCAAGACCAAAGACGTGCGCGGCATGCCGCAGGAAGCCCGCTCCGCCGTGGTAGAAATCGTCAAGCCGACACCAGTTCCTTCGGTACGTACCGACGAGGAATACATCGACGGCCTGAAGGAGCACCCCGCCACGGTCGTGGTGCGCAATGCAAGCGGCGGCGCATACGAACTGCCGCCGAAGATCGTGCGCCTCTACTACAAGTATTACGCCCCCGGCTCCGACACGCCCGCGCGCGACATTTGGGAATGGCAGGCATACGAAGTGAAATCGGGGCTCGAGCCGGGCGAAGTCAGCCGTACGCTCGGGACCTATGACGTTGCTTTTGTTCCGACGGCCGGCGAAGGCCGTTACGAGATCGTGCCGTATTTTGAAGACGATCTTGGCAACACCAGCGCTCCGATCACCATGGAGACGCAACCGGAAGCCACGCTCGTGTTCGACGCCGCTCCGCCGGTGATGACGCTCGAGGCCGACATCGGCCCGCGTCCTTTCTATCTCGCCAATGAGATCAAGCAGCTCTACTTCACGGCTATGGACGCGACACTCAAGAAAGATTCCCTCCAGTTTGAAATCGCCAAGGTCAGCACGAACGACTGGGCGATGGTGGATTGGGTGCCGATGCTCGACGAATCGCGCGAGACGGCCACCATGATCGCCGGTTCCGTAACACCGATGTTCCCCGATGCCGAACGCTACCTGATTCGCGTGAGCGCGCTCGACGCGCTCGGACGGCGCGGCTACGCTTCTCTTGGCGGCGAGTTCCTCGCCGATCAAGGCGACTACGTCGCCGTTCAGCCGGTGGAAGCCGAAGATGCGACGGAACGTTACACCTCGAAGCACTATTCACGCCGCGGAAGCTTCCGTATTCAGGTCGAAGCCCGCAGGCCATGGGGTTCGGGGTTGAAGAGCCTCACGCTCTGGTGGCGCAAGCGCTCGCCCACGGGCGAGAGCACGCCGTGGAACTCGACGATGTTCAATGAGTGGCGCACGGTAAGCGGCTGGCAGTCCCTGCCCTTCACGGCAAAAGAGTCCGGCGATTACGAATTCATCGTCGGCAGCGAATCGGTGCGCGGCCAGCTCGAAATGGACGGCGCGCCGGAGATGGATGCCGAACCAGAACTCTATGTTTCCGTCACCGTGGACGACTACCTGTTGACCGTGGAGCCGCTCAAGCCGGCGCCGATGCCCATGACCGGCCCCGACCGGCGGGCGGAGCAATTGGCTTTCAATCGCCTGATCCCCGGCGCGGTTTACCTGCTCGAGTGGCGCATCCATAGCGGCATCTACACCACGGAAACGAGCTTCATGATGGCGTCGGGCTTCGCCGGAAAATACGAGCCGGCCATCCTGATCGAGCGCAGCGCCACGGCGGAGCCGGAGATCAACCGCTATGTTGCCGAAACCATGCCGCGCAGGAAGGAAGGCGGGCGCTACACGCAAGAGCGGTTGATGCGCTGCTATTGGCGTTGTCCGGAGAGCCTTGCCAACACCAACCGCGCGGACTTCCATATCAAAATTATCGCCCGCGAGTCGAGCGACGCCATGCCGGAATTCCGGCGCGAAGCGTTCTCGCCGCGCTACATGATCGGCGCGACACCGAGCGCCGACGTCGAACGCAACCTGCTCTATTACCGCGCCAAGATGGAAGACGGGCGGCGCGCTATGAAGAAGGGTGAACACGCAACGGCCTTGCGCCACTTTGGCGACGCCAAGCACGAGATCGACACGGCAGAAGTCAACCTCGCGCTTGCGGAGGCCTACGAAAAACTTGGTGAAGCGCTCAAGGCCAGGCACCATCGCACCCACGCGACCACGGTTTCCGCGCCGGACACAGCGCAGTGATGGGCGTTTCGCTCACCGATGATTGCGACATAGCCACATTGCCTTTGGCGCACTCACGTTACGTGCAAAGTTGCGATACCGGACCGTTTTGATCCTGCTGCGTCATGCCGGCGATGTGATACCAAATCTAGACCGTGTCCAAGGTTGATTTGTAGCGCCCCGCGCCCCTGCGGGGCGGACCGACCAGTAATAAGACGCCCTGCGAGGACGCAGGGCGCTACAAGGGCTACACGTTGTATATCTTCTGCAAATCAACCTTGGACATGATCTAAAAGGTTGATGGATTTGATTGTGTAGTTTTTGGTTTCGTCCGATGGATACCTCATACCAATCCCCACATTGAAGAGTGATTCTTCGCGGGCATGACGAACGGGGAGCCCGGTTTTTTGTTTGGTATCAGGACTGCCGTTGGAAAGAGCGCAGTTTTTTCTTACGGGTGTGTTGGATGGACCGGAGGGCGGCCGCCGAAGAACGAGCGGCTTGGATGCACGGTGAATTTGCGCCGGATCGCCTCGCGCCCGAGCAACATGCGAAAGCCCATTTCGTCGCGGTTGCTGAGCGTCAATTCGATCGGCCAATTATTTCCCATGAATGAAAGCTCGGTCTCGATGACCGGGCGGAACTCCGTTTTTCCGTTAGAGCTGCGCACGCGCCGCCATTCGAGCACACGCGCTTCGCCGGTGATGCTGGTTTTCAAATCGCGCTGGAAGGGGTGAATAACGAAGCGAACCCAGGTCTCGCCGCGCTTCACGAAGAGCGAGAGATCGTAGGCGTGCAGCGCCGAGGTGCGCGCTCCGGTGTCCACCTTGACTTTGACCCATGCGACGCCAAGTTTTGGCAACGCGACCCACTCGCGCCAGCCGATCACTGGCAGCGAGCGTTTCTTCTTGAGTTTTTTCTTTTTGAGCATCGGTGGACCGCGCGCACTATAGCAGAAAGTCTGCGGCGCGCTGGGTACGGAGTGCGGGGTATCTTTACTTCGTCTTGGCGGTGGTTTTTCGCTTAACGCGCTTTTGCGGCGTGGGCGGCAGCAGCCCTCGCAGCGCGAGCAGCTTGCCGAAGCAGACGAGCGTATCGCCGCTCATCACTTGGTCGTCGCCGCGCGGGTTGGGGAGCGTGACGCTCCCGCGCATGATGCTCAGGACGAGAATGTCCTTCTCGCGCAAGCCGATCTGGCGCAGCGCCTTGCCCACCATCGGTGAAGTGGGGGTGACGGGAATCTCGGAAACGCCGTAGCCGCTGTGCAGCGTGAGGCGTTGGCGGATGTCGACTTCGGGGAAGAGCACTTCCTCTTCGATATGCTTGACGATCTCGCCCGCGACATCGACGCCCGTGGCCGTCTCGATGCCGAAGAGTCCGGGCGACGAATTGACCTCGAGGATCAGCGGTCCGTCCTTGCTTTCGAGCATGTCGACGCCCGCCACGCGCAGGCCCATGATCTGGGCGGCCTGAAGGGCTGCATGTTCGTAGTCGGGCTCGAGCTTGATGCCTTCCGCTGAGGCGCCGCGATGGACATTGGCGCGGAACTCGCCGTCCGACGCGGTGCGGCGCATGGCGGCGACCACCTTGCCGCCGACGACGAAGGCGCGGATGTCGCGTCCGCGGCTCTCCTTGACGAAGCTCTGGATCAGCACGTTCTGGCGCGTGCTCTGCAGGGTCTCGATGATGGCTTCCGCGATCTTGGTCTGATCGGCGAGGATCACGCCGATGCCTTGAGTGCCTTCGAGCAGCTTGATCACGACGGGCGCTCCGCCGACTTCGGTGATGGCGGGCAGTACAGCCGACTTCATCCGCACGAACGCGGTCTTGGGCAGTCCGATGCGATGACGGCTCATGATTTGAATCGAGCGCAGCTTGTCGCGCGACACCGTGATGGCGTGCGACGCGGTGAGACAGAAGACGCCCATCTGTTCGAACTGGCGCACGACGGCGGTGCCGTACATGGTGATGGACGCGCCAATACGGGGGATGACGGCGTCGGGGTCGTCGAAGGGTCTGGTGTTGTAGTGAAGGGTTGGGTTGCCGCCCTCGACGAAAATGGAGAACTTCAGCGTGTCGAAGACGTGGGGATCGTGGCCACGCTTCTTGCACGCCTCGACGAGCCGAGAAGTGCTATAGAGCTTCGGGTTGCGGGACAAAATGACGATATTCATGCCGAAGCATTCCTTGCTACGTACACCGGGTTGTGGCTTGAAGCCGCTACTATAGTGCCGTTCATGGCATTGGGAAATGGGCAAGGCGAAACAATCTCGCGCAGGCGCTACCCATGTTATAGTCCCGCGCGAAAGGACCGGTATGGCCGCGAAGAATGTAAAGAAGGCGAAAAGACCAGCCTCTGGCAAGAAGGCCACGAAGAAGATCCCAAAGCCATTCCAATCCAAGACTACGATGCCGCTCCAGCGCAGGCGGCCCGAGGACGTGCTCGCCTCGCTTCCGGCCGAAAGCGTACTCGGCATGGACGACGTCGCGCGCTTCCGCACGGTGTTGCGCGCTCTCGGCGCGCCTGCTCACTGCGGGAAGTGCGGCTTTACAGGACGGTATGTCCAGCGTCAGATGATTAACGTCGAACCCGGCTCCCACTATTTTCGTGATAAACGTCAACGCTTGTACATCCACCTCATCTGCATGCAGTGCGGCCACGTCGAGATGTACTGCCCGGAAGCCATCGGGATGAACGCATAGCCATGGCCAAGCGTAAGAAGACGAGCAAGAAAGCAACCGAAGGCGACACATCGAAGCGTCTGCCGGTGGTGAGCATCATTGGCCGGCCCAATGTCGGAAAGTCGAGCCTGTTCAATATCCTCTGCGGCTCGCGCATCGCCATCGAAGATCCACGACCGGGCACAACGCGCGACCGCGTCAGCTTCGAACTCAAAATCCGCGGCACAAAGAGCGAGATCGGCTTCGCCGGCAAGGACCGGCGCGTCGAACTGGTGGATGCCGCCGGTGTTGGCGTGGTGGACGAGGCTGACATCGAACCCCACGTGGAAGAGCAGCTTCAGTTCGCGATTGACGCCGCCGACGTACTGCTCTTCGTCACCGATGCCAAGGCGGGCCTTCTGCCCATCGACGCGCAAATAGCGGCGAGGCTCCGCAAAGTCGACAAGCCCGTGGTGCTCGCGGTGAATAAGACCGACGCCTACCACCACGACGTTCGCGCCGAGGAGTTCCGCAGGCTCGGCCTTGGCGAGCCAATACCCGTATCAGCGAAAGAGCAGCGCGGCCTGCGCGAACTGCGCGGCGCCATCGTCAAGGCGCTGCCGCCGAAGGTCGACGCCGAACGCAATCTGCCGCCTCCCGAGATGAAGCTCGCCATCGTCGGCAAGCGGAATTCGGGCAAGTCGAGCCTCGTGAACTTCCTTGCGCGGGACGAGCGCGTGATCGTGAGCGAGATTCCCGGCACTACGCGCGATTCCATCGACGTGCGCTTCCGCTACAAGGATCGCGAGTTCGTCGCCATTGACACCGCCGGTTTGCAGCGCCGTCAGGGCGTGAAGAACTCGGTGGACTTCTTCGGTCAAGCGCGCTCGGTAAAGGCGATCCGGCGCGCGGACGTGGTGATCATCCTGATGGATTGCCTCGAGCAGGCGTCGCGGTTGGACCGCAAGCTCGCCGACGAGGCGATCGACAATGTGAAGCCCGTGATCATCGCGGTCAACAAGTGGGACCTCGCGGGCAAGGTCACCACCGACAAGTACCAGAAGTATATCGAGGCGCGGTTGCCGTCCTTAAGCTACGCGCCGATCGTGTTCCTGAGCGTCAAGAATGGAACCAATTGCACGGAGCTGATCGACCTCGCCCTCGACCTGCACAAGCAAACCAATCTGCGTGTGGGCACGGGCGAGTTGAACCGCGCAGTTCACGAAGCCTTCGAGCTGCAGCGCCCCCATGCCCGCATGGGCAAGCAGCCGAAACTCTTCTATGCGACACAGGTAGAGGTGAACCCGCCGACGATCCTCGTCTACGTCAACGACGCGCAGAACTTCCCGTCGTCGTGGCGCGAGTACCTCAAGCATCGCCTGCGCGAGAAACTGCCCTTCGGCGAGATACCGTTGAAGGTGATCTTCAAGAACCGCGAACGGGTGGAACTCGAGAAGATATGAAGGGTGTGGGTGCCGAACTGATTGGGGCTGTGGGCTCTCGACTCCGGACTTCCGACTTCTCTCTATTAGGCCGTGGTGACCCCGACGGGACTTGAACCCGTGCTGCCGCCTTGAAAGGGCGGTGTCCTAACCGCTAGACGACGGGGCCACGTTTCGGCCGACTCAGAACCCGCCCTCTTACCTTGCCTTGCGCCAATTCGCAAGGATTGCGTCGTGGGCTATGCGTTGCGCAACGACCAATCCTGTTCCAAGACATTGCTGTCTGGCACTCCTACAATGCGCCTATGGGGGATGACGGTAAGCGCGAGTTGATCGAGTGGCTTTTGAACGGGATTGTCGCAACGCGCGTGCGAACCAGTCCTGCCAGAGTCGAAAGCGTTGCGTTGTTGATCCCCAAAGACTCGCCAGCCCGCGTCAATATTCAGCGGCTATTGGCGCACGCGTATTATCTGACCGCTCAACACGGGCGAATGACGGTGCTTGTGGCTTCCATCGATGAGAGCCAGCCGGTTTCGAATGTCCAGCGAGTTGATAACTGCGCAACACGGTTTATGGCATGCCTTCTCGGCTCACAATTTGAAGACGCACTTGTACCACTTGATGAAGGTTTGAAATGGGTTGATGATGATCAGACGCGCATACACTTCGAACATAACAAGGCTCTGATTCAAAGGAGGCTCGGAAAACTTCCAGAAAGCGAAGCGCTGATCAACTCCGTCATTCAGGAGTGCATGCGCCTCGACATGCGTGAGACATACGCACGAGCATTGCTGACAAGAGCGGAGCTGCACTCGGAAGCAGGCAACATCACTCTAGCCCTGCAGGACGCTCAGGACGTGTTGTGCGCGGCGACTGAAGTGGGCGACGCCGTAACGGCCGCTCTGAGCCATATTCACCTCGCATTTTTCGAAACCATGGCGAACCGCTACGACCTGGCGGAGTCATACGCACAAGAGTCGATCCGCCAGCATCAGGCTCTGAACATGCCGGCAAGGGCCGCCCTTGGCATGGAAATACTTGTGCCGATTCAAGTCTGGCGTTTGTTCGAGACGTTACCGTCTTGGGACACGACGCTGGACAATCACCAGATTCTGGCGTGCGAACAACTTGGTTCGAAGCTTCAGCATCTTCTCAGGAATTACAAAAGCGACACCAGGATGCGACTCTGTATCCTCAACGCTTGCGCCGCATGGTGCGAGTACCATGCCGGGGATCGCGCCAAGGCGCTTGAGTTCGCCAGAAATGCATCCCTTCGATCATCCGATGAGAGACCCGGAGTTACGCGCTATTTTGAAGGTTATTTCGAACTTGCCCGCCAGATTATCGCGAAGCTGGAAACCAACACGTAGGCATTTTTGGTCGTTTTCGTCCTATGCGCTCAAAGTCAATCGCTCGGATCACGAATCCAGCTATACTCACGAGGTATGGAAACGGCATCGCCTGACACCACCGCGAAACCGCTCGTCTGTGTCATCCTTGGCCAGACGGCGTCGGGAAAGTCAACGCTCTGCCATAACATCGCAAAGCGTATCGACTCCGAAATCATCTCCATGGACGCGCTGAAAGTCTATCGCGGCATGGACATCGGCACCGCCAAAGCCTCGCCCGCCGACCAGCAAGCAGTGCCGCACCACCTACTCGATCTGGCGGCGCCCAGCGAATCCTTCAACGTCGCGCGCTACCTCGACGACCTCGAAGGTGTGATCCGCGACGTGCTCAACCGCGGGCACCTCCCGCTGATCGACTGCGGCACACCGCTCTATTTGAAGACCTTCCTCTCCGGCATGCTCGAATCGCCCGAACCGGATGAGGAATTGCGCGCGGAACTTGAAACCATGAGTTCGACCGCGCTGCACCGCAGGCTCGCTACGCTCGATCCCGAAGCTGCCGCCACGCTCCATGCCAACGACCGCAAGCGCGTGATCCGCGCCGTGCAGTACGCCATGCAGACCGGCAAGCCCATCAGCGCCGAGCGCACGCAGTTCGAGACGCGGCGCACGGACTATCGTTTCGTGCTGACGGGGCCGCTGTGGGACGAGGCGATCTTGCGAGCGCGCATCGAGCAACGCGTCGAGCGCATGATGACGGCCGGACTGATCGACGAAGTAGTACGCATACACAATGGCGAAGGCTTCTCCAAAACCGCGCGCGAAGCCATCGGCTACCGGCAACTGCTCGAACATCTGGAAGGAGCGTATTCGCTCGAAGAGGCAGTGGAGAAAATCAAGCGCCGCACCTGGCAGCTCGCGCGCAAGCAAATGGTCTGGTTCAAGCGTTACCGTGATGTGAAATGGCTGCAGGTCAAGAGCGACGAGGAGCTCATGCGCGCCGCGATCTTCCTCGCGGGCGAGCTTGCGGGCGAAGTGCGCGCGTCGATGAAAGGCGCCCCGCCGGAACCAAGGCGCGAACCACGCCTCGACGGGCTGTATCATAAGAGTCGGTAATGTAATCACTTACGACTATTCCCTGAGCTTCATTCCCCCTTCATAAAGTTGAGGTACAAGGGGCGGCTGTCTCTTTTGTGAACGAAGCGGGGAGCACAAATGGTATCCTTGCATGGTTCACCACAGCAGGACAACAACCATGGTGCGGCAAATCACCAACGAGACCCGATACGTCGATCATGAGGCGACGACATCCACCGACCTCGTCGATCCGGCGCTTTACATTCACCGCGAGCAGAGCCTGATCGAGTTCGACAAGCGCGTGCTGGCCCAAGCGCGCGATCCCGACACGCCGCTGCTTGAGCGTTTGCGCTTCCTCACCATCTGCAGTTCGAACCTCGATGAGTTTTTCGAAATCCGCATTTCCGGCCTTAAACAACAGGTGGAGTACGGCATCTCCCAGCCCGAGGCCGACGGCCTGAGCGCCGGGGACGCGTTGACGCGCATCAGCGCCACCATGCATGAACTCGTCACGGAACAATACCGCGTCTTTCAAAACGAATTGCTGCCCGCGCTCTCCAAGGAAGGCATCAACCTCTTGCGGCGAGGCGAGTGGACCGACGAACAGACGCGCTGGATCCGCCAGTATTTCGACGAACAGGTGTTGCCAGTCCTCACGCCCGTGGCGCTCGACCCCTCGCACCCTTTCCCGCGTATCCTGAACAAAAGCCTCAACTTTATCGTTTCGCTCGAGGGTGTCGACGCCTATGGCCGCGCGAGCCGCATCGCCATCGTGCAGGTGCCTCGCAGCTTGCCGCGCGTGATTCAGTTGCCGGTGGAATTGTCGAAGGCTGGCTATGACTTCGTGATGCTGTCCTCGATCGTTCACGAATACATGGACGAACTCTTCCGCGGCATGAAGGTTGCCGGCGCGTATCAATTCCGCGTGACGCGCAACAGCGACCTGTGGGTGGACGAGGAAGCGGTGGACGATTTGCTTTTCGCTATCAAGGGTGAACTGCGGAGCCGCGCATTCGGAGATGCGGTTCGCTTGGAGATCGCCGACAACTGCCCGCCGGTGATGACGCAATTTTTGCTGACACAATTCGGGTTGACGGCGGATGAGCTTTATCGTGTGGACGGACCGGTGAATCTGCATCGCCTCAACGCCATCATCGACAAAGTCAACCGCCCGGACCTGAAGTACAAACCCTTCGTGCCGAGCCAGCCCCTCGACAAGGGCAAGGGCTACGACATTTTCGCGCAGATCCGCAAAGGTGACATCCTCTTGCATCATCCGTACCAGAGCTTCTTACCGGTAATCGACCTCGCGCGACAGGCAGCCGCAGACCCGGAAGTCTTGTCGATCAAGCTGACACTCTATAGAACGGACGCGGACTCGCCTCTCGCCAAGGTGCTAATCGACGCGGCTCGCGCGGGCAAAGACGTGACGGCCGTGATCGAGCTGCGCGCGCGCTTTGACGAGGCCCATAACATCGACCTTGCCACGCGCCTGCAGGAGGCCGGCGCCAACGTCGCTTACGGAATCGTGGGCTTCAAGGCCCACGCCAAGATGATGATGGTGGTGCGCAGGGAGGATGGGAAGATTCGTCGCTACGTTCATCTCGGCACTGGCAACTACCACGCCGTCACCGCGCGCATCTATACCGACATCAGTTATATGACCTGCGACCGGGAGATCGGCGACGACGTTCATCAACTGTTCATGCAGCTCACCAGCATCGGGCGCGCCTCGCGCCTCGCGAAACTTTTGCAGTCGCCTTTCACGCTCGAGAAAAAACTCCTGCAACTGATCGACGAGGAAATCGCGGCTGCCCGCGAGGGCAAGCCCGCGCGCATCATGGCGCGCATGAACGCGATCACCGAGCCGCGCATTATTCGCGCGCTCTATAAAGCGTCGATGGCGGGCGTGCAGATCGACCTGATCGTGCGAGGCGTGTGCTGCCTGCGCCCAGGGATGAAGGGGATTTCAGACAACATTCGCGTGCGCTCGATCGTCGGGCGCTTCCTCGAGCATAGCCGCGTGTTTTATTTCTTCGCCGGCGGCGAGGAGAAGGTATTTGCCGGCAGCGCGGACTGGATGCAGCGCAACCTGCACCGGCGCGTGGAGACGTGCTTCCCGATCCTCGATAAAAAGCTCAAGGCGCGCGTGATCGAGGAAACGCTTTCACTCTACTTCAAGGACAATACTCAGGCATGGGACCTGCGTCCCGATGGTTCATATGTCAAGGTGGAGGCCGGCAGCGACGCCCGCGTCACCGCCCAGCAGACTCTGCTCAACATGCTCGCCGATCAAGACAAGGTTGTGGCGAAATGAGGCCCAGAATAGCCCTGGGCTACTTTACAACAACCTGTCCGGACGCTGGCGCTTGCCGCGCGATATTGACAGAATGGCGCACGAACGGTATGACTGGCGCTCATGCGGGTGTAACTCAGTGGTAGAGTGCGACCTTGCCAAGGTCGATGTCGAGGGTTCGACCCCCTTCACCCGCTCCAGCTTCAAACCCCTGTCGTTGCTTGAGTTAGCGATGACAGGGGTTTTGGCATTTGCGCCGGAACGGCCGCGAACTCAATGACGTTCCGCCCCCGACTTTGAACGGCTGCATCGTCGAGAACTGAACAAGCGCATCTCCCGAGCGTAATGCGCTGCAAATCAATCTTGGAACTGCCATAAGCGTTTTGACGCTTCCTTTGGTCGCGAGAAAATCAGCCCCGAAAGATAACGATCAACGACGACTAGACCGAACTTTCTCGACACCTGCCTGGACATAAGCACCGCCTGCTCCGAATGGTATCCGGCGTGGGGAAATCAAATGGGCCGGGCATCAACTTTTGTCCGGTCGCGATTGCCGCGTAGCCGCGTGCGGAGCCAAGCAACCCAACTCACGACCATAATCACAAGCGAGAGCGGCATCGTGATCCAGCCCACCCACATGCCCGCTTGCAACGAGATCGTCGGTTCGGGGTTTTCGATTACGGGCAGGACGACGTTCATCACGCCGCCAACGCCACGGTCTTTGCCATCGACGGTGAGCGTGCGGCGCACGTTGCCGAGCGGATCGATCACCGCCGAAATCCCGTCGTTGGTGGCGCGCACGAAGGTGGTGCGCGATTCGATGGCGCGGAACTTGACGCCGATCAAGGCCTGATCCAATTCCGCAAGTTGGCGGTACCAGACCTCGTTGGAGAGGTTGACGGCGAAGTGAACGTTCTCGGGTTGATGCAGCTCGCCGTACAACTGCGGGAACCAATACTCGTAGCAGATGTTCATCGAGAAGCGCCAATCACGGCCCATGCCGTCCGTCAGCGTGAAGGTGTCGCGCCTATATCCCGGCAAAAACTCCGGCACGGCGCCCATCAGCGTGCGGGCATAATCTGTCACCAGGTCGCCGAGCGGCGTGCCGCGGTAGGGAATGTACTCGCCGCCGGGGACGAGATGGGCCTTGTCGTGGCGGCCGAAGAGCTCACCATCAGCGCCGACATACACGCCGGAGTTGAACCATGCGAGCTGCGCGTCCCTGTCGGTGAGATAGGGATAATGCTTGCGATCTTCTTCCAGCAGCGGAGCCACAGCCCCCACCACCATCGGTGTTTGAATGCTCGACGCGAGGCGACTCAAATCGTCGTAACTGGAGGGGTTGCGCGGGTTGATGGGCCATGGATACCCCGTCTCGGGCCAGAGAATCAGGTCAGGCGTGTAGCGTAACGCCTCGCCGGTAAGCGTTCGCAGCCGGTTGAACTGCTCAAGGCGTGCAGCTTCGGTGCGCGTCTCTTTCAACTCTTGCTCGATGTTAGGCTGGATCACCGCCACCAACGGGCCATCATCTTTGATCGCCGGTATGAGGGTATAGAGCCGAAGACTTCCGTAGGCGATGTTGACGATGAATGCGATGACAAGCGCCCAGATGGCGAGGCGTTGGAGGTTGACGTCTTGGCTTGCGCTCTCGTCTTCTTTTCCACTCCGCACTCCGCACTCCGCACTCCGCACTCTTCTCCTCCGCCCGTCCAACCAAAGAAATACGCACGTGTTCACGAGCACAATGAAAAACGCCACCAGATGGACGCTGCCGAGGTCGGCGATCTGGATCAACACTGGAACCTGATGCAGCGCATGGCCGGTCATCATCAGCGGCCCCGGCGCGGGGTAGTAATAATGACAGAATTCAAACCCCGTCCACAGCAGCGGGATGAGCAGCACGAACCAGGGGCGCGGCACGCGCGACGCGACGAAGCGGGCTACGCCGCTAAAGGCCGCGAAAACGACGGCCAGTAACGCGCTGATGAAGACCCACATGGCGTACATGGTAATTGGCGAGTCGCCGCCGAGACTCGGCATCTGCGAGATATAGAACAGGCCGAGCAGATAGACGAGAAATCCGGCGCACCAGCCAGCGAGAATCGCGCTCCGCGTTGTCTTGAACCGTTCGAGCGAGAGCAGCCAGGGGACGAAGGCTACCAAAATCAGCGGGCCAAAATCGAAGGGTGGATGGCTCGCAGCGAAGAGCAGCCCGGAGAGCAGCGTCGCCCGCCATGGCCCGAGGATGCGGGTGATGGAGGGGCGGTCGTTATTGGGGGCAGCGTCCGTCATCAGAACAACTGTTTGCCGTCGTCGCGCTCTTTGGTCTTTTGTTTCGCGGGTTTGGCGGCGCCGGTTTCGGCGTCATATTCGGCGACCTCCGGCGTACCCATGGTCTTGGTGAGGATTTCCACCTTGCCCTCGGCTTGCTTCAAGATGCCGTAACACTGGCGCAGGGCCTTCACGCCTTCCTCGTAGGCTTCGAGGGATTTTTCGAGGGCAAGCTCGCCGCCCTCGAGCTGTTCGAGCTTTTTCTCGACGACCTTCAACAGGTCTTCGAACGCGGGGTGATCGTCCTTGGCTTTCTTGGCGCTCATGGCTGCACAGTATGAGACGGGCGCCAGCGATATTCCAGAAGGCTCTCGAATCCAGAGACAACTCTTTTGCTATTCCCACGAGCAGCGCTTTGGGGTGTCATAATTCCGGTTCGTCAGGAGGCTCGGGAATGAGCGCCTCGAGCTTTATGGCAAGGTCGGGGATGTACGTCGTCACAACGTCCCAAATACGCTCGGGGCTCACAATGTCATAGTGGTGCGCAACGATGTGGCGCTGCTTGATAATCTTGTGCCATGGAATGCCCGCATGAGCATCCCGGTAGGCCTTGGACAGATTGCCCGCAGCTTCGCCAATCACGATAAGTTTAAACTGGATGGCGTCCTGCAGTGTGTCATCTTCAAGAAAAGCCTCGTACGACATGCCTTTGGCTCGATCAAGGATCGACCGGCAAGCGTCCAGCATGTCCCACAGTCGAACGATGGTGGCGCGATCAGGCTGCATAGACAACCTGGTGGGAACGTCTGATATTCTGTCGCAGGAAAGGGTTGCGAACGCCCTTGAATGGGACAAAGTCAACATTCCGCCCGCCAAGCATTGCCTCGAGTTCATCCACCACCGCGACGATATCGTGGCCGGTTTCATGGCCGGGCTCGAATTCGTACAGAACATCAACGTCGCTGTCAGAACGGAAATTTTCGCGAAGCACTGAGCCGAAAAACGCGAGGCGCCGGATGCGGTGACGCTTGCAGAACCCCTCTATCTGTTCCTTCGAAATATCGAGTGTGGACAATACGTCTGACATCGGTCGCTCCCGGCCTGCATGATAACACACCTGACGCGCGCGGCCAATCAGCACGTCAACTATCGAACGAGGTGATGTGAATGGTACCGAAAACCGGCATGTCACTGTATCGGGCGCTTGCGGACGGACGGGAAGCGAACCTGGCCTGTCTGCGGCTGGCTCTCTTCGGGGATGACGCCCGGGTCGTTTTCGTCAGCGGTCGCCGTGATACGCCCCGTCGTGCGGCGCGGGTTGGGCAGGCGCACCGTTTTCTGCCCACCCTGACTCGGTGCAGGATTATTGCGCCCGGAATCGGTCTTCGGCACAGGGTTGGAGGGTTTGCGTGTCACGGGATGGCTCCCTGAAACACGCTGCGTTCGCCCGGAACTGATGCGTCCCGCGCGGTTGCTCGATGGCTTGATCTGGCCGAGACGGCCGGAGGAGATACGCGCGGGCATGTCGCTGCCGCCGGCGAGTCCGAAGCGCGATGGATCGAACTGCAGATCGGCGGCGCCCGCCAGCACCGTTTCGATATCCTCCACCGCTTCCTGCGCGGTCTGGTAGCGAATGTCGCGGTCTTTGGCCATCATCTTCTCGATGATGTAGTGCATATGCATGGATATCTTGCCGCCCTTAAGCGTTTGCGCGCTCAGGTTCTCCATCACCTGCTTGGCCATCACCTCCATGGAATCTTTGCCACTGAAAGGAAGCTCGCCGACGACGAGGTGATAGAGCGTGGCGCCAAGGGAATAAATGTCAGCGCGGATGTCGAGGTCCGCCTTCCCCTTGGCCTGTTCGGGCGAGATGTATTGCACGGTCCCGCAGGTCTCTGATTCGTATTCGTCGGCGGCGGCATCCTGCTTGATCGGCGTGGCAAAACCGAGGTCGACGAGCATCACGCGCCCGTCGCTGTTCCACATGATGTTGTCGGGTTTGATGTCGCGATGGACGATGCCCTTGCTTTGCATGTAGGCGAGGGAACGCGCGGCCTCGGTCACACAATGGATCGCCATGTTCTCGTCGAAGGGGCCGTCCTTGTCGAGCATGTCCTGCAACGACGGGCCCTGGATCAGTTCCATGCCCATGAAGTAAAGGTCTTTGCCCGCGCGGCCATATTCGTACCCCTTGGCGATGCTCGGGCAATCGAAGGATTTGAGCAGCTTGCCCTCACGCAGAAAGCGGTCGACGAACTGCTTGTTGGCAAGGTGTTCGCGGTAGAGAATTTTCACCGCGCGCGGCTCGCCCGTGTCGCGCAACGTCGCGCTGAAGACCGAGGCCATGCCGCCTTGGCCGATGGCTTCGTGAATCTCGTAAATCGGGATGCGACGCGCGTCCTCGAGCGATATCGGTTGCGGCGGAGCGACGGGCGCCGGAGCGCGGAGCGATTTGAACTGGTCAGCCGACATGTGGCCGAGTTTGATAATGACGTCTTCGAGGCGGAAGGACTGGCCCTGCTCGGCGAGGCGCTTTTGCTCGTTCATCCCGGCTTGTACGGACTCCTTGCCGATCAAGCCTTCCTTGACCGCAAGAGCCATGAGCAAAACTTCGGACTTCGTTGCCATCAGCGCGCGTCAAGCCCTGCTGAGACTTTCACCCCTGGCAAACGC
Source organism: Planctomycetaceae bacterium (assembly GCA_013360495.1). Classification (GTDB taxonomy): domain Bacteria; phylum Planctomycetota; class UBA8742; order UBA2392; family JABWBM01; genus JABWBM01. Next base: position 26,693 of record JABWBM010000006.1, read on the forward strand.
CACACCATGAAGGAATGACGAAGCCGAGCGTGAATTTTCCCCTTGTCCCAACACAAAACGGGGAAGTCCCGGTATGTCGCACATCTTTTGTACAATGCCGCAACGGTTCATTATCCGGCAAGTCGCCACGATGCGCCAGAATCTTTTTCAGATTCGGGCTTTTTTTGACTTTGAACGCACAAATTGATTTTGACGAGATGGGCGGTTAGCGCTTCCATTCGATAGCGCCGTTGGGCAAAAAGTAGAGAATATTCATGGAGCCGTCTGTGACCGTAGGCACATGTTCAGACCCCCTGCCGAAGACAACCCAGCCTTCCGGATGGCCGTCAAAACGGGGCTGCCCGGAAATGGCGAAGCACAGGTCGATTTCGCCCTCCGTATGGCGGTGCCACACGCCCGGCCCAGACATCGATACGGCATCAATGGAGAAGTTTGCCGTCGCGGGTGAAGCTTTTGCCACGCGGCTGAACCTGGCGCCTCCCCCCTCGCGGTCGCAAAGCCACTTTTCAGCCACGCCTTTGGCAAACATCTCACGGATGCGCGCCATCGCGGGCGAGTTGACGGGCAATCGAGCGTTCAGGCCCCTCGAGGCGGCTGACGCGTCAGAGATATCAGTTTCCTTCAACACCGCGAGAACGGGAGCGAGTTCCTTGATCAACGTCTCGTTACTCATGACTACCCCTTGGGGAACTTCGTAAACGCGCCGGTGATTTCGAAGGCCGATTCCTGCGTGAGGTCAACCTCGAGGGGCTTCGGGCGAAAGTCGAGCAGTTCATCGGCAATCACTGTCACCTTCGGGCGGCGCAAGGAGTCGCCGCCACTGGCTTTGACAAGGGCAAGCTCGCCGGTGTTTAACTGCACAAAAGAACCGACGGGATAAACGCCCATCACCTTCACCCAGTCACGAAAGGTGGGGAGGTGGTAGTACCCGCGCTGCGCCTGGACTGCGATACGCTGCATGGCTTCCACGGGCGAGAGCGCCTTGCGGAAGGGGCGCGGTTCGATCATACCGAGGAAGCTATCGATAATTTGAAAGAGGCGCGCGTAGGGATGGTGGTTCGCGGCGTTCGATTTACCCGGATAACCGGTGCCGTCGGCGCGTTCATGGTGTTCGCGGGCGACTGCCGGGCAGAGCGGATCGACGTTGTCGCAGGTGGAGAGCAAGGACGCCCCTTGAGAAGTATGCATTTCAATGGCGGCCATTTCCGCTTGTTCGAACGTCCGGGCTTCAAGCACGGGAGGAATCCCCGGCAGCCACATACCCGCGTCGTAGAGCAGGCCGATGGCGCCAAGCTGCACGACGCGTGCGTCGTCCATATTGCTCGCGCGCGCGAAGTACATGGCAAGGCGGCAGGCGTTGAGCGCGTGCAGCGGGCGGTAGTCCTTCAACGGCTTCGGAAAATACCACGAAAGCTGGGCCGCAGGATTGGCGCGGATATCGACGAACACGGGAACGAGAATTTGCTCGAGCAGGCCGACGTCAACCTGCTGGCTGTTTGCAACGGAGGCGAGCAGCCTGCCAGCCAGATCACACAGGGTATTCCCGGGATTCTGCGCGGCAAAATCGGCGAAAGAGGGATCCTTCGGATCGCCTTCATCAGCACCTGTTGCCAGCGGCTTGTCAGCCATGGAGTACCACTCGAACGGGATGCCGACGACAACCTCGTTAAAACCTCAAAATCTGTCAAAACAGTGGCGTCAACCTAGTAGAGGAAGGCGGCCTAGTCAACAACCCTGCGGACACGGCGGCGGGTGCCCTCGTAGTAGTAGTTGTAGTACTCGCGGGCGCGGGTGTCCCTCGAGTTGTTGAGGATAACGCCGAGCAGGTTGGCCTGCACGTTGGTCAGCAGGCGCTTGGCGAGAGCGGCGTCAGCGAAGGTCACGTCGCCGGAGGACACGACGAACACCGTAGCATCGACTTCGGACGCGATGATCAACGCGTCGCCTACTCGCGCCACCGGCGGGGAGTCGATGACGACTAGGTCGTATTCCGCCTCGGCCTGCTTGAGCATCTGGCGGAAGCGTTCCGATTCGATGAGACGCACGGGGTCGGCGACCGAGCCGCCCGCGCCGAGCAGGTCAAGCCCTTCGGCGGGCGAAGGCGTGACATAGTTGGCGAGGTCGGTCGCGCCGGCGCTCTCGACATAGTTCATCGAGCCGCGCTCCACGTTGACGTGGAAGAATTTCGAAACCATCGAACGGTGGAAGTCCGCGTCGATCAGCAGCACGCGTAACCCCTTGCGGGCGAGCGCGATGCTCAGGTTACAGGCAATGTCCGTCTTGCCCTCTTCCTTGACGGCCGAGGTGACGAGCAAGCTACGGATGGAGAGTTCTTTTGCGTAACTGCGGACCAGAGTGGCAAGCGTGCTGAACTGTTCGGCAAAGGCGCTGCGCGGGCTGATATCGAGCAGCGAGCGGTCGGTATCGGGGCGGCGCGGGAGCTTCGAGAGCACCGGCAGGTTGATGTGCTTGCGAACGTCGAACTCGGTGGTGACCTTGTTGCGGGCGAGCGTGAGCACATAAAGCATCATGATGCTGCCGGCCAGCACGATGAACGCGACGATACTGGCGATTTGCATCGAGTTCGCCACGCGGCCGCTCTGTTGCGGTTTGTCGGCGAAAGAGAACACGCGCAACACCGGAGACTGCTCCTGCAGGATGCGCTGAATCTCCCGGTCATAATCTTTCGACAACTCAAGGTCGGCGCGCACGAGCTCAAGCTCGCGGTTGGCGCTCCCGTAGATCGTCGATACCGCGGAAAGCGCGTAGACTTGCGCCTTGTACGCAGCGAGTTCGGCGTTGGCGGCATCGAAGGCCGACTGGGTCGAGGCGATATCCGCAACAACCGAATCGCGGCGGCTCGCAAACTCCGACTGCTTCGCGCGGAAAGCGGCGTCGACAGCATCGACGTATTGCGAGATGGCGAGTTGCATCAGGCGCTGGTTTTCCTGCAGCAGCCGGTGCGAGGGCCAGTAGAGCTGTTCGAGCTTTCCGCGCTCCTGTTCAAGCTTGGTCATTTCGCTTTTCGTGCGTGTAACGTCAGGCGAGGGAATGATCGAGGGGTTCGGAGTGTACATTTCCGGATTTCCGGCTTGTTTGTAACCGATCCACCTCCCGTGCTCATCTTCGAATTGCACACCGGCACGGTTGACTTCTCCGAGTTTGGCCTTGAGCGCGTCGAGCTCGCGCTTGCGGGTCGAGGCGTTGATATTCGCCTGCAACAATTGCTCGCGCTCAATGCTCCCGACCGGGGTCGAGGTGAGGCTGCTGGAACCGACAGACGGATACTCGGCGTTGATGCGATTGATCAGGCGCTGATAGAACACTGACTTTTCTGCTTTGGCGTTTTCCCGCGTGAACGATGGATAGGTGACGTTGAAAGCCGGGCGCTCATTCCCCGATGCAGAGCCGGACGCGAAGTTCCGGAGTTTTTGTTTTTCGCGTTCAACTTCGTTCAAAATGTTGTCTGCGAGCGAGACAAGCTTCGCTTCGTCTTCGGACGAGGGCGGACGAACCTCGCGGAGGAGAGATTGCTTGAACAGGGTCTGAGTATTTTCCACTTCCTTGATGCTCCGGCGGAAGCTCTCACGCATGCCGGCCAGGGCAAGAGCGTCGGCCCACATGCGGGCAGCGCGCTCGTCATCGACGTTCTTGACCTTGAGAGTGAAAACCTGATTCGACGCTTCCTTGTCGATTTCGTACTGCATGCCGGATTCGATGAGCTTCTGAAAGTTGAGCTTCTCGTCGCTCATCAGGGCCTCGTACAACGCTTTGTCTTCGTTTGAAGCCGCCTTATCCTCACCTGAAGCCATCTTTTCGCTCGCAAGCAACTGGGCGAAATAGCCCCCCTTGCTCTCGGGTTTAAGTTTCTCTGTCAGTGTCCCGGCGGACAGCATCGCAATTTCCGCGTTGAGCGTTCCTGTAGTGTTGTCCTCAGCTTTCAGATAAGCCCCGGGAAATTCGCGGTTGAGTAACTCACGGGACTCCTCGATTTGTTTGTGGAACGCTTTCAGCATGTCGCCATAGGCCTGCTTTGATCCAGGCTTGGCGTGTTTCATGGCGTTGTCGAGCAGCGTATAATAGCGCGCGGCAGCGAGCTTGGTCTGTTCGTTTTGCATCTGCGCCATCTCGAGCGCATTGTTGATGTAGATACGCTTCGCGGTCGACGAACCTCGGAACGAAATAATGCGGATCGGATCGCGGGGAAGTTCCATCTGGACGGTGGACGAGTAAACTTTCTGCGTCCCCCCGACCGGTAGATGGTCGTAACTAAAAAACGCTGCGCACCACGAACCAACGGTGAGGGCGAGGACCAGCCACCACCAGTTCTTGGTCAGAGCAATGATTTCCTTGAGTTCCATAGGCCAAGCTCTACCCAAAAAGAAACGGAAGTCCCCTCTTTACCCCGCGGTGGCCATCCGCGCCGCTCCACGAACATTAAGGAACGGGGTGGCATAGTACCCGGAGTCACTTTGATGTTTAAGCATTTTTAAGCAATTTCCAACATTTCATGACAATTGGCAATTGCTTGCGGCGTAGCCCTTTATATGCGTTTTCTTGAATTTCGTAACATTCCCGGTAGCAAAATTTATCGCCATTACTGAGCCGCGTAAATGAACCGGCGGCAATTTGGACAACGAATCGGTTTCGTCAATCGCTTCAACAATGCGCCAATGGTCGCCGAGATCATAGTGTCGCAGCCGTTACACACACCGTCACTCGCGATGATCAATCCATCGTCTCCGAAATCATCGACCAGCCCATCATAGGCGACTTTCGTCTCTATGGCGAGGCGTTCGCGTTCCCTCTGCCGTTCGGTTTCGACCCGCTCTCTCGCGGCGCCGACTTCGGCGCGACATTGTTCCAGCCGCTGTTTGGACAATTCCTCCTGCGCCGCGAGTTCCGGCAGTTTCGCTTGCGCTCGCTGGATCTGCGCATTGAGAGCATCAAGATGGTCGAGAATCCCGAGACCGTCCGATTCGAGCTTGTTGCGCTGCTCCTTTTTCGTCTCCATCTCGCGAGTGGCCGCGACAAGCAACGCCTGCGTGCGCGCGCTCTCGCTCGCCGTGTTCAACTTTGCGAATTCTTGTCCCACGCGGGCAAGTTCGCGCTCGATCTCGCGGCTTTTGAGCGTGTCGTCCTCTTTCGCCTTTCCCAAGGCAGCGAGCTCCTCACGCGCGCGTTTCACTTGTGTCTTGGCCGATTCGTAAGCCTGAACGTGGTCGCGCTCCTTCGCCTGAAGCCGCTTCAGCTCGCGGTGAAGCTTCGCGAGATTGGCAAGAATCGCGACGTCATCGCTTTCAGATGACATACATGTCCCGCCTTTCTCGCAATCTTTGCGTTATCCACGGTCTTCGCTGTTGCTCGTCCATGCGTCCACGGCGCGCTCGTAAGAGCACAACTCGCCCGCCTTGAACCACATCTCGAGTTCGCGCTTGGCGCTTTCCGGGCTATCGGAGCCGTGAATCAGGTTCATGCCGCGCGACGAGCCGTAGTCGCCGCGAATCGTTCCGGGTTCGGCTTCGTTGCCGAAGGTTTTGCCCATCAGCTTGCGGGCCGACGCCACGGCATAGGGGCCTTCGAGGGCCGCGCAGACGACGGGGCTTTTGGTGATGAAGTCAACCAGGCCGTTATAGAAAGGTTTGCCTTTGTGTTCGGCGTAATGGCACTCTGCCAGCTCGCGCTGGACAGACATGAGTTTGAGACCGACGATCTTCAAACCCTTCCTCTCGAAGCGGCCAATGATCTCTCCGCTCAGCCCGCGCTGGACAGCGTCGGGTTTGAGAATGATAAACGTACGCTCGATTGCCATGGTGCGGTTCCTCTCGTTCCGTTGAATCGTTTCACCGTCAACTTGTAGCGCCATGCACCCTCGCATGGCGTCTTGCCTCGTTTGGTTCGTCACGCGGCAGCGCGTGAACGCTGCCACAAAAAAGAACAGGCTATGGAAGGCCGAAGTCTAACCGGGGTCTTGACCCGTCTCAAGCGTATGGAGAGCAACGAGCGAACTTTTCTTGATCCGTAGTTACAATGCGACCATGACGGAATCCGCACAGCCATCCCGCGCAGTCCATCGCATCGTCGCGCTGTGCGTGCTGCTTATTGCGGCTTTTGTCATCGGCATCTACCTGAAGGACCGTCACAACGGTCCTGACAAGCCCCTGAAGCCCGCGAGTCAGGCGCGGCCCGACGTGATTCTCATCTCCATCAGCGGTCTGCGCGCCTGCCATCTCTCCTGCTATGGCTATGTGGAGAAGGAAACGCCGGAATTCGACCGTCTTGCCGCCCAAAGCGTGCTCTTCGAGCGTTGCTTCACGCCTTGTCCCCTCTGCCTGCCCGCGCATACGTCCATGTTGAGCGGCATCCTTCCGCTTCATCACCGCGTGCGTGACGACGGCATGCGCATCCCGGAGCAGGGCCTGACGCTGCTGCCCGAAGTGCTTGCTCAACACGGCTACCAATGCGCGGCGTTCGTCAATGCGCCGGCGCTGGACGTTTCAAGCGGCCTGAATCGAGGATTTCACCATTATGACGGCCAATGGCGCACCGGCGAGAAGGAACGCGGCGCACGCGGGACTTTTGATGGCGCCGAGCGCTGGCTTCGTTCGCAGGCAGCCGGAACGTCTTCCTTTCTGTTTCTGCAGATCAACGACCTTCGCCCGCCCTTCGGCTCGGAGGCAACCGATGCCCATAAGAAACCTCAAGACTACCTGCCCGAGGAAATTATCCCTCTCTATAACGAGGACATCGCGGCCCTCGACCGGCAACTTGGGAAATTCATCGCGCGCCTTCGGGACCTCGGGCGTTTTGAGAACTCGCTCATCATCCTCACCGCCGACCACGGCACGGGCCTTGGCGATAACTCCGAGTTGACCAACGGATTTCTCGCTTTCGATAGCACGACGCATGTGCCACTGCTGATTCACCTTCCCCGCAACGAAGAAGCAGGAAGGCGCACGAGCGGCGTCGTGCAGACCGTCGACATTGTCCCCACGGTGCTCTCGGGGGTTGCCGTGGCGGTTGATGAGTCGCATTTCTTTCATGGCCGCGACCTAAGACCCGTCATCGACGGTTCGCTCGATGATAAGAAACGCGAAGCGTACATTGAGTGCTTCGCCGGCTACGAGCGTAACGGGTGGGGGATTGTGCGGGCGCTCAGGCGCTACGACGACCTGATCGTCTTCAGCGCCAATACGCCGGAGTATTACCGCATGGACTACCCCGAGGCGATCGTCGGGCCGAACCTTCTCGAGGATTTCGACAAGGCGGATAAGGCGCTGCAGGATGTATCGCGCGAGGCGCGCGCGCGGATCGTGCGCCACCTCGATGACCACGGCGCTTCCCCCCTCACCCCTACCCGGCCAGCGCCGATGGCCCTCCACCCCGAGCGCATGTTCGAGGCGATGGACACCGTCAACCCCTCGCGCCGGGACAGCATCTTCGAGGATCGCGACGCGAAGCCGGCCAAGTCCATGTCCGACGCCATGCGCCAGTTCCAGCGCGCCGAACTGCTTTTGAACGCGGGCGACCTCTACCGCGCGCGCGACGCTTTGCAGGCCCTGCTTAGCCAGTACGCCAACCACCTCGACGCCATCCGTTTGCTGGCGCATATCGACCACGAACTCGCGGCGCATTACTCCGGCGAGCCGGAGCGTATGCGCCAATTCATCGACGACGCCGCGTTCCAGTATGGAAGGGCCGTGGTGGCAGCCGAGAGCGTCAAGCGCGATGCCCTCGCCCTGCATTTTCGCGCGGCAGAATTGTTCGATCAGCTTCGGCTTGGACAATACGAAACCGTGCGCTCGAAGGCCGAAGCAAAGCTTGCTGAGCACGGCAACGAGGGCGAGCGAATGGAGACGAGCGTTCGCGCGAAATTTCTCTGGCTGAAATATGTCGCCGCCTACAAGCTCAATGACCGGCCGGACAAGCGCGTGCAAATCGGCGTGCTCTTCGATCAGGCGCTCGGGCCGCTGGCGAGTTCATTCGCCCCGCTGATCGAACAGATGCGTAAGGCGGAGCCGGTATTATTGGCGCCGATGGAGAGGTAGCCGGTGCGGCATTCCGGCGCAAGCCGGAATCCGGTCGACGTAAGAGAAGACGAAAGCCAGGACTGACTCATGCAACTCGGTTACAACACCAGCGGCTTCGCTTTCCACCGTCTCGACGATGCGCTCGATATCATCGCCGAAACTGGGTACTCATGTGTTGCGCTCACCCTCGATGTTCACCACTTCGATCCCTTCCGGGCGACGCCGGCCGATGTGCGCGACCTGCGGGCGAAGTTGCGCGCGCTCAAGCTCTCATGTGTGATCGAGACTGGCGCGCGTTTTCTGCTCGACGCGAAGAACAAGCACCGCCCGACGCTGCTTGATGCGGATTCCGCGCGAAGGGTGGAGTTCCTGCATCGCGCCATCGACATCTGCGCCGAACTCGAGGGCGAATGCGTGTCCTATTGGAGTGGCGCGCGGCCCGAGAACAGCCCACCCGACCGCGAGTTGTACCGGCGGCTGTCCGGACATGTCGACGCGCTCGAAACCTATGCGCGCCAGCGCGGCGTGCGCCTCGCCTTCGAACCCGAGCCGGGTTTTTTGATCGAGACGATGCGCGACTTTGACAGCCTGTGCGACCTCGTCGGTCATCCCATCGGCCTGACGCTCGACATCGGACATCTGCAATGCGTGGAAAGCGAGCCGCCCCACGCCTTCATCGCGAAGTACGCCAGCACACTTATCAACGTGCAGCTCGACGATATGAAGTACCACGAGCACAAACACCTGATGTTCGGCGAGGGGGAGGTGGACTTCCCGCCGGTGTTCGCAGCGCTCAACGCCATCGCATATGCCGGACCCGCGTGCGTCGAGTTGAGCGACGCTTCCCGCGCCGCAGTGGAAAGCGCGCGCAGGGCATACGAGTTTCTTGCCGGCCATCGTATTCGTTCCTAAATCCCCTCTCGCCGTGTTTGCGGGGTTGGGCTACAATTCCAGCATCATGAAACTCGATCACGTCGGCATCGCCGTCACAAGCATCGAACAATCGCGTCGCTTCTATGAGAGCGGCCTCGGGCTGCCTGCCGCCCCGCATACTGAAGAAGTCGCTGGGGAAAAGGTCCGTGTGCTCAAGCTCGAATGCGCCGACCCGACGCATATTGAACTGATCGAGTCCGCCTCGCCCGATTCCGCCATCGCCAAGTTCATCGAAAAGCGCGGGCCGGGACTTCACCACCTCTGCTACCAGACCGGGGATATTGTGGCCGATATCGCACGACTGAAATCACAGGGATTCACGCCGCTTTGGGACGCCCCGCGTCCCGGAGCCGACGGTTGCCTCGTGATGTTCTTTCACCCCAAGGAGACATTCGGGGTACTCACTGAACTGGCGCAGAAGAGTCGATAGTCAGAAGTCGGAAGAAACGTGCGTTGACTACCGACACTCGGCTTCCGGCTCTTGATTTCTGACTCTCGACTTCCGACTCTTGCCCGGTATCTGCGTGCAAATGCTCCCGGGCTGGTTATATTCGCGCCATTCCAAGTGGGCCCTGAAAACCCGTCCAGCAAGGATACGCCGATGAACATTAACGTTGAAGACGCAGGCACATGCCTCAAGAAAATCTCCGTCGAGATTCCCGCCGACATGGTGAAGAAGAAGCTCAATGACGGCTACCGCGACGTATCGCGACAGGTCAACCTGCCCGGATTCCGCCCCGGCAAAGCGCCGCGCGCCGTCCTCGAAAAGAAGTTCAGCAAGCACGTGATCGACGAGGTTCGCCAACGCCTGCTGAGCGACGCCGTGGACGAAGCTGCGCGCAAGCATAACATGGACCTGATCGGCCAGCCCGAAGTCGGCGATATGCCCGAGGTAAAAGACGGCCAGCCCCTCAATTTCAACGTCATGGTCGAGGTCCGTCCGGAGTTCGAACTCTCGCAATACAAGGGCATCGAACTCGAAAGCGCCAAAGCCGTTATCGATGACCGCGAAGTGGAAATCTTCCTCAAAAACGTCCAGTACTCCCGCGGCAAGATGGAGGAACTGGGGTCAGAGAAGAGCAAGGCCGGCGACGTGCTGCTTGGCAATTTTGAGGTGATCATCGACGGAGAAACGATCGCCAACCGAGTCGGCGGAACAATCGAGATCGGCGGCGGGCTGATCCTCGGCGTCTCCATTCCCGAAGCGGAAAAAGCATTCACCGGTCTCGCCGGTAAGGAGCCGGTGGAGAAGCGCTTCAAAGCGACGCTGCCCGCCGATTTCCCCATCGCCCGCGTGCGAGGCAAAGAAGCGGAAATTCTTGTGCAGATTAAGGAAATCCGCCGTCCGAACGTGCCGCCGCTCAACGACGATCTTGCAAAGGAGCTTGGCTTCGACACCGTCGACGCTCTCAAGGAGCATGGGCGCGAGGTACTCCAGACCGAGAAGCAGCACCAGATCGATCGCGACATCGAGGAGCGCGTCCTCGCGAAACTGATCGACGAAACGAAGATCGACATTCCGTCAAAACTCGCCGAGCGCCAGCTCGCGGTCATCCTGCGCCGCGAGGCCTTCCAGAAATTCCAGGAAGGGATGGAAGAAAACGACATCGCGAAATTCATCGAGCGGCGCAAAGACGAACTCCCCGCCGTGATCGAGCGGCAGATCCGCTTGAGCTTCATCATCGATGCCATTGCCCGCAAAGAGCGGATTTTTGTCACCGAGGAGCAGGTGGCTCATCAGATCGCCATGCTCGCTGCTTCGCGTAACGCCGATCCACAGCGCCTGCTGTACGAGCTTGAAAAGTCTGACATGATGGGGCAGGTGCGCTGGGACATTAAAGCAAACCAAGTTCGCACCTTGCTCCGGCAGAAGGCAAAGATTACTGTACCGGGCGGGGCGGAGGCCGCGAAGAGTGAGTAAACGTTCTGGTCATGGATGAACCGGGCATATTTGCATCACTGGAGACTGACGTGGGAAGCGAAAACATCATGGAACCGAGGGCGGATTATTATCCCGTGCCCTATGTGATCGAGAAAACCAGCCGCGGCGAGCGCAGCTACGACATCTA
>JABWBM010000007.1 GCA_013360495.1 Planctomycetaceae bacterium
GGGTTCGATGACGAAGAGACGGCCCGCATTTCCGATATTGAAAAGCAACGTGCAAACAAAATACATGAACAAGTGAAGCTTATACCGCAACGCGTAGGGAGCGAGCTTGCGGTACTGGCGAAAGGCTTCCTTCAAATCCGCCAGACGGAAACGATGCCGCTCTTCCTTGGGTTTTCCGGATTTACTCATGCAACAGGGTGCCCCTCGCTGAGCCGATTATGCGCGGCGACCAGCACACTCTCGACAGAAATCCGCCGCATCACGCGGTCGTCACTGATACGGCGATACGCGCGGTGATCGTCCGGCGCGTTTGGCGCCCGGATAACCAGACTTCCACTCCCCCAAGGCCCGGTGCGCGAAGGATCCGTCGGGCCGAAAAGCGCGATCAGCGGCGTACCTTGAGCGCTCGCAAGATGCATCGGGCCGGAATCGTTGGAGACCACCAGCCGCGCGATGGAGAAGAGCGCGACGAGTTCGCGCAATGACGTTTTACCGCCAAGGTCAAGTAACGGCACGCTGCAAAAGTCGGCGATACGCGCAGTGAGTTCGCGCTCGGCCTCACTTGCGATCAAAACGATCGGGGCATCGGTCGCTTCGCGAAGCTTCGAGGCTAACGCCGCCCAATGTTCGACAGGCCACATCTTGCTCTTCCACTGCGCGCCGGGACACAAAACGATAGGCGAAACATCCGTGCCGAGCAGCCGCCGGACACGCGCGTTCTCGTCGTAGGACACCTCAAAATGACCGTTCTGTTCGTCCTGCTCTGCGTCAACGCCGAGGGCAGGAAGTAAAGCACACATACGCTCTACGCTGTGAACTGCGCCGGGAGATGGTTGTACGCGATCTGTGTAGAAAAACGATGCCCCTTCGCGGGCGTCCGAAAAGCCGATGCGCTTTCCCGCACCCGAGAGCCACGCCAGCACTCCGCTCCGCAATAGCCCCTGCATATCGAGCACAGCGTCATAGCGTACAGCGCTCAGTTCCCGAATGAGTGTATACAATCTGCCAAGTCCGCGAACTCCGGCGAGTCCTCTACGGTCGAATTCATGGACACGCGAAATGAAGCTTAGGGGGCGCAGCAGGCCGGCGAATTCCCTGTTCACCAGCCAACCGATGCGCACGTCCGGACGCACCGTCTTGATCGCGCGCGCGACACCTACAGCCTGCGCCACGTCGCCCAGCGCGCTCGGCTTGACGATCAACAGCGATCCATTGGTTGAAAGCGTATCACTCATTGGACAAGCGCCGCCTTCGCGAGCAATTCCCGCACGAACGCCTTGCGTTCGCTACGCGGTCTACCATATTTCGCGGCCCCAACGTAGCCGGAGATGGCATGGCCGCACCCCACCTTAGTATGCCCCGGCACAAGCTCTCGAAGGAACGCCGCCAAGAGTGTCCCCGGCTCTTGTTCGCGTGCTCCATGAAGAACACTCTCACGTAAAACGACGCGCACATGCCCCGGCATCATTTCTACCGCGATCTGTGCCAACCACGTCTCTCTACCCCTCAATTCTGCGCCCGAGCGCTCCAAAAGCCACGCGAGCCTGCCAAGCTGCTGTAGAATTGAAATACGAACGCTTGATGCGAGCTGCTTACTCGCAAGGAGCGTGAAAACCTGAACCGCATGGGAATCAGCGTCTACCAACGGCAAATGGGCCACAACTCCTCCGCGCTTCACTCGCCGGACGGCCTGCTCGCGCAGCATGGCTGGCACAAGTATGGCTGCGCGCTGCATGAGCGACCGCGCAATACGCCGCTCGATGCCGCGCTGGCCGGCATAGGCGTGAAGCATGCACAAACAATCGGCTCGCGAAGCCATGCTCGCGACAACAACAAAAAGATTCGCGAGGCTTCTCGCGCACAGTTCGAACGACGCCGGCACATACCCGATGTTGGCGGCAGTCAAAAGTACGGCGCGAAGCTCGTTACGCTCGCCCTCGCCAAAAGCGATCTCGCGGGCGTGAAGCTTGCGCGGAACAGCGTTTGCGTCATGGAGCCGCCCGAGCAATACGCCAAGCGCCCGCGCCATGCGCCTGCGCTGGCGGCGCACGGGGACCCCGATAACCGCCGACAATGTAGTCCCTGAAACAGGCGCTTGCGTCACGACAATGGAATAGCGCGTTTTCTTGCCCTGTATTTCGAGCACTGTGTACGGCAAGACCACCGGCAATCCAACCCGCGCCGCCTCAACCAGCGCCTCGAACACTCGCAGCGCGCGGCGGTCCGGAGTGGCATCCTTCGCCGAACGATAGACCACGAGCATCGCCCCGCTCCACTCCTTGCCGTCGCCGGGAAGAATGAGTCTCCGGCCTGCGGTCACGATCTCTGAACCGTTGTCGAGCCGCGCGAAGAGTTGCGAAAGCTTGAGCGGTTTTGGCAGACGCGGCAACTCCCGCCGCCCGAGTTCGCGTACGACGCGCACGTTGCGGCGCCGCAGATGCTTGAGGGCTGAATTAAAGATCGAGGTCAGCTCGTGTCGCGGGGACGAGGTCATGCTCCTTTGGCTGGCGGGGAAGAACCGCGTCGGAACGCTCCCGCGCGGCGAGAACCTTCGCATGGCGCGAAGCGATAAACGCTACGCGCGCGGAAATCATTTTCACAAGTTTTCGGCGCGGCGTCTCCAGCCCGCGATGCCAGCAGTACGATCGCAGAAAGCGCAGCCGGTCGGTGCAGGACAGCAATGTCTTTGGCAATGAAAACGCCAGCGCGCCAAGGTCCTTGACGGCCCAGCGCAACGGGACAGCATCCCGTCGTTGCGCGCGGGAAAGATCGATCAGCGTAATGAGCACGTCGCCGCGAATATCAAGAGCGACGCGAATATGGTTGGCGTAGTAGTCCCGGTGGTTGACGCCCGCGTCGTGAAGCTTCGCCGTCGTCTTGGCGACAGCTTCGAGCACCCGCGCGCGCATGACACGGTGCTGATAGTTCTCGCCGGCGCAATACTTGCGGATGAAAACATCAAGCTGCTCCCCCGGCGCTTCCGCGCTCAGGCAAAAGCTGCGCCGCCCGTCGCTCCCGGCGGCTAGCGGCAACATCACGTCGATGCCGTTGACTGCGCACCACTGGCAGATGTCAAACTCGTGTGGACCCGCCGATGGATCTTCGCGCGAGACTTTGAGATACGCATTCGCCGGCGTGGACGGCGCGAAGATACCATCCTTTGGTTTGCTCGCGCCCTGCACCGGAAAGCGCGCGACAACGCTGCCCCGGTGATCTTTGAGCACTTTATCGGGCCGCGGCTCATAGACGCTCGCATCGAACACGACACCACAACGCTTAATCAGACTTTGCGCCTGCGCCGAGCTATTCTCTACCAGCAACGCGCCCTCAGCATCGACGCTCCTGCGCCGCGCAAAGGCATGCGGCGCGGCAACAATCAACTTCTTCTCAAGCTTGTCGCGCTCGCGCCGCGTAAGGATTTCCTCCCAAAAAACAGCATGCTCCTCCCACGAAGGCGAGGGATGAACCATCGCAACGTACTGGCGGCTGCGCTGCACGCGCTCGGTCGCGAGCAACTGCGTCACGGCAGCGGCGCATGCCTGAGCATCGTCGCGGTCGGCGACCACGAAGCCGTTGGCCCCATTTTTGATTAGTTCGCTCGCACCATTTGACGCCGTCGTCACCACGGGTGTTCCGCAGGCAAGAGCCTCGCCCACAGCGTTTGCCGCTGGATCGTAGAGCGTGGGCAACAGAAAGATATTCGCAGCGCCGTAACAACGCTCCATGGGCGTACTCGCGGGCAATACGATCATTCGATCCGCGCAACCAGCCGCTTCAAGCACCGCGCGTCCCGGCGTCGCATCGTCTCTGCCTGCCACCAGCAAGCGCATTTTCGTTCGCAGCGCGGGCGCGCCGTTCACAAGCGCCACGAAGGTCCGCGCAGCCTGCACCAGCCCCTTGCGTCTGAACTCCATGGCGGCGAAGAGTAACACCATTTCGTCCGGCGCAATGCCAAGCTCCGCGCGCAACGCATCGCCCTGCGTCTGAACGTTAGGATTGAAGCGCGCGCCATCCACCGGATTGCGCAGCACGTGCACGCGCTCAGGCATGACGCCGTAGGCATGCACCACCTGCCGCTTCACCATCTCCGAATTCGCGACGTATTCGCCAATTTGCCCCGGTGTGAGTAGCTTCTCCTCTAGACCGAGCAGCGCCCTGTGCCGTGGATTGTGCATCGCGCGCCGGGCTTCCGTCGGCCCGCCACTGGTCACGCGCAACCACGCCCAATGCGGCGGGTCTCCAAGGCGCATCACATCGGCAGGCCACGCGCGTGCAAGCGCGATCACTTGATCAGCGCCAAGCGACCGGGCAGCAGCCCCGGCGCGCCAGGCAAAGGCAGCGTGACGCATGAATCCCGCCCACTTGCAGCGGCTTACGTTGGCCACCTCGATATCGTGAATGTCATCGGGATTGGCGCGCGAGCAGACAGCCGTGACGCGATGGCCGCGGCTAATGAGCGCGTGCGCCAGTGACACAGCGTAGCGTTCCGCTCCGCCGTGACTGCTGTCGAAATACTGTCGAATCAGCGCAATATGCACGGGGCGGATACTACCACAGGCGATTCGCTCACAGGAGAGCCAAGAGGTTCACCGCAAAAGCGCAGAGAATGCACAGGGAAGATTTTAGCCGCAGATGGACGCGAATAAACGCAGATAAAGAGAACTAAGAAAGCACGAAATTGCACTGCTGTCCCGTCATAAGTCAAATAATTGCGCCTGTTTGTGAGAGTCGGTGATTGCGGTTTGGTCGTCGCTGGCCGCAAACATGAGACGTTGAAGGAGCGACTCAAGTCTGCGGGCGGAGCGGATGCTGTTCTGCGGCGGCTGGGGAGCTTGGCGAAGCGGACGACGTTGAGTGAGGCTGCCAAGGAGGATCTACGCCGCGAGATCGAATACTTCCGCAAGAACCGCTTGCGCATGCGCTATGCGAGCCTGCATGCCCGGGGCTATCCAATCGGCAGCGGGCTGATCGAGGGCTTATGCCGCAGTGTATTTCAGGAACGGTTCAAGGAATCCGGCATGACATGGACAACACGAGGCTTGAGGGCCATAGCCGCCTTCGTGACGCAGCGCTCTCAAAGCGCTGGAGCGTCGCCGTCGCCCCACGCATCGCCGCTTAATCGACAACCAGTTACCGCACCCCATAGAGACCAAGCACACTGACACCTTCGGCCGGAGAACGTATCATCCGTGATCCATCTTTCGGAACTCATTATGGATCAGCGGCTACTCCTTTACCTCTTCGGAAATGCGCTCGAACGAGGCCTTCTCGACGGGAGTGACGTGCGCCGTTCGATTCAATTCCTCTCACAACCTGACGCGGCGCTCGATGAAAGCATCTGGCAAGCGCTCGATACGACCGCCGAGGCGCTGGGTGTCAGCGTTCCAAAATGCGGAATGCTCGCGAGCGAGCTTGTTGGCGCACTGCCGCTGGACGACAGCGACACGCAATTGATGGACGCATTGCTGGCGTATGCGCCTAACATTGAAGATCCAGGCGAACCAGCCGACGAGGACACGTCGGTCGTCGTCCTTGATCATCCGGATCTGCCGGACGTGCAAGCGGACGAGGACGAGCTTGTCCGCGAAGACGATGGCGGCACGCTGGCGTTCGATCCGCCCCAGCCTGCAAACAACCCCGACAAGACCGCGCCCGACGTCACGGTCAACGAATTCATTTACGGCGACGCCGTGGATACTCACCTCAACATCACCGATGGCGGCCTTGCGCCCGGAACCGATGCCACCCTCGACTTCAGCGGGAAGGCCCCCTCGCTTGCGCGCCATGCCGCGGGCGGAAAGAAGGCCCGGCGAAAGGACAAGGCGGCTTCCACGGATGCGACGCTGAAGGACGATCCCCGGGACTCCTCCACGCTTGCGGGGATCCTTGCCGGCGAGGATCTCGTCGGCACGTCCATCAAACTCGCCAATGACGACTCACGGGCCAGCGCGCGGCTACATAAGGAGCGCTACAACGTCGAGCGCGAACTCGCCCGCGGCGGCATGGGCAAGGTGTTGATCGCCAAGGACAGCGACCTTGGCCGCAGTGTGGCGATGAAGGTGATGCTGCATGGCGGCCAGAACAAGGATATGGCGCTGCGTTTCGTCGAAGAAGCACAAGTCACCGGCCAGCTCGAACACCCGAACATTATCCCGATCTACGATATCGGACGGAACAAGGCGAACGAGCTGTACTTCACGATGAAGCTTGTTCGCGGCCGCACGCTTGAGGACGTGCTCAAATCCAAACGGCTGCCGAACGATCCACGCGAGCGCGAGCTCACGTTGCGCGACTTTCTGGAAATCTTTCTCAAGGTATGCGACGGCATGGCCTTCGCCCATAGCGCCGGCTGCGTTCACCGCGACCTCAAACCCGCCAACATCATGATCGGCGGCTTCGGCGAAGTGCAGATCATGGACTGGGGATTGGCCAAAATCGTCGGCGCGCCGGACAAGCGCGCGTCGGGGCTGAAGATCGACCTTGGCAACCTGACCGATTCCAAGCTGACAATGGACGGTTCCCTGATGGGAACGCCTTCCTACATGCCGCCTGAGCAAGCACGAGGTGAGATCACCCGCATCGATCAGCGCAGCGACGTGTATTCCCTTGGCGCCATCCTCTACGAACTGATCGCAGGCAGTCCTCCCTTCACCGGCGAGACCGTATGGGAGGTACTCAAGAAAGTTCGCGAGGAAGAGCCGGTGCCGCCGTCCGAGGCAAGCGAGCAGCCCCATCTGCGCGAACTCGATGCCGTCGTGCTGCGCTGTCTTGAAAAAGATCGCGACGACCGTTACCAGAGCGCCCTCGAACTTGCCGACGATATTCGCGCCTACCTGAGCGGCAAGGCCGTCTCGGCCGCGACCTACTCGCCACTCCAGCTCATGAAAAAGTGGGCCGGGCGCAACAAGTTGCTCGTCGGCGCCGCCGCGGCGTTGGTCGTCGCCGTCACGGGAGCGCTCCTGACGCTCGATTATCTCAACGCGCGCGAGGTGGAGACTTCGATTGCAACCTTTCTTGAGGAAGGCAAGCAGCAGCTCGAAAAGGGCAACCTCTCTGATGCGCGCAGCGCATATGAAAAGGTATTGGCGCTCGCGCAGGATCATGAAGAGGCCGCAAAGCAGCGCGACATAATTCTTGTCGAAATGGCCAATGCGCAAGCGCAAGCGCGGGCAGATGCCGAACAACAAGCCCGGGATGAGGCTAGGCAAAAAGACAGGGACCGTGCGGACACTCACCACGCCGAAGCGAAGCGGCTTCTTGACGCGGCAGTTAAGTCCGTTCGAGATCAACTTGATGATGCGCTCAAGGATCGCGTACTTAGGAGAGAGTTCGACCCTTCGGGATTCGTTGCGGCTAGCAGCGAGGTGAACCAGGCCTATGCGCTCGATAAAGAGAACCCGGAGATTGATGCCACGCGTAGCGCGGTGACGGCGCAGCAACAGGCTCTCGAACTTGAATGGAACACGCTCGCGCAATCGCTTGGTCGCTTGATCGAGGCTGAAACACTGACGAATGCTGCCCGTAATGACATTGACTCGGCACGCGAAGCCTTGGGCAAGGCAAAAGCTGCGCGTGAACGCCGCGACGAGACATCCGTGAGCGAACTCATCAAACCCGTCTTTGCCGAGTTGATGGCCGCAATGAACGGCGCCCGCCGGGCGGAGGCCTTGCTTGAAGATATCGCCGATGTGCAGGCGCAATATCATCAGGCGCGCGAGGCGTCATTTGACTCGCTTCTCATGCTCGCGGATCTTTCCGCGCTGCAGGGCGACTTCAATCAGGCCACCACCTGGCTCGAACAGGCTCGCGGCACTCCCGTCGATGACAAGCGCCTGTCGGCTGCCGAGGAGGAGCTTCGCCGCCGGAAGGAAGAAGCCGGTAACTTGAGCCAACACCTCGAAGATGGCAATCAAGCGTACACAGCGGGCGACTACGACAAGGCCATCGCCCATTTCGAATCGGCTGCCGCCCTGCGTCCGGACGACGCATCGATCGCCGCCAACATTCGCCGTTGCCAATTCGCCAAGCGTGTCAGCCGCGCCGAGGCGAACATGACGGACAAGCAATTTGTCGCGGCTCACGCGATGCTGGCGGAAGCGGAGCAATTCGTCGAGAACCAGCCGGAACGGCTCGATAAGATAGAGAGTCTCCGCAGGGAATTCTCCGCCAAGGTCACCCCGTATTATGCAACGGCGCTACGCGCGGCAATCAACGACGTTGACTTCGAGACGGCGCAGCGCCTGCTCTCCGAAGGGCTGAGA
Organism: Planctomycetaceae bacterium; assembly: GCA_013360495.1. Classification (GTDB taxonomy): domain Bacteria; phylum Planctomycetota; class UBA8742; order UBA2392; family JABWBM01; genus JABWBM01. The sequence goes on from JABWBM010000007.1 coordinate 8,262, forward strand.
TTTGCGCCGGATGCGGCGGAATTGCGCGACTTGGAAATTGCGTTGATCGCGCGCCGCGACAAGCCCGAAGGCATGGTGCTGCTGCCTGCGCGCACGTTTGCCATTGGAAGCAAGGATGCCGCCGATAACAATCCTGAGCGCACGGTAACGCCCGAGTTGTGCTACATCGCGATGTACGAAGTCACCGTTGAGGACTACGCCGATTTTGTGGACGCAAAAGGATACGACGACGCGAGTCTCTGGGACGCGCAGGGACAGGCATTCCTGTCAACGCTTCGCGGCACCCGCACCCCGGCGCAGTGGGATGCCCAGCTCGCATTGCCGAAGGCTCCGGTGCGCGGCGTGAGTTTGCATGAAGCTCAAGCATACGCGCGCTGGCTCTCGCGCTCTTCGGGGCGCACGTATCGGCTGCCGAGCGATGAGGAGTGGGAGGTTGCAGCCCGCTACGGCCTCGAAAATCCTAACTCGGTCGCAAGTCTCTATCCGTGGGGAAACGAGTGGGATGGCGGAAAGCTGATGCTCGAGCGCAGACACCTCGCGGCCATCGGGACGGCCGTTGAGGATGTGACTCCATCGGGCATCTACGACATGGCGGGGAGCGTGAGCGAGTGGACGCTCGGCGCGGAGGCGCTCGCGTTCCGGCGTGGGGCAAGCGTCATGATGGATCAGACGCTATGCGCGCGTTTTGGCCGCTGTGTGAAGCGCACGCAAACATCGCCCGAGACGCGCTCGGACGATCTTGGATTTCGTCTGGTGATGGTGATCGGACAGCGGGAGTAGCCTGTTTGAAACGATCCAGCTTTATTGCGAAAGCCTCTCGGGATTCACTTCCCATGCTACGCCGCGCGATCTTCATCGCGCTGACGCTCAACCTGTGCGCGTGCTCGACGCTTGTCACGATCGATGTCGATCATGAGTTGGCGGGTATCAACGGCGCTGCCCGCGCTCCATCTTCTCCCCTTCAGGTGCGCGCCGGTGTGCTGCCGCTTGTCGTGAGCGATGATTTCTCGAACTACCTGCGGCAGACCAACGGCAACCCCGACGTTTATCGATGGGTTGAGGACGTGTCTTCGTCGGATGCGAAGTTGATGCAACAACGCATCATTGCATCCATGGAGCAGTCCCGCTGCTTCGAATCCGTCAACGAGCTCAGTATTCCTTCGCTCGATGCGGCGCTGAATGAGGCATGGTTGCAGGGGATCGACGTGCTCTTCGTTCCGCGAATCGTCCGCAATGACGTGTATTACGTCGATAGTAATAGTTCATGGACATGGAACGTCGCGCTGTGGGGAATCCTGACGCCAATCGCGAGCTGGTGGGTCGCGGACGAAGAGTTCAGTGCCGACGTGCGCATCGAGCTTGCCGCATACTCCGTCGGGCGCCGCAACGAACTGTTTCGCGATACGCTCGAAGGTAACGCCCAGCGCAGCCTTGACGATTGGGATCAGGGCTGGGAGTGGCTCTCGATCTTCACCACTCCATCGACGCTTGACGCGCCGAACTGGAAGGTCATTTCGCCCGCCCTGCGTCCCCATGGGGAACTCGATCTCTACCGTAACGTGATCGACTATTGCCGTAAGAATTTCGTGACACGCGCAAAACCTGACAGCTTTCGGGAAAGCTTGAGCAAGTTCGAAGCTGTCGTGCTATGGAGCAGACCAGAGGGTTGGCTTGAGCCGCGCTACGCCGAGAGCGACGCGGCCTCCATTCTCGAAATGCTGCGTGGCGTCCGTGAGCCGGAGCTGACGGGCGTTCAACTGACGACCAATGCGGCGTCGGATCCCGCCACGAGGGAGGTGTTACACGACGCGATCCAACGCGCGGCGCGCCTGCAACCCTATGACCGGCTCTTCCTTTCATTCTCCGGTGTCGCGACCGTATCTGATGGCGCGCTCGCGCTCGTCCTCGGCGGCGACTCGAACAGCCCGGCCCCGGCAACGGTTTCGCTCGCCGAACTCGCCCAATGGCTGGCGCCGGTTCGGGCGCAAACCCTTGTCGTGGTGGACGCCGGGTTTAACGGCACACGCGGCACACGTTCGTTGCCGGCACAGGCTCGAACGGACTTTGGGATCGAGGCATTCGACGACTTGCGCGTCGCCACCAATGCCTGTTTTCTTTTCGCTTCGTCCGGAACCACGGGAGCGCTGGAGATGGACGAGATTCGCGGCGGCTTGTTCACGCATTTCTTTACCCAACATGCAAAACGCGCTCTTGTGAGCGGCGAAGGCCTTGACATGGTGGACATGTTCGCCGCGATACAGAACGATGTCGTCCGTTACGCGAAGCTGGAACAGGTCGCTCAGGAGCCTACGATGATTTGCGGCGACGGCTTTGACACGGCCTCATTCTTCAACGCTAAGCGCGCCATCGCCACAGACCCGCCGAACGATCGCGACGAGGAGAGAGAGAGCGGGGGGAGCGAGGAATGAGGAGCCGGTCATGAGTTCGAAAGACGAAACCGACCGTCTGGTGCGTGTGGAGCAGGAGGCGGAGCGACTGCGCCGCAAGCTGCGCCTGCTCGGCGAGCGCGAGGGACAATCCATGTTCAGCGTGGCGAACACGCCCGCGATGACGATCGCGCAGGGACACGGCAAATCCATCGCCGGGTTGAATATCGCCTATCTCGTGGTCGACGCGGAGCTTCACGTGATCGAGATGAACCGCAAGATGGCAGAACTGATCGGCACCAAAAACCGCACGCAAAAGCTCAAGGCCACCATAAGCAACATCGATACGATTCCGTGGGCGCCTCAGATTTTCACGACGCTGCTCGAGGACGCGCGCATCAGCGGCGGCCAAACGAGCCATGAGGTGAGCTACCAAAGCGTCGATGGCGCCAAGCACGTGCGATTTTGCGCTGTCTGGGTCGGCAACAGCGGCACCGTCACAGCGGAGGACCTGACGCGCCAACACCGCTTGACCCGAGCCTTCGAGCGCTATGTCTCGCCCGCCGTCGTTGAGAAGATGAGCGCCGGCGAGCAGGATTTCCTTCGAACCGAGCGGCGCCACCTCACCATCCTCTACGCGGACCTGCGCGGCTTCACGTCGATGTGCGAGCACGCCGAGGTAGAAGTTGTCGAGGAGATGCTCAACGAATTCTTCTCCGCGGCTACGGAGTCCATCGACCGCTTCGAGGGAACGGTTGACAAGTTCGTGGGGGATCAGGTGATGGCGCTCTTCGGCGCGCCGCTTCCATACAACGATCATCACTTGCGCGGTTTGCTCACCGCCCTCGACTTGATCAAGCGCCACGACGCCATCCAGACCGGGTGGAAGGAACGCGGCTGGCCCGATGCCGGCCTCGGTATCGGCCTTGCCAGCGGCGAGGTTCTCGTCGGGAATTTCGGCAGTGAGCGCCGTCTTCAATATACGGTGCTCGGCCACACCGCGAACGTGGCGGCGCGATTGTGCGGTTCGGCGAAAGCGGGAGAAATCCTGCTGCCGCACACAATGGCGGCCGAGATCCATGCGACGGCAAGCCGTCTGCGGGAGTCGAGCGAGCGGGCGATGCTGCTTCCCGAGTTCAAGTTCAAGAATGCCGGTGAGCTTAATCTCAAGGGGGTGAGCGAGCCGGTCAAAGTCGCGCGCGTCGCGCTGGAAGAATGATCAATCTCTCGCGTAGAAAATATCGGCGCGGTCCAGCGGGCTGGCGTCATCGGCGCCTCCGGCAATGAATGTTCGCCAGCCAGCGGCGGTGAGCATCGACATCGCGGCTCCAGCCGAACGGACATCTCCTATGTTTTCATGCGCTATCCACTGACCGAATCCGAGGGAAAACTGGTACACGGTGCCGACGGAATCTGTTCCGTCGTGGCCGCCGATCGCCCAGATGACACGAGACGTGACGGAAGCGATCACATCGCTCAGTGGCACCGGAAGACTTGCCGGGTCAAGCGACCATGAATCGCCGACAGTGTCGTAAACGTACAAGGTATCGAGCGGCGCTCCGCCAGCATCGAGCCCGCCAAAGAGGTAAATGTCGGTGTCGATCGCCACACAACCGGCGTTCGAGATCGCTACCGGCAAGTTCGCGATCGCGCTCCATGAGTCGCTTCCGGGATCGTACACCTCGCATTGCACCGTCCGAACGCCGGAGCTGACGCCGCCCAAGGCATAGATCATCCCGCCGGCCTCGATGCAGCCAAAATGGGCGCGCGCCGTGGACATGGCCGCGATACTGCTCCATGCGCCGTCCGTCCCGTCGGCAAGGTCATAGCGTTCGCCACTGCTCAAGGCGGCTCCGCCGAGCGTCGCCGACCCGCCGATGGCATACACGACACCTCCGACGTTCGCGGCGCCGTGGCCGCCCCGCGCAACCGACATGGCGGGCGCGCTCAACCATGTATCCGCCTGATTCGGGTCGTTGGGAGTCAACTCGTTCGTTCCGGACACGCTTCCGTCCAAAAATATGTATGCGTTGGATGCGCTGAGCGCGGCACCGGCGCCGTTGAACCCGCCGTAAAGGAGTGCGAGCGTTTCGTCGTCTCCTGCGAATCCGCCATGACGTGTCGCAACCGGCGCATCGGATAGACCAACGTAATGTCCGAAGGAGTAGGTCGCGAGCGGATTGAAGGCTTCGTTGGTATCGAGCGTACCACTTGTGTTTCGGCCACCGACAACATAGACGCCGTCATCCACCACGCCTCCCGCGAGGCTGGTTCGCGCGGTCGGCATGCTCACGCCGGTTTCCCACGAATCCGTCGCGGGATCATAAACCTCAACAGCGCTCGTTCCGCCCTGTCCTCCGATGGCGTAAATTTTGTTGTCATGCACCAGCGCCACAAGACTGTTGCGCGCGGTCGGCATCTCCGCTCTGGTGGTCCACAGTCCCAATCCGGGATCGAACGCCTCGACCACCCGAAGGTTCCCGCCGGCGAACCCCCCAATCACATAGATCATATCGTCGACCACAGCAACGGCGGGATTCGTGCGCGGAGTCGGCATTGGAGAGGCCCCGGTCAGGTCGGTCCAGCTGTCCGTTCCCGGTTCGTAGCGTTCGACCCTGTTGAGGGTATCGACTCCATTCGTCGAGCCACCAATGGCATATACGAACCCTCCCACAGTCGCTGCGACAAGCCCACGACGCGCGCCAAGCGGCATCGATGCCGCCGCTGCCCAGCTATCGCCCAAGACGTCATACTCAAAGGTGGTGGCAACCGATGCGCCCACTACATTCTGTCCACCGATGACATACACGAAATTCCCCGAAACCGCCGCGGCCATGTTGACGCGCGCAAGGGGCAAGTCGTCCATGGAGGCCCAGGAGTTCGCCGCGGGATCATAGGCGTCGGTCGTGACTTGAACGGTGCCACCGCCATCGCGTCCCCCCATGACGTAAACCAAGCCATTGGCAACGGCGGCGGCCGGCCCTTCCCGGTCGGCCGGCAAGGACGCTTTGGTAGTCCATGTCTCGTCGAGGTCCGCCGTCGGTACATACACATCGGTTGTGGCAAGTTCAGTGGTACCGATCTTCCCGCCAGTGACGTAGATGCGTTGATCGATGACTGCGGCCGCAAGCTCGCTTCGCGCAAGCAACATATTCGTTTTCGTTTGCCAGGAATCGGCGAGGGGATCGTAAACCTCGGTTGTCGGAAGCTGGGCCGCTCCCGCATCACCGCCGAAAGCGTAGATCAGACCATCGAGCGCTGTGACCGCGAGCGAACGGCGCGTCGTCGTCATCGGCGTTTTTGCCATCCATGAATCGCCGGCGGGGTCATAGGCTTCCACGGTGTTCAGGTCAAACGCTCCGTCGTTACCGCCGATCGCGTAAACGATGTCGTTCACGACTGCGCAAGCCAGATAAGCGCGCGCGGTCGTCATCGCACCGAGACCGGAAGTCCATGAATCCGCTACCGGGTCGTAGACCTCGACAGTATCCAGTGCTACGGCGCCGTCCTGTGTTCCGCCGATGACGTAGATCAGGCCGCCAACAACGCCGGCCGCGCACCCATACCGTGCCATCGGCATATCCGCCAGTTGTGTCCATTCGTTGGTTGCGGGATCGAATTCTTCGACGCTTGCGAGGGCGCTATTGCCGTCAAATCCGCCGATGGCGTAGATCTTCCCATTCACGGTCGCCGTTGCGAAATACCCTCGGGCAGCCGACATATCGGACAGAGACGACCACGAATTTGTCAGCGGATCGTAGGATTCTGTAACAGAGAGCGGAGCGTCCGATGCGATGCCGCCCAAGGCGTAGAGCTGGCCGTTCACCTCGGCCACGCCAGGACTCCTGCGCGCGGTTTGAAGCGCGCTACGCCTCGTCCACGCGGCCGTCGCTCCGGAATTGTTGACACTGAAGGAGTCGGATAACGTCGTGTCGCCGATGCCATACTGATCGGACGCGCGCGCGCGGACAACGATGCTTGCCGATCCTGTCAATCCGTCCGCCAGCATGTCCCATACGAAGAATCGCTCTGCGCTGGTTCCGGAAGGCGTGGGGACGGCGGACAGCGCTTCCGTTCCCGGGGCGCGCGTGGCTGGGTGCCACGTAACGCCATCGTCCGTCGAGTATTCGATGATCACAGCGACATCATCCTCATCGGCATCGATGATCGAGTACGTGAAAGCCTGGATCGCCGTATAACCCGGATATGAGGACGTCACGATCACGCTCGGCGCGGTATTGGCGGCGAGGTTAAAGGCCGGACTCTTGCCGTCGTCCGGCAGGTCGTCGAGTGAAATGGCGGTCGTCGCGCCATATTCGTCCTGAACGATCACGCCCATCCTGCAGCCGGCTGCATTGACGTTGCCGCCGAGCGTGACGGTCGAGTCCCAAACGATGGCGTATTCCGTAGCGCTCCCGGTCGTCGCGAGGTTCTCGATCGAGCCGACGGGGATCGCGGTACCCGCGCCGGGCAAGCCGTTCTGGTCGTCCGGGTCATCAGGGTCGAGAATCGTATCGGTATTTTCGTCAAAGGAACCGTCGCCTGAGTAATAGAATCCGACCACGTCCACGGTGTCCGACGTGGAGTCGGACACATCGAAGCGCACTACCACGATGCTGCCGGTATCGTTGTCGCTATCGACGTCGACGGTGACGTTTTCGAGACTCGGCGCGTCATTACCGACGCGAATCGGGGATTCTCCGGCCGCGATGTTGTCGATGTCCGTCGGATCGCCTTCCGCGTCGTCGAGCCGAGGAAGATAGACGTAGGTTGTCGAACCTGAAAGGATCAGTCGAACACGCAGGTCTTGATGCGCGCCGGCGCCAAGGTCTGCCTCCGCGTCCCACAGCAAACTATGCGTGTTGCCCGCGGGCGACGTCGTGGCGGCGCCGATCGTCCCCGACGCGCCCGCGACGCTGATGACGTTCGCGGGCGAATCGTCATCTGGTTCGCCGAAAGTCATCGGAACGAAAACAAGATCCGTCGGATCGAGGTATTCGGCGCTGAGACTGGCTGGGTCGGACTCCTCATCGGTCAGGGTAAAGGATACCGCGACGCGAGCCGAATCAATGAATTGGGTGACGGAAAGTTGCGAAAGCACGCTGGCGCTATCAGCGGCGGGAACGGTTGGCGCGCCATCGTCACCGAGCGCGTCAATCAATACGCCCGCGCCGATCGCCGCGCCGGTGAATGGCCCACAGCCAACGAATACGAGCGCGCTCAAACATGCAAGAACGGCTGCAATTCTCCGGCGTGGCTTTGGTGTGCGTGGCGTAAGGTAGCGCATGCCACAGGCAAAACGCGAACTCTGCCGGTTGTGCGCCTTGAACATGGTCCAATTGTAGCCGTCGCGCGAATCGGCAACAATGAGGCTTTCACGCAGAAGCCTCTTGACCCTTGCACTTACGAGTTGAATCAGCCCCGGAATTCATCCTTGCTTTGGAAAAGTTGCGCTCGCCGCCGACCCATCGAGCTCCGCACGATCTCTTAATGTCCACCTTACCGCTGACCACCAGCCAACTGCGCCCTAACGCTATTATGACTGGCTCGACAATCCGCCATCTGCTAAACCACCTCCATGCCCAACGAAGGCCATAAACGCATCGTTGTCGCCCTGAGCGGCGCATCCGGCGCACCGTATGCAAAAACCTTGCTCGCGGCTCTCGGACGCGCGGACATGGAAGTGCACGTCACGATTTCGGCTGGGTTTTTCGAAGTCGCCCAGTGCGAGATGGAGGGCGAGCTGTCCGAGGATCGCGTCAACCTGCGCAAGTGGACGGGCGTCGACGGCGACTTCCATTATTACCACTATTCCAAGACAGGCGCGTCCATCGCATCGGGGAGTTTTCGCACGCGCGGCATGATCGTGGCCCCCTGTTCGAGTTCCACGCTTGGCTGCATCGCCAACGGCACAGGGAAAACACTCGTCGAGCGCGCTGCCGATGTAACTTTAAAGGAAGGCCGTAAACTCGCACTGCTCCTCCGCGAGTCGCCGCTGTCAGCGATTGCGCTGGAAAACGCGCTGCGCCTCGCGCGTACGGGCGTGCATATTGTGCCGCCGTGCCCGGCGTTCTACGTCAAACCCAAGACTATCGATGATATCGTGGACTTTAGCGTCGCGCGTGTGCTGGACCTCTTTGAGATCGAGCACAAACTCTCGACCCGCTGGGGCGAAGAGGGGTAAGCCCCTCTGCCGTCGTACCAGCGAACCTCCACACCATTCAATGAGCGATTCAACCTTGGATCATCTTCGCCCCTGTGGACACCGCTCGCACGATAATCTAGCGTGCGCTGTCACATCGTTACCATAACAAGGACGGCAAACATGGCGGACAGTAACTTTGACGTGATCGTGATCGGCGCAGGGCCCGGCGGCTATCCGGCTGCCATTCGCGCGGCGCAGCTCGGCCTCAAGACCGCGTGCGTGGAGGAGAACCACTGGGGCGGCATCTGCCTCAACTGGGGCTGCATCCCAACCAAGTCGCTGCTCAAGAACGCCGAAGTCTGGACGATGATCACCAAGCATGCCGGCGATTTCGGCATTACGGTGAAGGACGCAAAATTCGACTTCGCAAAGGTGATTAGCCGCTCGCGTGGCGTCGCCGAGACGATGAACAAGGGCATCCAGTTCCTGCTCAAGAAATACAAGGTCACGAGTTTCAATGGCCGCGGCAAGATCGACGCGCCGGGCAAGGTGAGCGTTACGTCGGGCGGCAAGGTGACGGACACGCTTTCCGCCAAGTCGATTATCATCGCTACCGGTGCGCGCGCGCGGACGTTCCCGAGTATGGAAGTGGATGACAAGCGCGTGATCACCTACAAAAAGGCGATGGTGCTGCCTGAGTTACCAAAGTCCATGGCGATTATCGGCGCCGGCGCCATCGGCGTTGAATTTGCTTACTTCTATAACGCGTTTGGAACCAAGGTGGACATCATCGAGGCGCAGGATCGCCTGCTGCCCATCGAGGACGACGAAGTGTCCAAGGAACTTGAGAAGTCCTTCAAGAAGCAGGGCCTCGGCATCCACACTGGCGCGAAAGTCAAATCCGCCAAGGGCAATACCAAAGGTGCCACGGTGGTGTTCGAAGAAGGCGGCAAGGAAGTCAAGCTTGACGTGGACTACATCATCGTCGCCGTCGGCATTACCGGTAACATCGAAGACCTCGGTCTCGAGAAAGTCGGCGTCAAAACTGAAAAGGGCGCAATCATCGTCGACGGCTACGCCAAGACCAACGTGCCGGGCATCTACGCCATCGGCGACGTGGCCGGCCCGCCGTGGCTCGCCCACAAAGCTACTCACGAGGCCATCACCTGTGTCGAGAAGATCGCGGGCAAGAACGTCCCGCCCTTCGACAAATCCAATATTCCGGGCTGCACCTATTGCCAGCCTCAAGTGGCGAGCGTCGGACTGACTGAAAAAGCCGCCAAGGAGAAGAAGCTCAAGTACAAGATCGGCAAGTTCCCCTTCAAGGCGAGCGGCAAGGCCCAAGCCATCGGCGAGTCCGACGGTTTCGTGAAGCTGATTATTTCGGAAGAGCACGGCGAGATCCTCGGCGCCCACATCATCGGCAGTGAAGCGACAGAAATGATCGCCGAACTCATGTTCGCCCGCGATCTCGAGGCGGATGCCGAATCCATCATCAAGGCGATCCACGCCCACCCAACGTTGTCAGAAGCGGTCATGGAAGCGGCAGCCGTCGCCGAGGGCGAGTGCATCCATTTGTAGACACCATAGATGCGCCGCGATGCTCTCCCACACAAAACGTCCGGGGGTGTAGCGCCCCGCGCCCTCGCAGGGCGTCTTCGCCTTACCGCTTGTTCAACTTTCGGAAGTCCGCAGGAGTATCCGCGATATTGCCGGTCAATTCGAATAACGCCTGACGCGCGACGGTGGTGAGGCTTTCGTCCTTCTCCCATGCTTTGAGGATCGGCTCGATTGCTCGCTCGTCGCCAATCCGTCCAAGCGCCTCAATCAACACCTGACGGTAAACGAATTCGCTGTCGTCGCTGTTGAGCTTGAGTTGCTCCAACTCCTTGATCAGCGTATCGGCGGCGCGCCGGTCTTCGATTGCGCCGAGCGCCCGCACCAGATAGCGCCGCGATTTCCAGTTGGACGACGCGGGCTCGAACACGCCGTTGACCTGAAAGTGGTCAAGGATCACCGTCACCGCCGGAGAGCCGAGCCTCGCCAGCACCGCCGAGGTGCGTTGCGGGAATACGCCGTCCTGATTGGCAAGCTCGACGAAGGTTGCGTCGCTAAGAGCGCGCGCCGCGAGCGGTTTGTCCGCCACGTCCGCAAGAATATACGCGGCCCAGTCCCGCGTCTGGCTGTTCGCGCTGGCGAGGCGTTTGACCATCTGGGCGATAAGGAATTCTTCGCCGTCCATGCCGAACGATTTCATGCGAGCGGCCGCAACCTCCCAGCGCTGGCGTGAACTGCTTTCGAATTCGTAGGCGGCGATCAGGAGCGCGCCCCTCGCCGCGAGCCAAAGTTTGTCCGGTTCAGGTTTGGCGAGCTCGGCGTCAACTTCGCGCGGCACGATTCGTCCCTTGACCTTTTCGATCTTTCGGATGTCGGCGAGTGCGAGCTTCCCAAGCTCATTGCGGTCGGGCTTGTCGGAGGCGATGTCAGCCAACGCTTGTCCGAGCCTGATGCAACGGAGTTGGATGAACTCTTGATAGTCGGCAGCGTTCAATGCCTGATAGCGGTTGAATTCCTCGACCTCGGCGGAAGGGAGCGGCGAGGGCGCGCTCTCGCGTGGCGGAGCAGAATTGCACGCCGCGATCAAGAGTGCCAAGAGAACGGTTGTGACGGTGCGCGGCATGGGACGATTTTCAAGGGGCGCCGGGGAGAGTGACACTTTACTCTGTCTCGTCCCGATGCCCCATAGAAAAACCGCTCAAACAGATTGCCGACCGTTAGTGAATCTTGCGTTTCACATGGACGCCGTTGACGCCATGCCACGATGAGGTGACAGGGACGTTGGCGGTTTCGATGGCGTTGCCGCGGTAGAACTCGAAAAGCACGCTCTTCGCCCCGCTCGAGTTGCCATTATCCGTGAGAATGGTCTGAAGAGCGCCGGTAAGTGATTCGGCGTCGGTGATGCCCTTGCCATCGCATGAGACGAGAATGTCGCCGGCCTTGAGACCGAAATCGGGGTTGCTATTGAACAACGACAACACGAGTAAGCCATCCCTCGGCGCGTCCCACACGATTTTGAAGAGGCCGTATTTCTTCACGATACCGGGCATGGTGTCGTGTTCGAGCGATGCGATGTCACTGGGTTGCACCTTGTCGCCGAAGAAGAGCAGCGCGTGCATGGCCATCGCGCGGAGCCCTTCGCTGAATCCGGTGTTGGTGGCGATGGGAATCACCGCCTTGATCAACGCCGGTTCCTTGACGTTCATCACGATGTTCTGCAGCACTGCGCTGAGCACGCTTTCTTCCCGGGACGTTTCCAAGATTTTGGCGTATTTCGCGACAACGTCTTCTGTTTTGAGTGCTCCCCAAGGTGCACCCCAGATGGCCGAGACCCGTGCGTGGGAAGGCACGTCGTTATTCGGATCGTCGAGCGCGAAGATCAATTGCTCAGCCGTCATCAGCGTACTTGCTTCACTTCTGGAGAGGCCGAGCGGATTGTTCGCCGTCCATGGATTGCCGACTTCGTTGACGGCGATGTAAGCTTCATAATATTCGAGATAGCTCTTGAGGCCGGTATCCCTGAGTTCGGCCATCGCTTTGAGCACGGCGTCCTTGTCATTGGCTTCGATGCCTTTCTTTACCGTATCGAGCAATTCCTTGGCGCGAGCCTTCACTGCGGCGAGTTCTTCCTCGGTCGGTCCACTGGCTTCCGGCTTTTTAAGTATTTCGAGTTGCGCCTTAAGTTCTTCGATCGTGGCTTTACGTTCGGCGGCGAGCGTTTCCCCGCGCGCGGCCTTTTCGCGCAGGTTTTGAAGCAGCTCTTTCGCCACGACTTCCTGGTCGTCGGAAACCGTAGATGCGGGCAAACCGCTGTTACGCGTGGATGTATGGTTGGTGGGTGAGTTGAGTTCAGATTCCACGATGTCCATGTCATCCTGCGTCGTCAATGGCGCGGGCTGGCTCTGCGCCGGTTCGCTGACGATGATCCCCGTCGCAAGACCGAGGCCCGCGCACGCAACAGCTCCAATAACCAATACCATCTTCTTCATCATGATCACTTCTCCTACGATTCCTGCCGTCGTTATTCCTGTAATTGTCGAACCGCTTGCAATTGCCGCTTTCGCCGCGCCGAGCCAGGCTCCCGCTGCGTGTTCAAGTCCACCCACAGGCATTCCGAAAGGCAAGGCGCTCAAACTTGTCAACACGCTTGCTTCGGAAGTCTTGAGCCTTTGGCGCAGCTTTTCGATACCTAACTTCACTCGCGAGTCGATCGTGCTGCGCGGCACGTTCAATGCCTCAGAAGCCTCCCGGTAGCTCAGGCCTGAGAGGTGGACCATGGAGATCGCTTCCCGCTCAGCTTCGGGCAAGCCGGCGAGCGCATCTTTGAGTTGCGCGGACAATTCCCGGCCATTTGTCACGCTGTCGGGTTGCGCCGCATCCGGCCCGGGAACATCCATGTTCAATTCCTCGCCGCGTCGCCTGACAAATTTTCTCCGGTGGTGCCGGGCCACGTTGCCAATGACAGCCGCAAACCAAGGCCAGGGCTGACGCACCGCGACATGTTCGAGCTTCACAGCCGCGATCACAAATGCTTGCTGGACAACGTCTTCGGCGTCGGCTTCGTTGCCCATCAGGGCGCAGCCAAGCCGCCACGCCCGCTCGGCATGAACGCGAGCAAGTTCTTCGAGGGTTGCGTGTGCGTTGCTCATAGCAGCCGCCTTAGCGTTCGCCCCATTAAGTGACGCAGGGAAGACGAGTGTCCGAAAGAAAACCGGAATTATTGCGACATTCTATCTCGAAGTTAAACGCAACGGCTGGCCGAATCTGTCATCCGGCCAGCCGTGCGGAATTTCCTACCCCAATATTACTTGTTTACAACGGCTATCCCCTGCAGGTAGCCGTCAAAGACGCCAATGTTTTCTGGTGCCGGGGGCGAGATGATCTTGATTTCCCCATCTCGATAAAACTCGACGGTCATAGTTGGCGTCGCCTTAAAGTCCGATGTGAGCCATAGTTGAGCGATAGCGGCGTCAATTGAGGACAGGTTGGTTGCAGGGGCTTCCGCGACTCGTGTGATGATATCGCCAGCCAAGAGGCCGGCATTCGTGCTTGAGAGTCCGCATTCGACAATGAGAAAGCCATTCACCGGAGGAGTTTTTGCCAGCAAAAAAATCCCATACATACGTTTCACGTTTTCATCCGAGTCCCCGGCAAGGGGGGAAAGCTCGCTCGTATCCACAAGCGGGAGAGAATTAAGAATCAGGGTCGCAAGCGCTTTGACTCTGGAGTTCGAGGGCGCGAGAGGATTGGTCGTAAGCTGCACGAGGGCGGGGACGAGCTTGGGGTTCCCAGCCATGCGGGCATTTTCGATTGCTGCATCCAGAAGCCACTTATGACTGTTTGGATTGGCAAGAATGGCAACGTAGGTGTCCGTGATAGCGTCGTCTGAGACGCCGGTATAGGGTGCGATATACAACGCTGCGCATCGCGAACCCACTGGAATATCGTTGTTCGGATTTCGTAACGCAAGTTCCGCAAACTCCCGCGGCAGCAGACCAAAGAATTCGAACTGTGACAGGCCAAGTGGATTCATAGTTGTATATGGATTGCTCTTGCTTAGAAGCGTGTCATACGCGTCGAAAAATTCGCGGTACGAAACAGTGCCAAGTTTCAATAGTTCGGCCATGTTTTTCATCACAGCAGGTTTGTCGCCTGCATCGATCGCTTGCTTGACTTTGTCCGCCAGCTCGGTCGCTCGTTCTCTGATCTTTGCCTCATCTGGGGAGCTTGGGGTCTCAACGACAGCGGATTTTTCCAGACGTTCCACCGCGTCGTTCAGGCGTGCAACAGTGTCGTCCCGCTCTCTGAGCAAAGTTGTAGATCGCGACAACTCTTCTTTGAGCCTGTTATATTCGTCCACAGCAATCGTGGTGTGTCCCGCAGGGATCGTTTGGGTAAGACGTTTATCTTGTTCTGGGGCCGGGTCCTGGCCGCCGTTCAGTGCGCCTCCAGTGCGAGTATTTTCCGCAACCGGCACGCGATCGCTTCGCTCTGAGAGCGCATTGTTTACGGTTACGCCGCTGACCGCGCCGATGCCGACGCACAATACGGCGCCTGCCACTAATACCGCCTTCTTCACCATGATCGCTTCTCCTATGACTCCGGCGGCAGTTACCGCCGATCCAACTCCCGCAACTCCAACACTCGCTTGCGCCGCGCTGACCCATGCGGACAGCGCCTGATCCAGTCCGCCCGCAGGCATGGCGAGTGGCAATGCTGACAGCGACGTTGTCACTGTGGCTTCCGGCGCGCCAAGCTTGCCGCGTAATCTTTCCAACCCGTCCTTCACGCGCAGGGCCACTGTGGCCTTGGGCATATCGAGCGCCTTGGCGGCCTCGCTGTAACTCAGACCGGAAACGTGCGTGAGAATCACTGCTTCCCGTTCTTGTTCCGGCAGGGATGCTACGGCGTCTTTGAGCCGCTGGTTCATCTCCTGCCCAGAAATCTCGTCCGCCGGGTCGTTGGCTCGCGCGTCGCGGATCTCCACGCTTGGCTCCTCCATCGTCCGCCGCCGGTGCTTGCGCCAATGATGGCGGGACACGTTGGTGACTACAGCCGCAAACCAGGGCCAGGGATCGTCCTTCGGAAGCCGTTCAACCTTGCTTGCCGCCACCAGAAAGGCCTGCTGCAACACGTCTTCTGCGTCGGTGACATTTCCGGTCAACATGCAGGCAAGCCGCCACGCGCGCTCACCACAGAGGTAAGCACAGCGTTCCAGTTTCTGGTTGGCATCGGCGGTCATCGGCCCCCATTGCCCTTAACTGACGGATAAGGAGAGATCGTCCAAGGAATTATAGGATTTTTTGCCTAGGGCAGGTTGCTGTCTATCCGCGGCCGTAGCGCCATGCGCCCCCGCATAGCGCATACTCCCCGATGATTCCGTCACGCGACTCGCCTCGGCGGAGCCGGGGCGCGTGACGCTGCATGCAAACCAATGCCAAAATCGCGCTAAACGGCCAACTCGCGGATAGCCATCACCAACCGGTCGAGATGTTCGGGCTTGGTGTACAGGTTCGGGCAGACGCGCACGCCATATTCGCTCTTGAGACCCGCGACGAACACGCCGTAACGGTTCATCAGCGCATCTGCCAGATCCTTGGGGTCCATTCCCTCGATGGAAAAACTGCAAATGGCGCAGGACATATCGTCTGTTATGGGGCTGAGAATTTTCACGCGCGGTAGCTCCTTCACGCGGCTGACCCACGAGTTCTTGAGATAACGCAGGCGCGCTTCCTTGTTCTTGCCGCCGATTGCCTCGTGGACGCGAATGGCTTCCTCCATGCCAATATAACTGTGCGGTGGGCGCGTGCCGGTGCGCTCGAATTTCTCGATACTGTCATCACCTTTTTCCATCTCGGCGTAGAGCGGCCAGACGCGCGGAATCTTTTCCTTCTTTATATAGAGCATGCCGGTGCCGAGGGGAGAGCCGAGCCATTTGTGCAGGCTCGTGCCGTAATAGTCGCAGTGCAAGTCAGGGACTTTCCAGTCCACATGGGCGAATGCGTGCGCGCCATCGACAATTACCTCGACGCCGCGCTCGTGGCACAAGTCGCAGATTTCGCGAATCGGTGGGACTAAACCGTTCAAGAAGACCATGTGCGAAATCAGCATCACCTTGGTTTTCGGGCCGATGGCCTTGCGGCAGGCTTCGATCACTTCCTCTTTTGTCGAAGGGACATTTGGGATGTCGAACTGACGGATGGGCGTGCCGTAGCGTTTGGCGCGCATCTCGATCGCCTGCACCATGCTTGGGTATTCGAGGTCGCTGTAGATCAATTCCTCGCCCGCTTCGAGCTTGAGTCCAAGAATGATGGTGTTCAGCGCCTCCGTCGAGTTGCGGGTGATGGTGATCTCGTCGGGTGAGCAACCGGCCAGCGCAGCGAGCTTTGCCTTGGCGGCTTTGAACTCGTCCACGCGCACGCCACGCATATAGCGAGAAGCTTCCTTGTTCACGCGGCGCAGTTGCTTGATCTGCGCTTCGATGGTGCTTTGGACGGCGGGGCTGTAGTAACCACTCTCGATGTTAATGAATTCATCCGAGAGCTCGTAGAGATCCCGGATGCCTGCCCAATAGGATTCGTCGGCGGCGAGGTCGCCGGGCGTCCTGTTCGGCGTCTTGAAATCGCGCGGCAGCCGATCAGCCGCGCCCACGCGACACGATGCGACCGCCATGCCAAGGGATGCGATGCCCAGCGTTTTGAGAAAATCCCGGCGAGTCTGAACCATGTTGAACTCCTAAGAGATGTGCAAAGTGCAGGGTGCAACGTGCAAGGCAAAGACTTTCAGCAGGATTCTTCGACATTGCACGATGCACCCTGCACGTATTTCTTTACCTCGCCGCGATGCACTCAATC
Source organism: Planctomycetaceae bacterium (assembly GCA_013360495.1). Lineage (GTDB taxonomy): Bacteria > Planctomycetota > UBA8742 > UBA2392 > JABWBM01 > JABWBM01. Next base: position 25,205 of record JABWBM010000007.1, read on the forward strand.
TCGATCAACGCGCCTTTCGGCAGCTTCGCCACTTCGACCGTCGAGCGCGCAGGTTTATGTTCGCCGAAGCGCTTGGCATAAATGTCGTTCATCGCTGCGAAATCGTCGATGTTCTTGAGGAATACCGTCGTCTTCACCACGTCGGCAAGCGTCAGCCCCTCGGCGCGCAGCACGGCCTGAATGTTGTCAAAAACGCGCTCGGTCTGCGGCGCGATGCCGCCTTCCACTAATGCATTCGTGGCAGGATCGATGGCGATCTGTCCGGCGCAAAATACGTAATTGCCGCTGACGATTGCTTGCGAATAAGGGCCGATGGCCTTTGGCGCGTCAGGCGCCATTACCGGACGGAATGTTTTTGACGCCGCACAACTTGCGATCAGTGGCGCAAGAACCACGAGAAGGAGGTGAGCGTGTACCATGGCAGTTATGATACATGGGACGTGGCGGTGGGCGACTCGCAATTCTCCTGTGGCGTATTTGTCATCCGTCTCAATACGTTGACACACTGGGCATTGACAGTTGATGTGTTTCTGGAATTGCCGGTTATCGCTCTTACGATGATAGCCACAGGGAGCGACATCATGACCAGCCAAGTGAAGACGCGCAATCCGGTGTTGAACGTTGTCGAATTGACGCCGAAGCGCTTTGCCGAGACGAGTCACGGGGATGACGGCTACACGACACCTGCGCTTAGGACAAGTGATTCTCGAGCACCATCTTTGGAGTATACCCCTTCACCTTCAATGATTCGGCCACTTCGCGGTTCACCACATCGAGGTCGTTGGACACTTCGATCTTTCGCTGGCGCGCGCACACGGTCATGGACTCCTGCGGCACGACGCCGACAATCTCGGACTCCTTGATCTTCACGCCTTTGGCCGCCGCCAGTTCTTCGATGCGGGTGTATGCCTGTGCGGGCGAGGTTTTACGGTAGTCCACGAGGTTCATGGACACCTGAGCGACGCCCTCGTGCTCAAGCATGAAACCAAGCGCTTTAACGCCCGGCATCCCGCCGTCCTTTTCGCGGATGGTCTGCGCGATGCTTTTCGCCACGTCGACGTCGTGCGTCGCGAGGTTGACGTTGAAGGCAATCAGGAAAAAACGCGCGCCGATGGCTGACGCGCCGGCCGTGGGGTGAATCTTGTTCGGGCCGAAATCCGGCACACGGCTTTCGTCGGTGCCGATCAACTCGCGCAGTTTCTCGAACTGTCCCTTGCGAATGTCGGCGAGGTTCTTGCGTTCCTTGCGCGTTGCGGCCGCCTCGTAGAGATAGACCGGGACGCCCAACTCCTCGCCAACGCGCCGGCCGAGACGCTTGGCGAGCTTGACGCATTCCTCCATCGTCACGTCTTTGACGGGAATGAAGGGGCAGACGTCCACGGCGCCCATGCGCGGGTGTTCGCCCTGATGCTTGTTGAGGTCGATCAGTCCGGTTGCCTTGCGGAAGATGGCAAGCGCGGCGTCATAGACGCCGATCTCGTCGCCGGCGAAGGTGATGACGCTGCGGTTGTGGTCGGCGTCCGATTCGATGGAAACGAGTTTGGCTCCCTTGGTCTGGTTGACCACGGATCCGATGGCGTCAATTCTCGCCTTGTCCCGCCCCTCGGAAATGTTGGGTACACATTCGATAATCGCCATGTTGTCAACTCCGGTTGCTCTCGCGCTTCGTTCGCAAGTATTCCACACCTTGTTCCGCTTTCCAACGATAAGCGTGGAATCACTATTGCGCCGGGGCGCTGGACCCCTGTAATTCTCCGCTTGACGGATACCGGCTCAAAACCGCATAAAACACGCTTAAAACGCGATTTAGAACGCTTCACAACATCCTTAAAATGGGTACAATTCCGCCATGGCTCGCCGCAACATTTCGAGTACGCTTGCGGTGCATTACGACCGGCTTTCTCAGCTTCGCGAGACGAATCCCGGCCGCTTGAAAATGCCCCGTTCGGCGGCTGAATTGCTACGCGAGGCGCGCATCGAAGGCATCGGGCGGCGGGCGTCGCGTATTGAGCGCTTCGCCAAAGCGTGGCGCAAGGCTGCAGGGAACGAGATAGCGTCGGCGAGTGAAGTGACGTCGTACAAGCAGGGCGAGCTTCGCGTTACGGTCAGTTCGCAGGCTTTGGCCCATGAACTGAGCGTGCACAAGTCGAACACGCTGTTGCGCGCCGTGAACGAAGCGTTGAACGAGAAAGATCGAGTGGCCTGCCTGCGCATCCGGGCGGGCGTGACGAAAAAGAAGACGAAAGACACAGGGAAGCGGACACAATCCAATGGTTAAAGCATCGACAGGAACGGTGGAAGCCGTCAAAAAACCGACGTCGGAATACACAGCAGAAGACATCGTCAAGCTCGAAGGGCTTGAGGGCATCCGCAAGCGCCCCGGTATGTACATCGGCGGGCCGACGCTCGACGGTTTGCACCAACTCGTCTATGAAATCGTTTCCAATTCCATCGACGAGGCGCTCGTCGGGCGCTGCTCGAAGATCAATGTCCTGCTCAACGGCGATGGCTCATGCTCGGTCGCTGACGACGGCCATGGCATTCCCGTCGGCATTCACCCGAAATACAAGATTCCCGCGGTGCAGATGGTGTTTTGCGATCTGCACGCCGGCGGAAAGTTCGACAACAAGGCCTACAACGTCTCCGGCGGTTTGCACGGCATCGGCTTGAAGGCGGTCAACGCGCTCTCCGAGTGGACGGAAGTCGAAGTCAAGCAGGACGGAAAGATTCACCACCAGCGCTATGAGCGCGGCCACGTCAAAACCAACCTCAAGGTGCTCGGCCCTTCCGACAGCCACGGCACCAAGGTGACCTTCTTTCCCGACTCGCAGATTTTCAAGGAAACCATCGAGTTTCACTTCGCCACCGTGGCTGCGCGTTTGCGCGAGCTCGCCTTCCTCTGCAAGGGCGTGACAATCCACCTGCGCGATGAGCGCGGCGATGAGCCGAAAGAAGAAAACTTTCATTACGCCAACGGCATTCAGGAATTCGTGGCGTTCAAGAACCGCAACAAGGTGAAGATTCACGAAAACGTGATTTACGTTCATCGCACCATGGGCGAAGTCGAGGTTGAGTGCGCTCTGCAGTGGACCGATCAGGAGACACCGGACGCCTTCCTTGCCTATACCAATCTGATCGCCAACCGCGACGGCGGCACGCACCTTACCGGTATGCGCAAGGGCATGACGCGCGCGCTTACCAAGTTTTCCACCCGCTGGCTCGAACGCAACGGCGCGAAGAAGGAGAGCGTTCCGACTGGCGATGACTTCCGCGAAGGCCTCGTCGGCGTGATTTCGGTGAAGGTCAAGTCGCCTCAGTTTTCGAACCAGACCAAGGACCGTCTGCTCAACCGCGAGGTGGAATCCGCCGTCGATCAGATCATCTCCGAGCAGCTTGAGATCTACATGGAAGAGCACCCGAAGGAAGCGGACGCCATCGTCAAGCGTTCGATCCTCGCCGCCCGTGCGCGCGAAGCCGCGAAGAAGGCTCGCGAAGTGGTTCGCAAGGGCGCGATGGGGCTTGGCGGCTTGCCCGGCAAGCTCGCCGACTGCCAATCCAAAGACCCCGGCGAAAGCGAACTCTACCTCGTCGAGGGTGATTCCGCCGGCGGCACCGCCAAGCAAGGCCGCGAGCGCGCGACACAGGCGATCCTTCCGCTGCGCGGCAAAATCCTCAACGTCGAGAAGGCGCAGCTCGCCAAGATGCTGCAACACGAGGAAATCCGCACCATCATCACGGCGCTCGGGACAGGCATCGGTCACGACGACTTCAACATGGAGAAATTGCGCTACCACAAGATCATCATCATGACCGACGCCGACGTCGACGGCAGCCACATCCGTACATTGTTACTCACCTTCTTCTTCCGCCAGATGCCGCAGCTCGTCCACAAGGGAAACATTTACATCGCGCAGCCGCCCCTCTATCACGTGAAGAAGGGCAAGAAGGAGGAGTACGTTCTCTCCGACAAGCAGATGAACGACACGCTGATGCGTTTGGGCCTGAGCAATTCGAAGTTTACGCGCATCGCGTCGGGCAAAACGAAAGCCGAAGAACTCGAGGGCGGGAAACTGCGCGAATTGCTCGAACTGCTGGTGAGGCTCGACGAGTTTTCGGGCCTGCTGCGCAAGAAAGGCATCGACTTCAACCGCTACCTCGCCCAGTGGGACGGCAAGCGCGGCTCGCTGCCTTCCTACATTGTGCTCTTCGAAGGCAAGGCGCATTACTTCCATAGCGATGAAGAGTTGATCAAGTTCTCCGAGGAGCAGACGAAGAAGCACAAGGGTGACTTCGCGCTCATCACCGAGGACGACTCCTATTCCAGCAAGAAGAAGGACGGGGCGCTGCAGATCGAAGTCCATATCGCCCCGAAGATCGCCGAGACGGTCAAGAAGCTCGAAGCGCGCGGCTATTCCACGTCCGACTGGATCCCGCCCGCCGAAGACACCAAGCCGCGCTTTTCCGTCGCCGACACCGAGGGCAAGACTCACGAAGTCCGCACGCTGGCGGAGGCGCTCAATGCCGTGCGCGAGATCGGCGGGCAGGGTTTGACGATCAAGCGCTTCAAAGGTCTTGGCGAGATGAACGCCGAGGAACTGTGGGAGACCACCATGGACCCCGCGCGTCGCACGCTTCTCAAGGTAACGCTCGAGGACGAAGAGGCCGCCGGCGACATGTTCACGATCCTGATGGGCGATCAAGTGGAACCGCGCCGCGAGTTCATCGAGAAGCACGCACTGGATGCGAAGAATCTGGATATTTAGAGCGGGGTAGCAACCAGTCTCAGGGAAGGGGGCGACCTCATTCCCGATTGCGTCGAGTAGCGCGCAAAGCGCGCGTGTCGAGACGGCCATGGTGCAGACGTTTCGGCAAAGCCAGTCTCTCGATACGAGCGCTTCGCGCTCTACTCGAGACTACGGTTGCTTTTCATCGTATGGCGTTATGCCTTCGCGGGCATGACGAGAACTCAATCTTACCGCTTCTCTTTGAGCGCGGTGCGGAGCCAGGTTTCCCAGGCGGCGCCGTCGCGGCCGTGGTTTTGGCCGGTCATGCGACCAAGAGCGGCAGCCAGTTCCCATTCAGCGGCGACGTTATCGGTGTGACCGAAGAGGCGAGCGCAGCGCAAGAGTTCAGCCTGGTGTTCGGGCTTCAGTGAGAGGGTCTTTTCGAGATAGGCGACGGCCTCGAATTTTAATTCGCCGGATTCTTTGCTGCTTGGAGATTCAAGCGCTTGGAAGGAACGCTCGATCCTGAACCGCGCCAGCAAGTCATCGTAGCGAGGCGTGCGCGCGAACTCTGGGTTGATCTTCGCAACACGACCGAGGTCCTTCAGCGCGTCCAGCATCTCACTCTTGCGCGCGTAGGCAAGCGCGCGACGGTAGTGCAGCAGGAAGCGCTCCGTTCCCGTCAACGTGCCGTTGTCATAAGTCTCGGCGGCGTTGAGGTGGCGCAGCGCCATGTGCAGGCGGTCGCCGCCAGTGCCGACCATTGCCTCAGGCGTCGAGCCGTCGTGCATCAGCAGCGAAATGTCCCCGAGGTAGAGGTGGGCACGGGCGTTGTCGTCGCTGAGCTTGATAGCGTCCTCAAGGTGGGCGATAGCCGATTCGAGGTGGCCCTTCGAGTGCGCGAGCATGCCGCTTAATCCGCCCGAGAGCGCTGGGTCCGTGAGCAGCGCCGGATTCTCATCAATTTGCATCTTCAAGTGCTCAAAGTCGCCAAGCAACAGCAACATCTGCGCGTAAAGCAAGTGCGCGTCGCGGAGCTTCAGGTCGCCGCGCGGGGCGCGGTGGGACGAAACAGGACGAGTGGCGACGCCGTCGCGGTGATGCCCCTGCGTGCCGTCGTCGCGGTCGAGCACCCATTCCTCGAGCAGCGTGCGCGCGCGTTTCCACGATTCGCCGTCGCCGCGCTGGCCTTTGAACACTTCCATGCGGGCCAGTTCATAACCGAGCGAGGCGAAGAGTTCGCGGTCGTCGAGCGTCCAAAGGTAGATGCCGTTGAGCTTCTCGCCGTCGCTGATGGCGAAGCGGCTGTCGTAATCAGCGCCGTCGTAGTGGTTGCCGTTGCGGAGGAATTCGACGTTGCGGGTGTAGAGGCTGAGCGGATCGCTTGAGTCTCCGCCCTCGCGTTCGGGAAGCGGGCGATGGTGGCCGCCGGCGTCAAAGCGCAGGATGGTACGGTCGGGAAGACGCACACCATAGAAAGGCACATGCACAGGCATGTCGTCGGGGTTGCCGGTGAAGTGATTTTCGCCGACGCCCGCAAGCTTGCGGAGCAGGATCAGCGTCAGAATGTTGAGCGTCGTGCTGGACGAGGCGTTGCGGACATCCTCGCCCTGGGCGAACACTTGTTGCGCGAGGTAGTGCTGTTGCGTGATGGGCGTTCCAGCGCCGCTGATGGCGGGGTGATATTCCTGAACATCCCAGCCCTTGAAGCGTCCGCCTCCGTGCATCATAAAGCCCGTGACGATATTGACCTGCTCGCGCGGATCGGTGATGGGCATGCGGCCCTTGTCGCCCTGAACCGTCAATCGGCCGTAAAGTTCTGACGCCATGTTCTGGATGTAGCCGAGGTAGACCTTCGGGTCGATGTTCGGGTCGTAATACATGGAAAGGAGAATGAAGCACTTCTCGAGATCGACCTTCATCCCGTCCATCTTGTTGAGCGCATTGCGCAGCAGCACGAGATACTCGCGCGCGGGACGTCCCGGCTCGGGGTATGCGTCATGCTTGGGCGAAAGCGCCTCACGGGCTTCGTCGCGGTCTTTGGGGAGGGCGGGTTCGGTCCCCTCCACGCCCTCGCGCTCGGGACGGTCGGTTTCGACGTCTTCCTCATCCGGCATTTGGTAGCTGTCGGTGTTCGCGAGCGAGAAATCGACATCATTCGTGAGGTGGGCGCGTTCACGCTTGTAGATTTCGTCGTAGATGTCCTTCGCCCCTTTCACTTCTTCCGGGGTGTCGGCTCGCTCGCCTTCCTTCCCCTCTGCAGGGTCGCGATAGGGCTTCGTATCGGGGATGCCCATGCCGGCGAGTTTTGCCTCGTCGGCGCGAGGGCCGAGAGTCGGTGCACGCACAGGACGCTCGACCTCGACTTCTTTAGGCTTGGCTGGAAAGAAGCGCTCGCTCACGAGGTTGGCGATCAAATACGAGACGCCAGCAATGCCGAGCATAATGACGACGGCGATAACGGTGCCCTTGACACTCTTGGGAGATTGGGCTTTCGCTCCGCCTTCCGCTGCCGGCGTGGCACCATCTGCGCTTGCCGGGAGATCGCCGGGAACTTGCGCGCGGACCGCGCCGGTGGCGCGCTGCACATCTTTCGAATTTGCGGGTTGCAAGTCGTCCGGTGTCACTGCGCCTCCCTGCGCGTTACAAAAATACGGAACACTCTGTATCCCATTTTATCGGCTTGGGATGGGCATTTCTTCAATGGAATATGGTGCGAAAGTGACTATTTAACAAGGTGTTGTGAGCGCCGAAAGCGGCTGTTATAAGCGCGAGCGCCTCCAATCGTGAGGGGCGAAGCTGAGACAGCAATACACCAGTGATTCAGAGGAGTTGGAATGTCAGAGAAGTCCAAGGGCAAGGTGATTCAGGTGATCGGGCCGGTCGTTGACGTGGAGTTCCCCGAGGGCGGATTGCCCGAAATCTATGATGCGCTCAAGTTGAAAAACGACTCCACGAACTCGATATTGACCCTCGAAGTCCAGCAGCACCTTGGCCGCAATCAGGTTCGCGCCATCGCGCTCGCGTCCACCGACGGCATCATCCGCGGCACGCCTGTGGACAACACCGGCGCCGCGATCTCCGTTCCTGTCGGTGAGCCGACCCTCGGACGCATTTTCAACCTGCTCGGCGACCCGATCGACGAGCGCGGCCCGTGCAACGCCAAGGAATACCGCCCGATTCATCAGAAAGCGCCGCAGTTCACGAGCCTCGGAACGCGCGTCGAGATTCTTGAGACCGGCATCAAGGTCATCGACCTGATCGAGCCATACCCCAAGGGCGGCAAGATCGGCCTCTTCGGCGGCGCCGGCGTGGGCAAGACCTTCATCATCATGGAGCTGGTGCACAACATCGCCCGCCACCACGGCGGCTACTCGGTCTTCTGCGGCGTGGGTGAGCGCACCCGCGAGGGTAACGACATGTGGCTCGAAATGCAGGAGTCGGGCGTGATCGACAAGGCCGTGCTGTGCTATGGCCAGATGAATGAACCGCCGGGCGCGCGCCTGCGCGTGGCGCTCTCGGGCCTCACCATGGCCGAATACTTCCGCGATCAGGGCGGCAAAGACGTGCTGATGTTCGTCGACAACATCTTCCGCTTTACGCAGGCAGGTTCGGAAGTGTCGGCGTTGCTGGGCCGTATGCCCAGCGCCGTGGGTTACCAGCCGACGCTTGCCACCGAAATGGGCGCCCTGCAGGAGCGCATCACCTCTACCGACAACGGCTCGATTACATCGGTGCAAGCGATTTACGTGCCTGCCGACGACTATACCGACCCAGCGCCCGCGACGGCGTTTACCCACCTTGACGCGAAGACCGCGCTCGAGCGCGCCATCGCGGCGAAGGGCATTTACCCCGCTGTGGATCCGCTCGCGTCGTCGAGCCGCGCGCTTGACCCGAAGGTTGTTGGCGACGAGCACTACCGCGTCGCGCGCCGCGTACAGGAAATTCTCCAGCGTTATAAGGCACTGCAGGACATCATCGCCATCCTCGGCATGGACGAATTGAGCGAAGAGGACAAGATCCTCGTGAGCCGCGCAAGGCGTATCGAGAAATTCCTTTCGCAGCCCTTCCACGTCGGCGAAGTGTTCACCGGCTTCCCGGGCAAATACGTCAAGCTCGCCGACACCATCCGCAGCTTTAAGGAAGTGGTGGAAGGCAAGTGGGACCACCTGCCGGAACAGGCGTTCTACATGTGCGGCGGCATCGAGGAAGTGCTCGAAAAGGCCGAGAAGATGGGCGCCAAGGTGTGAGGCCGATCAGGCGAGTCGCGAGGCGACGAGCCAGGCCGAGCACTGTGGGGTCAAACCATTCTTTCGTCATTCCGCAAGCCGGATGGAAGGCGTGACGAAAGCGCAGTGGAGTCTTGTAGAGCCATGCCTATGGCATGGCGTCTTTCGGCAGAACGCGAAGACGTCACGGCATAGCCGTGACGCTACAAAAGATGCCCAACGTGATTTGTCGGCAATAGTGTCTCGTCCGCGAAAGGCCTGCCATGAAAAACGTCGAACTCTCCATCAACGGCGACATCCTGACCATCAAGGTCGACCTGTCGAAAAGCTTCGGCGCGTCGGCATCGGGTAAGTCGATCATCATCGCGTCGACGGAAGGGAACTACACACTCCCCGACCGCGAGGAGAAAATCGGCCTCAACGTCTACAAGAAGCCCTGACGCTTGTCTTTTCCCATGCACTCTCACTCTAGATTTTCACCGCTGAGTTCGCGGAGAGAGCGGAGGAAGGTGTTTCACGCAAAGCCGCCAAGGCGCAAAGGAAAATGAGATTGTTCTGTCTTTCGTTGCATTGGAAATTCTTTGCGGCTTTGCGCCTTTGCGTGAGCAATCTTTCTCTTCCTCTGCGCTCTCCGCGTCCTCGGCGGTAAACATCTTCACTCTTGCGCGACGTTGCGAAAGGGCGTGAGCTTGAAGATGTCATCGGCGGACATTTCCTCGGGCGATAGCTTCTCGACGTTCGGCGGCGCGGACGCATCCATATACTCGAACATTTCTTTGAGCGTCATGACTTTTGCTTCGTCATCGGCATGATGCGAGATCGACAAACTTGACCAAGAAAATTACCGCGCTGCGCGGGCAGGTTTGGCGCGGGTGAATGCGAAGTCGTCGCCTTGGACATCGATGCGCACCGTGTCGCCCGGTTTGAACTCGCCCTCGAGCAAGCGCAGCGCAAGCTGATTCTGGATGCGCTTGGTAATAAGGCGCTTCAACGGACGCGCGCCATAGACCGGATCGTAGCCTGCGGCGGCCAACGCATCGACGGCCTCGGTGGTGATATCAAGTTCGAGGCGCTGGTCGGCAAGCAACTTCCTCAGGCGTTCCACCTGCAGCATCACGATGTTGCGCAATTCCGCCCTCTCAAGCCTACGGAAGACGACAATGTCGTCGATGCGGTTGAGAAATTCAGGCTTGAACTTCGCGCGAAGGTCGGCGAGCACGCGCTCTTCCATCGCCTTGAAATCCTTGTCCGTCATCTCGACGATATGCGCTGAACCAACGTTGGAGGTCATGATCACGACCGTGTTTTTAAAATTCACCACACGGCCCTGACTGTCGGTGAGCCGCCCGTCGTCAAGCAATTGTAAGAGCGTATTGAACACTTCGGGGTGGGCCTTCTCGATCTCGTCGAAGAGCACGACGGAGTATGGTCTGCGGCGCACGGCTTCGGTCAGTTGGCCGCCCTCTTCGTAGCCGACGTATCCCGGCGGGGAACCGATCAAGCGGGCGACGGAGTGCTTCTCCATATATTCGCCCATGTCGATACGCACCAGCGCGGCCTCGTCGTCAAAAAGATATTCCGCGAGCGCCTTGGCAAGCTCGGTTTTGCCGACACCCGTGGGCCCGAGGAAGATGAAGCTGCCCGTCGGGCGGTTGGGATCCTGCAAGCCCGAACGCGCGCGGCGGATGGCGTTGGCCACGGCCTCGACGGCCTCATTCTGGCCGATCACGCGTTTGTGCAGATGATCTTCGAGGTAGACGAGTTTCTCCTTCTCGCTGCTCATCATCTTGGTCACGGGGACGCCGGTCCACTTGGAGACGATCTCGGCGATCTCCTCCTCGGTGACTTCTTCCTTGAGCATGCGAGTCTCAGATTCCTGTTTCTTGCGCGAAGACTTCGCCTTCGCGATTTTCTTCTCGAGTTCGGGGATGGTCCCGTAACGCAATTCCGCCACCTTGCCGAAATCGCCCTCACGTTCGAGACGCTCGGCTTCGGATTTCAGTTGTTCGAGCTGCGCCTGATAGTCGGACGCGCCCTTGATCTGCTCCTTCTCGGCCATCCATTGGGCTTTGAGACGCGAGTGCTCCTCTTTTATCCCGGCGAGTTCCTTCTCAAGATTTTTCAAGCGCTCTTTGCTGGCGTCGTCCTTTTCCTTCTTCAGCGCTTCGCGCTCGATCTCAAGGCGGCGCAAGTCGCGCTCGAGCTGGTCGATCTCCGGCGGCATGGAATCGATCGACATACGGACGCGGCTTGCCGCCTCGTCCACAAGATCGATGGCCTTATCGGGCAGAAAGCGTTCGGTGATGTAGCGGTCGCTCAATGTCGCAGCCGCCACCAGCGCCGAATCCGTGATGTGGACGCCGTGATGAACTTCATAGCGTTCTTTCAGCCCGCGCAGAATGGCGATGGTGTCATTGACGTCCGGTTCGCTGACGTACACCTGCTGGAAGCGGCGCTCGAGGGCCTTATCCTTCTCAATATGTTTGCGGTATTCGTCGAGGGTGGTGGCGCCGATGCAGCGCAGCTCGCCACGGGCGAGGGCGGGTTTGAGCAGGTTACCCGCGTCGGGCGAGCCTTCAGTCTTGCCCGCGCCCACGATGGTGTGCAGCTCGTCGATGAAGAGGATGATCTCGCCGCTGGATTCTTTGATCTCGTTGATGATGGCTTTGAGGCGTTCTTCGAACTCGCCCCGGAATTTCGTGCCCGCCATGAGCGCGCCGAGGTCAAGTGAAAGGACACGCTTGTTTTTCAAGCCTTCAGGAACATCGTTGCTGATGATGCGATGGGCGATGCCTTCGACAATGGCGGTCTTTCCGGTGCCCGGCTCGCCGATCAGCACCGGATTATTCTTGGTGCGGCGCGAAAGGACTTGCAGCACGCGACGAATTTCCTCCGTGCGGCCAATCACCGGATCGAGCTTGCCGTCCCGCGCTTCGGCGGTGAGGTCGCGGCAGTATTTCTCCAGCGATTGATAGCTTCCCTCGGGGTCTTGCGAGGTGACGGGCTTCGAGCCGCGCACTTGCTTGAGCGCGTCAAGGATGGCGTTACGGTCGAGGCCATGAACCTTGAGAAGCTGCGCTGACGGTGACTTGCCTTCTTTGATGACTGCGAGCAACAAGTGTTCGGTCGATATGTATTGGTCGCCAAGTCCCTTCGCCTCATCGCCGGCAAGCGCCAGCACCTTGGTCAACGCTCGGGAGATGGTAGTCTGACCGCCGCTGACGACGGGGAGTTTGTCGATCTCCGCGTTAGTCGCGCTAACAAGTTTTGCGGGGTCGAGGTTGAGCTTTCGCAGCAACGACGGCACGACGCCATCCTGCTGTTCGAGTAAAGCAAGCATAAGGTGCTCAACCTCGAGCGATTGGTGGTCGCGCTTGGTAGCTTCGCCTTGGGCGTCCTGTAGCGCTTCCTGAGCTTTGACAGTGAACTTATCGAGTTGCATGGCTGCTCCTTTGGGCGTCCGGTTCACGCCCGAAGGTTCATCGCAACCCGAGTGCCAATCATTACCAGACGGCGAAATATGACAATTTCCTCAGAATATAGTCGCC